>CAYFZZ010000174.1:0-5460 GCA_964347545.1 uncultured Planctomycetaceae bacterium | reverse complement strand
GGTTGGGTGGCGAAGATTGTAGAACAAGTGTCCCACTTGTTCCTGTTCCATCGCCAACCGTCGGCGTGTCGGACCCGTTGCGAGGGTCCTGGCCGGTTAGGGGTCGGGGTTGGCGGCAGGCGGCTTGTCCAGCCGCTGGATCTCGAGCTGCCGAAATTGAACGGGATCGCTGTGGCCCGCCAGGCCGAAATGGCCGCGGCGGAGGTCCTTGCCGGGGTGCGGCCGGTCGTCCAGGAAGGTGGTGATCCGGCCCAGATCCGTGTCCAGGATCGGGTAACCGTTCAGTTCCACCTGGATGGTCGAGCCGACGACGGTTACCTCCTGGTAGTTCCACTGGTCCAAAGCGCGGAGGTAGCCGCGATGGGCGGCGGCCATGCCGTAAGCGGACCCGTGCCGTTGGCGGGGGTCCAGCTTCTGAAATTTCGGATGCTCGCTGTCCAGCACCTGCAGCTCGCACATGCCCACGTAGGCCGGGTCCCCCTGGCCCGGATAGCGAATCGCCAGCCCGTTGTTGCCGCCCGGCGGCAACTGGAATTCCAGCCGCACCACGAAGTCTCCGTATTCGTCGGTCGTGTAAATCACGCCCCCTTGATCGGGCCGACAGCGGATCGCGCCGTGTTGGATTTCGTAGTTGTCCACCGGTCCCTCCCAGCCGGACCAGTCTTTCCCGTTGAAGATGGACTGAAAGCCCTTACTCGTTCCTCGTAAAATGGCATTCGCTTCGGCGGGGGGGATCTCGCGCAGCCAGATATTGCGCCAGCGGATTTCGCCGCCGTGGGTCTGCAATTGGATCGGTCCGCTGGCCAACAGGGGCCGGCTGCGGTCCCAGTAATTTTCCATGGTGGCGTGGTCCACGACCAGCTGGTCGTTCAGCCACACGCTGGTCCGCGCCCCCACCTGCCGGATTCGCAGCTGATTCCACTGGCCGAACGGCTTGTCGGCCAGCACCAGCGGATCTTTACCGGCCGCCCCCCGGCGGTTGTTCCACAGCCCCCCGGACCCCTTGTCGGCACCGAACTTCCACTTCCCGCCCGCCTCGGTGAAATCCCAGATCTGCACTTGGGGGGTCGCGCGCAGATAGATGCCACTGTCGGCCAGGGCCACGGTCTTGTACTCCAACCGCAGCTCGATATCGCCGTAATCGGCGTCGGTGGTCAAGTAGGGACCCTGCCCGTCATTGACCAGCTCGCCGTTCTCCACTCGCCAGTGCCGTTCCGCCTCGGCCCAGTCCGCGGCCCGCTTCCGTTGCCGCGCCTTCTCCGGCATGGCCGCCAGCTGGCGTGGATTAACGTGCCCCCGGCCGTGCCAGCCGGTGAAGTCCTGGCCGTTGAACAGGGCCCGAAAACCTGCTGGTGGTGCGGGCAGACGGTCGGCGTCTGCGGCCCAGCCGGCGCCGTTCCACGCGACGATGACGGCCAGCGGGGTGATCTGCCAAATACGCATGGGGGATCCTTTCCGGTAATGCCTTAGCCGATAGCAGCGACCCGGTATCACGGCATTAGATTTCTGAACAGGAGGTCGCAGAGGCCACAGAGCTCAGTTGACTTTGTCTTCTCGGTAACGGGATCAATCATGTTAAATTCGCAGTAATCAAAAAACGGCATTTGGTTTATGCGATAAAAATGTTTCCATTGCAGTGAGCAGGAAAGCAGATGCACAAGCTGTTCTGATGAGCATTTTTCAAACACGTAAGCAGCATGGCCACGATTCCATCGAAATTATTACCGAAGGGATCCAGACGTACCTGCCAGCCAACTAGTTGCCAGCTCTACCATAACGAAAGCTTACCAACACATTAGATGGATCCTGAAACGGACGATACGGAGACAACAGAGCTCTGTTTTCTCGGTTCCCTCCTGTTCAAAACCTGTTTTGTGCCAACCTTTTGGGGCCCGCAATCCGCTAAAGTGTTATCCTTTCTGCCTTTCCTCAACCACGGCCGGTCGGCCGCTGCCGGCCGGCAGACATGTCCGGGCTCTGCCCGGCCATTCGCGCCGCTCCCGCGCCGCGGCCAACGTCGCCCGAACCGCGGACTCCTTTCGCTGAAATTCTCTCACGAATCGGCTCGCCAGCCAAGGTGCGGGGGCGTCGCCCCCGGCGGGCTCGGTCACCAGCTATCCCTCTGCGGCAGGGACCAGTAAAATTTCCCCCAGACGGGTCGCAAAGGGTCGCAGGAGCGGACCGGGCAGCCATGAAAGCGATTGTCAAACGCGACGCCACCCCCGGCTTGTGGCTGGAAGATGTGCCGGAACCGGTGATTGGCATCAACGACGTGCTGATCAAGATCGATCGTACGGGCGTCTGCGGCACGGATCTGCATATTTACGAGTGGAACGAGTGGGCCCAAAAGACGATCCCCGTGCCGCTGATTATCGGCCACGAGTTCGTGGGCGAGATTGTCGAGGTCGGCTCGAATGTGGCCGATTTCTATCCCGGGGAGATCGTCAGCGGTGAGGGCCACGTCGTCTGCGGACGGTGCCGCAACTGTCTGGCCGGCCGCCGGCACCTCTGCGCCGATACCAAGGGGATCGGCGTAAATCGCCCCGGGGCCTTCGCCCAGTACCTGGCGCTGCCGATGACCAACGTTTGGCATCACGACCCGTCCGTGGACCGGGACGTGGCCGCCATTTTTGACCCCTTCGGAAATGCCGTCCATACGGCGCTCTCCTTTCCCGTCCTGGGGGAAGATGTGCTGATTACCGGCGCCGGACCGATCGGCATCATGGCCACGGCCATCGTCAGGCACGCCGCCGCGCGGCACGTCGTGGTGACCGATGTGAACCCCTATCGCCTGGAACTGGCTCGGCAAATGGGCGCCACCCTGGCGGTCGATGTCCGCCACCAGAAAATTGCCGATGTGCAACGCCAACTGGGGATGGTCGAAGGCTTCGACGTGGGCCTGGAGATGTCCGGCAGCCAGGAGGCTCTGGAAGAACTGCTGGCCAACATGTGCCACGGCGGCAAAGTCGCCATCCTGGGAATCCCCAGCCAGCCCATGACCATCGACTGGAATATCGTGATCTTCAATATGCTGACCATCAAAGGCATCTACGGACGGGAGATGTACGAGACCTGGTACAAGATGACGGTGATGCTGCAGAGCGGCCTTGATATCCGGCCTGTCATCACGCATCGGTTGCATTACACCGAGTTCGAACAAGCCTTGGAAGTCATGCAGTCGGGCCAAGCGGGCAAGGTGATTTTGAACTGGCACGATTGAGTGGCGGGGGGAGTGGGGAAAGCAGCAAATGTACGGTGGCATGCAACAACACCTGGCCCGCCAGCTGGACGAGATCCGCCGCGGAGGGTTGTACAAGGCCGAACGCGTGATCACCACGCCCCAGGACGCGCACGTCCGCGTCGGCCAGGACCAACCGGTCCTGAACATGTGTGCCAACAACTACCTGGGGCTGGCCGAACACCCCGAGATCATCCAGGCGGCCCACGCGGCTCTGGACCGCTGGGGCTACGGCATGGCCTCGGTACGGTTCATCTGCGGTACCCAGCAGATCCATAAACAGCTGGAGCAAAAAATCAGCGAGTTTTTGGGGACCGAGGACGCGATTCTGTACACGTCCTGTTTCGATGCCAATGGCGGCTTGTTTGAAACGCTGCTGGGTCCCGAAGACGCCGTCATCTCGGACCAGCTGAACCACGCCAGCATCATTGACGGGATCCGGCTGAGCAAGGCCCAGCGCTATCGTTACCAGAACAACAACATGCAGGATCTGGAAAGCCAGCTGCAGGCCGCCCGCGGGGCCCGTTATCGGCTGATCGCCACCGACGGGGTCTTCTCCATGGACGGCTACATCGCCGCTCTGCCCGACATCTGCGAACTGGCGGACCGTTACCAGGCCCTGGTGATGGTCGACGATTCCCACGCGGTGGGGGTCCTGGGCCGCGGCGGCCGGGGGACCCACGAGCACCACGGGGTGATGGACCGCATCGACATCCTGACCGGGACCCTGGGCAAGGCCCTGGGAGGCGCCAGCGGCGGCTACACCGCCGCTCGGCGAGAGATCGTGGAACTGTTGCGCCAGCGGTCGCGACCCTACCTCTTCTCCAACACCCTCGCTCCGCCCATCGTCGGCGCCTCGCTGCGGGCGCTGGAACTCTTGTCCGCATCCACCCAGCTGCGGGACACGCTGCAGGCCAACACGCGTTTCTTCCGGGACCAGATCAGCCGCTTGGGGTTCGACGTCCTCCCGGGCCAGCACCCGATCGTCCCCATCATGCTGGGCGACGCCGCTCTGGCGACCGCCCTGGCCGACCGCCTCCTGGAAAAAGGCGTCTACGTGATCGGCTTTTCCTATCCCGTCGTACCGCAAGGCGAGGCGCGGATTCGCACCCAGATCTCGGCGGCCCACTCGCGAGCCGATCTGGAATGGGCCATCGAAAAGTTTGGTCAGGCGAAACGGGAGCTGGGCATCTGAGCGGACACGCGGCAGCGGATCGGCGGCGGCCATCGCCCTGGGAAAAAAGGGTTACGAAAAAGGCATCCCTGCAGCAGCAGGGATGCCTTGGAGGGCTGAGTCCGGGGTCAAGAGCAACCGGACCTTATTCCGCGGGGGCGGCCTTTTTCTTGCCGTCTTTTGGTTTCTTGGCTTTGGCTTTTCCGGCTTTTGCCTTCCCGGCTTTAGGTTTGCGTTTTTTAGAATGTTCCACAAATTCTTCTTGGGAAATGCCGCCACTTTGGTCGGAGTCCCAGGCGTCGAAGACTTTCTTGAACTGCTCGTCTTTGACCTTCGGTGCCGCCTTGCCTGTGGCCTTGGCTCGCTTTTCCATCATGGCTTTTCGTTGAGCGGTGAACTCTTCCAGACTAATGCTTCCGTCGCCATCCGTGTCCCAGGTCTTGAAGACCTCTTCTGGAGAAGGCCTCTTCTTTCCCTTGGCAGCCTTCTCCGCACCCCCTTCATGCTCGTCCGCCAGAACCATCCCGCTGAACGCCAATCCCACCACGATCGCCATCACCCATTCTTTGCTGATCATCACACCATGCACTCCAAAGCTTTCCAGGAACAGAAATTCCAACACACCATCCAGGGCGACGACCGGAAGAGCTCCATCGCCCCAGCGTTCGATCGCTGAGTGAGTATGGATCGTCGGGGGGGCCAAGTCAACGAGGGGGATCAGGGTGGGTGGGGCAGGGCCCGGCTGGCCACCGCGGTGGGGCTTGGCGTGGCGACCGGGTGGGCCTCGGCAGGGACCCTGCGGCTGGCGATGGTGTTTGTACCGAGTCGCGACCGCCTGCCCCGGGGTGGATCGGCCAGCCGCCCGCAGGCGGGACCGGCCTCGCGCCAGGGTCAGCTCGTCAGAGAGCGGAAGACCCGCGGGCTGAGCCTGTTCAGCCCGGACGGCTCGTGGCACGTCGACGTCCCCACCGGCAGACGTTAAGCTAACGGGCACCCGCCCCCCCATCACTCTGATCCCCTCCAGCGACGCTCAGCCGGGTGGCTCATT
>CAYFZZ010000173.1:0-5145 GCA_964347545.1 uncultured Planctomycetaceae bacterium | reverse complement strand
GAGCAGGTCCGCTCAGCGGAAACCCCCGCCCAGCGGCTGACGGGCCCTTTGTGGGGACAGCCCCCCTCAGCCCGGGGCAAGTCCCGGCTGGTTACCGAACCCCCTGCTCGTAGTTCCGTCTTTAGGCGGCTCTTCTTCGTCCCTTCGCTTCCTCCCCCCCAGGCGCCGGACAGTCGGTGGGAGGGACAAGCGCTCAGAGAATATCACGGCGAGCGAGTTACCACGAAGAGCGCGAAGAGCACGAAGATGAGTGGGACGGAAAAAGGGGACGAAAAAAGGACAGGCATGGTTGCCCGGGGGGCGTGAAGTCATCGCGGGCCGCGCAGGCCAGAGGCCGCCTGAAGGCGGAACTACGAGCAGGTCCGCTCAGCGGAAACCCCCGCCCAGCGGCTGACGGGCCCTTTGTGGGGACAGCCCCCCTCAGCCCGGGGCAAGTCCCGGCTGGTTACCGAAAAAGGCGAAAAAAGGACAGGCATGGTTGGGGCAGCCGGCAGAAAAAGGACAGGCATTGTTGGGGCAGCCGGCATGGGAACCGAAAAAAGGACAGGCATGGTTGCCGCACCGGGATAAAAGCATGCACATGGATTGATTGTGGCGAGCGGCCAGGGGCGGTGGCCGCAGGCTCGGACTTTCCGAGAGGGCAACTGGCCGGTCCCGCCCCAAGTGCCTACGGGGCCATCTCTTACCACGCCGCTCAGCGGAAAAGGTCGCCCGGCTCCGGTCCGCCCCCTGGCCCGGATCATGCCTGTCCTTTTTTCGAGCCTCACCTTGGATCATGCCTGTCCTTTTTCGACTTTTTTTCGACTTTTTGCCTGTCCTTTTTCGACCCGAAAAGCTGGTCCGGCAGGCCACCGCGATGCGCCAGACCCATAACCTGTGCTCCATCATTTACACCGAGCTGACCGATTTTTACAAAGAAGTCAATGGCTTCATCTCCTTTGATCGTAAGGTGATCAAAGTGGACCCACAGCGGCTCAAACCAATCAACGCTCAATTCCGAAATCCAGAATAAACAGCTGGAAGATCAAGACTGGTGAACCATCTTCGCTTCGCAACGCTTGCTTCTGCCGGCTTGTTCGCCCTGACGGCGACACGGATCGCGGAGTCGACAGACCGGGACAAGGACCAGGCTCGCCCTAACATCATCCTGGTCTTCATCGACGACATGGGCTGGGCGGACTTCTCCTGCTTTGGTAACCAGGATGCGGCAACGCCGCACATCGACGCGCTGGCCAAGGAAGGCATGGCCTTCGAACAGTTTTATGTCAACGCGCCCGTCTGCTCGCCCTCGCGCGTGGCGATCTCCACCGGGACTTATCCCCAGCGGTGGCGGATCACCTCCTTCCTGGCATTTCGTGAGAAGAACCAGCAGCGGGGCATGGCGAACTGGCTGGACCCCCAGGCGCCGATGTTGGCCCGCAGCTTGAAACAAGCCGGTTACGCCACCGGCCACTTCGGCAAGTGGCACATGGGTGGCCAGCGGGATGTGACCGATGCCCCCGCGATCACGGAATACGGATTCGATGCGTCGTTGACCAATTTCGAGGGGCTGGGGGCCAAGCTGCTGCCGCTGACAAAACGGCCGGATGGCAAGGTGGGCAGGATCTGGCAGGATGCCATGCGGCTGGGTCGACCGGTGATCTGGATGCAGCGCTCGGAAATCACCGGCGGCTTTGTCGATGCGGCGATCGATTTCATGGACCAATCACAGCAGGATGGCAAGCCTTTTTACATCAACCTGTGGCCCGACGATGTGCATTCCCCGTTCTGGCCGCTGGTGGAAAAGTGGGGCGACGGCAGCCAGCGGGCCAAGTACCTGGGCGTGCTGGAAGGGATGGATGCCCAGCTGGGCAAGCTGTTTACCTCCATCAAGCAAAACAAGGCGCTGCGGAACAACACCCTCATTCTGATTTGCTCGGACAACGGTCCTGAACCAGGTGCGGGGCGGGCGACCCCGTTTCGCGGCGTGAAGTGGCAGCTGTACGAGGGCGGCATCCGGTCGCCCCTGATCGTATGGGGCCCGGGTCTCATGGAAGCATCGGCCACGGGGACGCGCAACACCGAGTCGGTCTTTTCCGCCATCGACCTCGTCCCCTCGCTGCTGAACCTAGGCGGTGCCCGCAAGCCCGCCGGCGCGGAGTGCGACGGCGAGGACCTGTCCGACACGCTGCTCGGCAAGGGCGTGGAGTCGAGAAAGGGGCCGATCTTCTTCAGCCGGCCTCCTGACTTCAAGAACGCCTCAGGAATGAAAAGCCTGCCCGACCTGGCCGTACGGCACGGCCCCTGGAAACTGCTGTGTGACTACGACGGCAGCCGCGCGGAATTGTATGACCTTTCCATCGATCCTCGCGAATCCCATAATTTGTCAGCCGCTCAACCAGAGAAGACCCGCCAGCTTGTGCAGCAAGCCACTGCCTGGCATCAAGCCATCCTCGCAGCGCCTAAAAATTTAAAATGATGGCAACCGCTTCGTCGCTTGCAGCGACCGGCTGTGGCCACGCTGAATCGCGTTGCCTGTTCCGCCATGGTTGTTGCCGCCGGTCTCTCATCCCGGATCGCGAAGCTCGCGTCCCGCAACCCACACCCCGCCTCTTGTCTAGCTGGCATCCCTTCGGGATGCATTTTTTTTGGGGGGGGCCGCGTATCCGGAGGTGGCGCTGCGCTTACCTCCGGCTAATCGCTGCAACCGCTCCGCGGTTGAGTTGGGTAGAGCAAGGAGGGTGCCAGCCCCAGGTCTGGGATGCATGCCCGACGGAAAAAGGACACGCATGATTGCCCCGGGGGGTGAACTGATCGCGGGCCGCGCAGGCCAGAGGCCGCCTGAAGGCGGAACTACGAGCAGGTCCGCTCAGCGGAGACCCTCGCCCAGCGGCTGACGGGCCCTTTGTGGGGACAGACGCCGGCCCTCTGCCGCCGACGGTCTCTCATCCCGGATCGCGAAGCTCGCCTCCCGCAACCCACACCCGGCCTCTCGTCTAGCTGGCATCCCTGCGGGATGCATTTTTTTTGGGGGGGAGGGGGGGATGGCCGCGTATCCGGAGGTGGCGCTGCGCTTACCTCCGGCTAATCGCTGCAACCGCTCCGCGGTTGAGTTCGGATGGGGATGCTTGTAGGACGGGCACTCCTGACGCGTCCCCCGCATGACGAGACCCGCACCCCATCACCCTCTCTTCCCCTAACTGAGCCCCTAGGCCCTTTCCGCTCCCAGGGAGTCAGACACCAGCCTCGAAGAGGCCGGCTACAGGAGCCAGACAGACTGACAGAAAAAGGACAGGCATGATGGCCCGGGGGGTGCATTCAGCGCGGGCCGAGCCGGCCAGAGGCTGCCTGAAGGGGGAACTGAAAACCGGTCCGCTCAGCCAGGGCCTGGCAGCGGAAGGGGGCGGGGTAACATCCGGGCCCGTTTTTCGCTGGAGGGGGTAGGGCCGCGAGCGATGTCGCTGTGGCCGTTTCCCCTACCCCTCGTTTGCAAGGAGATTGACGATGAAGACCGCCTTAACCGCTCTGGCCGCCCTGATCCTGGCCGGCACGTTGGCCGGCCGCGCCGCCGCCGACCACCCCCCCATCGACCGGCTGTTTGAAAAAGCGCGCACGGCCGCGGGTTACTCGAAAATCATCCGCGAGTATCTGGCTGAAAATTACGCGTTGTTCAACGACTACCCTCAGCACTTTCAGCAGCTGAACGTGGCCAGCATCGAGGCCAGGCAGAGCAGCCAGTTGGCCAGGCAATTTCTGGCGGAAGTGGTCAACGGCCAGCAGCCCCTCTCGGCTCGCCGGGCGATGATCATCGAGCAGGCTCGGATGGCCGAAAACGCCGCTGACGCCTTGGAACGCCATTGCCGCTCGCTGAAGCGCCAGGCCGACCGCGACGACAACGAGCAGATGGAGCAGATCGGCCGCGGCTTGCGGCGGTGGGCCGACACGATCGAGGACATGTCCCGCAAGATCCGCCGCGAGCTGGACTGAACTGTCCCGCTGCGGACCAGACCCTGCCAGGGCCGGAAACGCGCACGTTCCCGGCCCTGGCGTTTGCGCGGGCAGGGGGCGCTGTACGTCCTGCCGCCTAGCGGGTGTTCACCCCGAACCGCGGTGCGGTTTGTTCGTGGGGACCTGCGGCGGCCATGGGAGGCCCGCCCGCGGGGTGTTATCATGTCGGAAGTTTTCCCGACCCGGGGGTGGTTCTTGCGGGGGTGGTACCTGACAGGAGAGGAGCTGGCATGAGGGAATCGATCAATCGTCGCGAGTTTTTGCCGGCCGCTTCGGCGGCCGCGTCTGCCGTCGCCTGGGCGGGGATGCGGGGGACCGCCGTCCGCGGGGAAGAACGGGCGCCCCGCAAGTCGGCCAATGAAACGATCAACCTGGCGGTGATTGGCTGTGGGGGCCGCGGGGGCGGGGCCGCTCGAGATTCGCTGAACATCAACGAAAACGTACGGCTGGTCGCCGCCGCGGACCTGTACGGGGCCAAGTGCGAGGCAATGGTCCGGGCCCTGGCAGGTCAATATGGGGATCGCGTGGCGGTCAAAAGCGACAAGATCTTTGCCGGCCTGGACGCCTACCGCCGCGTCTGCGAAGACCCCGACGTGGACCTGGTGCTGTTGACCGCCTCGCCCGGCTTCCGGCCGCTGCACCTGGAAGCGGCGGTGCAAGCGGGCAAGCATGTGTTTGCGGAAAAACCGACCTGCGTCGACCCGGCCGGGTACCGCACCTGCCTGGCGGCCCACCAGACCGCGGAAAAGAACCAGACGGCGATCGTGACCGGCACGCAATACCGGCGGCAGACCAACTACGTGGCGGCCGTGGACCAGGTGCGGGCCGGTGCTATCGGCCAGATCGTCAGCGCCACCAGCCGCTATTGCAGCAGTGGGATCTGGTATCGCAAGCGGCAAGCGGGGATGAGCGACGTTGAGTACCAGTTGAACAATTGGATGCACTTCACCTGGCTTTCGGGCGACCAGATTTGCGAGCAGGCGGTGCACAACCTGGACGTCATCAACTGGGTGATGGGGGCCCCGCCGGTTTCCGCCTATGGCAGCGGGGGCCGCTTCACGCGGCCGCCGGATAGCCAAATGTGGGATAGCTTTTCGATTGACTACCTCTACCCGGGCGATCGCCTGCTGTCGTTCATGTGCCGCCAGATCCCAGGCA
>CAYFZZ010000172.1:0-2641 GCA_964347545.1 uncultured Planctomycetaceae bacterium | reverse complement strand
ATCGAGCTGAATCACTTCGACCAACAGCACGACCTGCCTGCGTTCTTCTGGGACGGCGCGACCGACATGAACTGCGTACGCGAGTCGATGCGGCACGTGATCGACCATGGATACGCGCATCACATCCATCGCTTGATGGTGCTTGGCAACCTGGCGTTGATGTTGGGTGTCGACCCACACAAGTTTCATGAGTGGCACATGGCCATGTACGTGGATGCCGTGGACTGGGTGTCGTTGCCGAACGCGTTGGGGATGAGCCAGTATGGGGATGGGGGGATCGTGGGCACGAAGCCGTACGTGTCGACCGGCAATTACATTCATCGGATGAGCAATTTTTGTGGGGGCTGTCGGTACGACTATCGAGCGGCCACGGGGGAGGAGGCCTGTCCCTTCACCACGCTGTATTGGGATTTTTTGGACCGGCACTATGCGCGATTCCAAAAGAACCCACGGATGAGCTTGCAGATCAAGCACGTGGAGAAAAAGCGTGCCACGCCGGAGATGGTGGAGATCCGAGCGGCGGCAGAGCGGCTGAAACGGGCCTGGGGGGGTGAAGGAGCGGTCGAGGGTCCGCAGTGACGAGCGGCCGGCTGTCTTTTAATCGCCGGCCAGTTCCGTAGCCGTTGGCGGCAGCGTCAAAAGTTCCAGCCGCTTGTTTTCCAGTCGTCCTTGTCGTTCGACCAACAACTGGCAGGTGTTGCCGGCGGCGGCCAGCAGCTTGCGAAAATGGTCGCTGTGGGCTATCGGCTGGCCGTCGACCTCGTAGATGCGGTCGGCGGGCTGTAGTCCGGCGCGGTGGGCGGCCGAGCCGGGAATGACGCGGGTCAAAACCACACTCTGCGGCTCGGCGTCATCGACTCGCCACGAAATGCCGATCCGGTAAGGACGGCCTTTCAGTGGGACGGCCAGGGCCAGCGGTTCCTGGGCACCTTCCCGTTCCACGACGACTTCTGCTGGGGCTTTGGCGGCGACGAGCACCGCCTGCAGCTGTGCGCCGCTGGAGATCTCTTGCCCTGCGACGCTGCGGATACGGTCCCCCGGCCGGATCCCGGCGGCGGCCGCCGGCCAGCCGGCTCGGACGCTGGTGACCCGCACGCCCTGGGTCCTGTCCGCCTGCGGATCCCAGCTGACCCCCAGCCGTGGTGGCGGGAGCGCCGCGGGCCGCTGGTGCCGCTTTCGCCTGGCGAGCGCTTCGTGTCGCACCGCCTGGCGAAAACTGGCCGACGCCTCGCGATCAGCCGCTTGATAGACCAGTTCGAACAGCAGACGGGTTACCTGCTGGATGCCGTCGACATTGATTTTTTCCACATCGTCCCGGGGGCTGTGGTAATCGTCGTGCAGCCCGGTGTGCAGCATCACGAAAGGGATCTGGCGTTGATAGAACGGGAAGTGGTCGCTGTTTTCCTTGATCTCCCAGGGGAAATCCAGTTTGAGGCTTCCCGACCGATTGGCGCGGGCGACCAGCTGCCTGAGTCCGAAGCCGGTCCGCGTTCCGTGGACGAACAGATCGTCCCCGCGGAGGCGGCCGATCATGTCCAGGTTGACGAACAGCCGCGTGTGCGGGAGGGGGATGCTGGGGTGAGCCACGTAATGCCACGAGCCGAGGAGCCCTTTTTCTTCGCCGTCCCAAAAGGCGAACATGACCGAACGGCGGGGGGGGGTGGCCAGGCGGCTGAAGGCTTCCATTAATTCCAGCAAGCCCGCGGTGCCGCTGGCGTTGTCGTCAGCGCCGTTGTGGATGTAACCCAGCGGGCCGTAGCTATTGGACGAGCGGCCGTAGCCGACGTGATCGTAATGGGCACCGACCAGCACTACCTCGCGGCTCAACTCTTCGTCCGACCCACGGACCATCCCCAGCACGTTACGGTATTTGCCCTGAAAGTATTGAAAATAGTCGCCGTCCGTGCCCAGCGGTTCCAGGTTCAGTCGAGCCATTTCGGTCCGCAAATAGATCCCTGCCGCGTGTCCGCCCCGGCTTCCGGCTTCGCGGCCCTCGAACGAATCGTCCGCCAGGACCTGGACGTGGCGCTGGAGTTCGCCAGCGGTAATCGAGTTGGCGGCAGCGGCGACGGCCGCGGCAGCGTTGAGTTCGGCGGCTAGAGCAGGTTTGCTGGCAGCCGCGGCAACGCTGAGCGTACTGAGCAGCACGAACGCAGTGCGTGTACGAACGGAGGTCAGGGGACAGAGAGCGAGCATGGGACCTGTGGTCTGGAGTCGGGCGCGCTGGGCCCGTGCCGACGGGCTGAGTGGGGCTTGGCGGCGTGCCTCTACTCCGATTATAGATCATCCGGGCACAGAGCGGACGGCGGTGTGTCGGGCAGGCGAAAGACCTTGCGGATACCCTTAGAATGCCTACAATTGGAACCGTGCGAGGGTCAGTCCCGGGAAGTCCGGCCGCGCGGCTGGGCTTTTTTTGGCTGGCCGTCTTGCCTAGGAGAGGTGGCTGAGTGGTCGAAAGCGCGGGTTTGCTAAATCCGTGACCTCGTTAAGGGGTCCGCAGGTTCGAATCCTGTCCTCTCCGCTTGACATTTCCGCGTATTCTCGCGAGGTGTCGCAGACATCTACGTAAGCCCCTGCCTCGTCAGGGGCTTCGTCTTTCTGTTGCGAATCGTCGCGAGACTCCGCAGCACGCTGCTGCACC
>CAYFZZ010000171.1:0-4882 GCA_964347545.1 uncultured Planctomycetaceae bacterium | reverse complement strand
TAGGGGCTAGGGGCTAGGGATGAGAGGAAATCGGCTTTTCCCGTGAGCGGCCCCGGCGCGCCGGGACTAGCCGCCGATGGCCCCGCAATGAACGTCCCTAAAACAGACCTTGTCCTTTGAGCGGCCCCGGCGCGCCGGGACCGCTCAGCAAAACCACTGCAAAAGTCAGAAAGCGTCTCAAAAGCCAGTTGTCTCCGCCTTGCTGCACGCCTTACTGCGGACTTCTTATTGAGGATTAATGATTGTTGATTTGCGAAGTCGAAGCAGCACACAGCCCCACTCAGCACCTTCAACAATCAACAATCGTAACACTTTAGCCGAATGGTAGCTGAAGTCGTGAGACTTCAGTAGCTTGCCTTGGTTACCGCCTAGACGATCCGAATTCTCACGAATTCGGCTACATCAGGCCGCGCCGCCAGTCGGCTAAAGTGTTCCCAAAAATCAACATCCGTCAATCATCATTCGACTCAAGCGGCCGGTGATGCCTGTCCTTTTAAACTTGTCTTAAACTGTTTTTTTAGACTGTCGAATTTGACCTTCGTGTTCTTCGTGTCCTTCGTGGTGAAATTCTTCTTCGCCAGATACCTTTTACCGGCCTCCTCGCTGCAGAGGATTAATGATTTCCGGAGTCGAAGCGGCACGCGGACCAGCCGGAGGATGCAACGTCCATCCGGTGGCCCTGCGTCCTGCCGCCGGGCTGGAAAAAGATGCCCCCGCGGGGGGGCCTAGCCGCCACGAGATTTTCCGAAGAGCCGCAAAAAACAACGCCGGACCCGGGACCGGATGCTGGCGGGGTCGGGGCGGGCCCCGCGTTACGGATCGGCCAGCCATTCCTCGAGCGTCAGGTGTTGATCGCGGTTGGCGTCAAGCTGCTGGAAGTGATGAGCGCGAAGAGCTCGATCTTCGGCCGGATCGATCTTTCCATCTTTGTTCTTGTCCGCAAATTCAAACGCGTCGGGGTTGTTAAATTCCACTTCATCCAGGACCCCATCTCCGTTTTTATCCTTGACCTGAAAGACGATTTTATAAAATGCCTGAAACTCGTCCAGCGTCACCTTGTCGTCTTTGTCTGTGTCCATGGCCTCAAATGCAGCAGCGTCGCGAGCGGCTGCCAAAGCGGGGCCGGTCAGCAACACCCAAACGACAATTGTGGAAACGATGCTTTTCATCTGTGTGCTCCCTAAGCGGTGAGGGTTTCGCACCTATCAGGTGCGGCGGATTATTTTCGGCGGTAACCCATTCCATGGGCCAACGGCAACGCGACCGCTTCTGGTAACCTGGCGGCGATGCCGGGCCGCTTTCGGCAGACCCCATTCCGCCCCTCAAGGCCAGGCTCAAAGCCTGCCAGCGCCAACCGCGCGGTGGATGCGCCTTCCCCGCATCCTTATAGCTCTCGCGTATATTCCTCCAAGGTCAACTTGCCGTCCTGGTTTTCGTCCAGAATTTTGAAGTGACCAGCACGAAAGCTATCGTGCTCGTCCGAGTCCACCTTGTTGTCCTGATTTTTATCCATACGAGCGAAAACGCGCGAGTCGTCATATTCCTCAAACTCAAGCACCCCATCGCCGTTTTTATCGGTCCGCTTGAACCATCCCTGCCAAAATTTCGCATGCTCGGTCGGCGTGATCTTGCCGTCCTGATTGGCATCGATCCGCCGGAACATGCCTTCCAAGTCCTGGGCCTTGTCTGCCGGGGCCGCGTAGGATATGCCGGCCAGCCCCGCCAACGCGAGCGCCGTGTAAACGATCCGTTTCATAAGAGGGCTCTCCCAAAGATAGTGTCGAGACGGCTGGTCTGGTCGGGAAAAGGCCGGCCGGACCGGCTGGTCAACCGACCTCGCCGCCCCAGGGCCAACGCGGTCAGGGCTTCAGCAACGCCGGCATTCTAGACCGCCGGTGTGGCCACTGTCCAGCAGCGGGGCACAGGTCACGATCCGATTCCCGTGCGATCGCCACGCGGGCCGCCGCCGACGCGGTTCGCCCGGTTCAACGCGGCCACTAACTTCCGTCGCACCACCCCGGCGGCTCAGCCTCTACTGAGGCAACCACAGATTCTGGGCAGACGGGTGCAGGCGGACCCCAGGGGGGGCCTCGATTTTCGCCGCCGGCTTGTCGATCGGCTTGGTGGGATAGGCGTACCCCAGCAGATCTTCATAGCCAATGTGGGGACTGTACTGTTTGTAGAAAACCCGGTTCTGGTAACGAGCGTATTCGGCGTGGTCCGGCGGCAGGGGGTTGGGGAAAGGTTCGCTGGGCGCCAGCGCGTAAATATCGGTCGTGACCAGATATTCGCCGCTGCGACGATCCTTCAGCAAAAAGACAGGCACACTCCCGGGAACGGGAAAAGCCAGGAAGCCGGCCCACGGTGCTCCCTCTCCCGACGTAGAGACCCGACCGTCGGCCGCCCACACGGACTGGATCGCCGCGGCGTCGAAGGAGATGGTCTTGATTTCGGCGTGAGCAACCAGCCGGGAGGCCACCTGGCGGACGTGGCCAAACTTGCCCGAGACCAGGAACCACCGCAGCGAACACGATTCCCCCGGCCTCAAGGCCAGCTTGGTCACCTGCTCGGCCGCCTCGTAGTCACGCTCCCCGGCTTTGCCCGCAGTGCCCCACAAAATCTTCCGCTCGCTCTCCACCCGGTAGGGCACCTTCACGAAATCGGCCGGACGATCCTCGTTCCCCTGCACGTGCTGGGTGCCAAACACCAGGCTCAACGCCGGCGACGCATCGTCGGCGGGATTCTGCACCCAGGCCGCCCATCCGCCGGCCTGCGGCAGCCGCAGTTCGGGGACATCATCCCAATTCCACAGCCCCTCTTCCTCTGCCCAGGAACCGTCCGCTTTGGAAATGATCGTGTGCGGCAAGCTGGACTTGCGGACGCCCCCCCAGGGGGTGCTGAGGTAGTCCAGCGGCACGCTGCCGAAATTGTGCAACACCTGGTCGACCTCAATGATCCCCTCGCCCAGGTCGCGATAAGCGGTGTAGATCAGCACACCCGACTTCCACACGCAGGGGGAATTCGCCTGCTGCATCCAGTTGACCAGCCGCAAGGTTTTCGTGGCCCCGTTCCACTGTTTGCGGAGGCAAGGTGAATAAAAAGGAGCCGGGGCGCGATCGTCATCAGGACGAGCCCCTTTGACATAGATTCCGGCCTGGTGGACGAAGTACAGCAACGGAAAGACCTTTCCCCACTCATCCGGATGCGCTCCGTGGTATTGATGAATCGGGTCAGCCAGCACTTCGCTGGTGATCACCGACTGCCAGACCTCGTCGTTCCACGGCGAGAGCTCGCGTTGGGGCGGTATCGATTCGCCGTAGGGACCGCGCAGCGAGTAGATGTGCCCGCCCTTCCCCACGCCCAGCCGCCAGCCTTCCCCCTGGATGAAAGCGAAAAACACGTGCCGCTCGTCCACTCCCGCGTTCCAGGTCGACCCACTCGGCTCGTAAGCGAACGAACAACGGGTCTGGCCCGCTTTGGAAGGCAGCCCCGAACTGGGGAACAGGTCCAGCACGGAAGCATGCCTGCCCTGGACCGCAGGCTCGGCATCCGCTGGCCGGCCATCGACCACCCATCCCCAGAATCCGCAGGCGGCCATCAGCAGCAGAGCGGGAAGCCGACGGCGGTGCCGCTGGTCTGCAGAAAACTCGCCCCCGCCGGGGCTGGCCCCCCGGCAACCGTGCCGCACAGGAGGGACAAGACGAGCTACCATCTGGCACTTCATCGAAACAGGCATACGGGATCAACTCCTTGACGGTCGGATCAGGCTGGGTTGCTTGCAGGAAGATTACGAGACTACGCCCGGGCTACTTGCCATAGCCGTCTGCTACGCCACCTGGCGAGGGCAAGGGTGCCGGGACGCAACGTTTCACCAGCCGGGGATGCTGGTCACCAGCCGGGGATGCTGGTCGGCATCATTATATCTTTACCTGACCCGATCGTTCAAGACGTACAGCCGGCCGGGGAAAAAGAGCTCTTGATCGAAGAAAGAACGCCGATCCCGATCTTTCCCGTCCCGTTTTCTTCCGGGACGCCTAACAGGGTCGACGCGTGACGGGGTCGGGAGTCTTTTTCGCCACGAACCCCCTGCATCGATGGATCGTGGGTCGAGTGGCGAAAAAGACTCCCGACCCCCTCCGGCAACGCTCTGCCAAAGCTCGCGCAATGGCAAGGTGCGTGTCCTTGCGGCAAGGCGACCTGATTCTCTCAGCTTGATTTGCTCGCGTAAAGCACGGGGCGCGACAACAACCAGTGGCTGCCATCGGCTAAGGGGTTACATTTTTTTCGTCTTGCTCAAAACATCGACCACGGTTCGGTAGGCCGGTTTCGGTTGTCCGCTCCGGTCGAACAACAACGGATGATTGGTCCGTTTCCAGGGCCAGTGGTTCATCCAGCTTTGACCGTCGTGAAGATTCCAAAAAGTGACGCGGTCCACCACGTCGGAATGCTTGTCGATGATCTGGAACAGCCTGCCGTATTGCTCGGCCTGGCTGCCGAGGACGTCCGGCGGCGGAACACCGGGGTACGGGTCGAAGCTCTTCATCTGCTCGCGGTGTCGGCCTCCGTCGATGTACCAGCCAACGCGGGTAACCACATCCATGTCCAGCTCGGAAAAGACAACGCTCAACCCCAGCTCGCGGATCGCCGCCAGCGCCCGATCGATGCCATCGAAAGGTATCATCCCGTATTCGTAGTGAGCTTGCAGGCCGACGATGTCGATGGGTCCGCCCTTTGCTTTCACGGATGTGACCAGCCGCATCAGTTTTTCCAGCTTGCCCGGTTGATCGCAGCGGTAGTCGTTGTAAATCAGCAGTGCGTCGGGATCCGCTTCGCGAGCAAATTGAAACGCTTTGACGATGAACTCTTCGCCGTCAAGAATGTT
>CAYFZZ010000170.1:0-7312 GCA_964347545.1 uncultured Planctomycetaceae bacterium | reverse complement strand
CCGCCCCGTGCTTTTCTGGCTTCCTGCGAATAGCCTCGTGCTTTAGCACGAGGTTCAGATCGGGTAAAAAAATGTGTCGAGCCCCGTTTACGGGGCTTGCCGTTGTCTGGCTTTAGCCTGGGATGACTCGCGGCGTAACCACACTCAATCAAGCAGCACCACACGTGATCGCCAGGGCGGAAGCCGCCATGGCCAGAAGGCCCGTAAACGGGCCTCGCCGGTGGGGTGATGGACATCATCGCCCCGGCATAAATGCCGGGGCTCAGAGCTGGGGTAGCCTGCTCTTTAAAATGTGACCCATGTGATATCAGAGTCGAAACGGCTCCCACGCATACTCGCATGCTGCCAAACAATTACAATTTGTGAAATGCACCCGGTGGCAGCCGCGGGGAACCATCCCTCAGCAGGTAGCGAAAGTCGCCGACTGGTTCGACCCTTTGCCGCAACCTTTCGCCTCGCGCAGTAGCCAAAATGCCGGGCGAATGGCCCTGCCAGCAATTCAGGGCCTCGCCACCATCACGAAAAGTCGAATCGCCCAACGGATCGCAATGTTCGGCTCTCCGGCCGAACGGTCATCGAGCCGATCGGTCACCACGCGCAAATCACCGCTCACCGCTCGACCGGCCCCCCCCCGCCTCTTTATGCCACGCCGCTTGAGACGCCACCGTCACGTCAGCCGATGGATCTTCCTGGCGGTCCTCGTGCTGGTCATCGTTCGCCTGGGGTCCGATTGGCGGCGGCCGGCAGTTCCCGACGCGATTGGCGAAGGCGTCTACCAGGTGGACTATGTCGTCGACGGCGATACGCTGCGACTGGCCAACGGCGCCAAGGTGCGTCTGATCGGAGTGGATACTCCCGAACTGGGGGAGGTGGCCGAGCCAGGTGCTGCAGAGGCGACCGCCTTTACCCGCCATTTCCTTCGCAACGGCCAGGTGCGGCTGCGCTGCGACCGCGAACGTGTCGATCGCTATGGCCGTTTTCTGGTCTACGCCTACGTCGACGGCCAGATGCTCAACGAAGCCCTCCTCCGCCAAGGACTCGCGCGGGCCCGCACCAACTTCAACTACAACCAAACGTACAAACGTATCTTTCGGCAGGCCGAGTCGGAGGCCCGTCAGGCCCGCCGGGGGATCTGGAGCGGCCGGGGGGTAGGGGGGTAGGGGAGTAGGGGAGTGGGGGGGTAAAAGTCAGCGCGCGACACGATACGGATCGTCTCCCCCGCTCCTTGTCCCTCCCTCTGGCCCTGGCTAGAATCCGCCCGTGGGCGGTGCGTGTTTTTTCCCGATACTAGCGAGGTATTTCTCTTGAGCAATCCATCCTCAACGACGCGGATCGCCGTGATCGGCGGCGACGGCACGGGCCCGGAGGTCGTGGCCGAAGGACTGAAGGTGCTGGAAGCGGTCGCCAAAATCGATGCCCTGCAGTACGAGCTGCAACACTTTGACTATGGCGGCGATCGTTACCTGAAGACGGGCGAGGTCTTGCCGGAGGGGGCCATGGCCGAATTGGGGCAGTACGATGCGATCTACCTGGGGGCCGTGGGCCATCCCGACGTCGCCCCGGGTATCCTGGAAAAAGGGTTGCTCCTGGACGTCCGCTTTCAGCTGGACCAGTACATCAACCTCCGCCCCGTCAAGCTGCTGCCCGGCGTCGAGACACCGCTGGCCGGCAAGGGACCGGAGGATATTGATTTCGTCGTCGTCCGCGAGAATACCGAGGACCTCTACTGCGGCATGGGCGGATTTCACAAAAAAAACACCGCCGACGAGGTGGCGACCCAGTCAGCGCTCTATACGCGGAAGGGCTGCGAACGGTGTATTCGCTGGGCCTTCGAGTACACCCGCCAACGCAATAACCCCAAAGGGAAGATGTTGACCCTGGTCGCCAAGACCAATGTCCTGACCTACGGCCATGACCTCTGGTGGCGGACCTTTCAGGAGATTGCTCAGGAGTACCCCGACGTGAAGGCCGACTACAACCACGTGGACGCCTGCTGTATGTGGATGGTCAAGAACCCCGAATATTACGACGTGATCGTGACCACCAACATGTTCGGCGACATCATCACGGACCTGGGCGGGATCCTCCAGGGAGGGATGGGCGTGGCGGCGGGGGGGAATATCAATCCCGAGCCTGGCGGGACGAGCATGTTTGAGCCGATGGGGGGGAGTGCCCCCAAGTACACCGGCCAGGGTGTGATTAACCCGATCGCCGCGATCAACGCCTTGGCCATGCTGCTGGAACAAGCCGGTCACGCCACGTCGGCAGCGCGGGTCAACGCGGCGGTGGCCCAGGTCACCGGCACCAAGATGCTCAGCCAGGCGGCCGGCAAGATGGGCCACTCGACCGGCCAGATTGGCGACCTGGTAGTCCAACAGCTGGCGTGAGGGTGAGACTAGGGCCAGGGTGGGGGGGCCTAGCGCTGCTGACCCCCCTCACCCTCTCGCTCTCCCCCCTGGGGGGGAGAGGGGACCGGAAGATTGCGGGCCAGCGGAAGCGAGAAGATCCCTTGCCCGGCCAACGGCCTACGGGGACCGGGCCGCCGGCGGTTCGCGCCACGGTTGGCGGGCCCGAAATTGGTCCCGCCGCTTCTGCAGATCGGCGGCCAGCGGCGGTGGGCCCGTCTGGCGGGCCAGGGCCAGGGCCTCTTCGGCGGTGGCGACCGCCTCGGCCCACCGACCGGACTCGGCGTAGGCGGCGGCCAGGGTGTCCAGGATCCCCGCCTCCTTCCGACCGCTCAACTGCACCGCCCGCTGGGCCAGCCGCACCGCGGACTGGCCATCCCGAAGTGCCGCGTCGGCCGCGGTGGCTCGCAGCCACGCCAGGTCGTTCAGCGGCCCGGCCTCGTCCGGGGCCAGCCGCACCGCCTCTGCATAATGCTGGCCGGCCTCGGCCGTTTGTCCCAACCTGAGCGACACTTGGCCCAGCGCATGATGGGCTTTGGCGTAAGCGGGGTTTTGCCGCACGGCGTGCCGGAAATGGTCCGCGGCCTCGGCCGGTCGATCGTCGCGGATCAAGGCCAGCCCCAGGTTGTAGTGGGCCTCGGGGTAATCCGGGTCCAGCCGCAGGGCCTCCTGCAGATGGCCGATCGCCTCGGGCAACTGGTCGATCTTGCCCAGCGCCAGTCCCAGGTTGTTGTGGGCCATGGCGAACTGGGGGTTGTACCGCAAGGCGTCGTGGAAATGGGGGATCGCCTCCCGCGGCGAGCCGCTGACCGCCTTGGCGACCCCCAAATTGGTGTGCGCCTCGACATGATGGGGCCGCACGCCGATGGCGGCCTCAAAATGAGGTATCGCTTCGGCGACCCGCTCGCTCTCCAACAGCAATTTGCCCAGGTTGTTGTGAGCCAGCCAGCAGGTGGGGTTCTTGGCCAGGGTGTCCAGCCAGAGGGTTTCGCGGTCGTGGTAGAGCACAGCTTGGCGCCAGGTCAGCGTGGCCAGTCCGGCCAGCAGGAGGGCCGCCATTGCCAGGGTCCACGACCGGTCGAGGCGGCCAGCCAGGACCGCGCAGCCGGCCGCCACCAGCGTGATCGGGCCCAGGCTGGCCAGGTACTGAAAGTGATCGGCCACCAGCGAGAAGATGAAGGGGTAGACGTTGACGAACCCCAGCACCGGCAGCAGCGTCCCGCCGAAAAACAACAGGGTCGCCAGGGGGGCCCGCGTGCGGTGCCGATACCGCCAGGCCAGGCCCAGCGCCAGGACCGTCGCCAGCAGGTAGGCGTACTGCCACCAGGCCGTCTGGCGGACCTCCCACCGCGGGTAAATAAAGCTCAGCTCAAACGGCCACAGCAGCTTGCCCAGGTAGAACCACGGCACCCGCCCGGCGATCAGCAGCCGCTCGATCACGCTAAACTCGAACTCGGCCCCCTCGGCCCCGATCAGGTGGCGTTCTACCAGGGCGGTGAACAAGCCGGCGACGGTTCCCAGCAGGAAGAAGGGGACCAGGGGCCAGGCGTCCCGGCGCCACTCCAGGCGACCCCGCTGCCACCAGAAGACGACCAGCAGGGCCCCGGGCAGCGTGGCCACCACCGTCTTGCTGGCCAGGCCCAGCAGAAACAGCCCCAGGGCCACGGCATACCATCGCCCTTGCCGCGTGCGGTCGAACCGCAGGTACGCCAGGGCGGCCACCAGGTACAGCAACCCGGACAAGGTGTTCTTCAGCTCGGTGACCCACGCCACCGATTCGACCATCACTGGGTGCAGGGCGAACACAAACGCCGCCAGCGTCGCCCCGGGCACCCGCAGCCGGCTGAGCAGGACCAGCAGCAGGAGGGCGTTGACCGCGTGGAGGGCCACATTGACCAGGTGATAGCCCAGCGGATCGTCGCCCCACAGCCGGTGTTGCACCCAGAACATGCTGTGGGTCAGCGGATAGTATTGCTGAGTGGCGTCCAGGTCGGCCCAGATCCGCACCAGGCCCTCCACCGATCGCAGCTGGGTTCGCGTCACATGCGCCGGGTCGTCCCAGACGAACCCGGCCTGCCACACCGGCTGGTAGGCGGCCACCACGGCCGCGACCAGCAGTGCGGCCAGCCTGCCGAAGTGGTCGGGCAGGCCGGTCGTGTTCGCGGCGGTCTCGGCCGCTCCCCCCTCGCTTGCCCCCCCCGATGGCGCGGTACGCCCCCGGTCCCTCCCGCGGTGGCGCCGCTTCCCTGCAGCCCACGCGATACCGGTCGCCGTGAGCGTGCCTAGGCTGCTATCCGGCCGCCACATGGTCTGACTCCGAAAGGACGCTGGGCGCCACCGTCGACTCTCGCGCTAAGGCACAATTGATTGTAGAACAATTGATTGTAGAACAATTGATTGTAGAACAATTGTCCCAATTGTTCCGGCCCTCGGTGCCCCCGTCGTTTCTCGCGCTAAGAAACAATTCGCTAAGAGACAATTCATTGTAGAGCCATGGTCCCCAATTGCTCGTGAAACAGAAACCCTTTTCGCGCGCCGGGACGGTTGTGCTCCCCCAGTGGCTCAGCCGGCAGGTCTCTTTTGGCAGGCGTCCTCACTGCGGCCCTGAGCCATTGAGACAATTGCTCTCCACGCTTCATTGTTTTCCACTCATCTTCTTTCCTCAACCGTCCTCGCGGAGTCCTTCGTTCGCTTCGCCAGCTGGTGCCGCGTGCAGGACCAGCGGCGCCAGGGCTTCGGCGATCAGCCGGTGGCCTTCCTCGGTGGGGTGGCACCAGTCCTGGAAGAGGCGGGTGGGGGGTTCCGGTTCGGTCGCTTTGTGGAACAAGGCGTTGAGGTCCAGGAAGGGGACCTGGTGCCGGGCGGCCGTCGAGCGGAGGAGTTCGCGATAGGACCGCTTGCAGCGTTCCGGATACGGGTTCTTTTCGAACGCCTGCTCGAACAGCTCGCGGGCTTCGGCCTGGCGCCCCATCTCCAGCAACACGCCCCCCTGGCACCACAGGGCCAGGAAATTGTCCGGATCGGCCGCCAGCGACTGCTGTACCCGGTCCAGCGCCTCCTGGTAACGTTTCTCTTGCAGCAGGCTGTTCATTTGCGTCAGGTACGCTTTCCACTCCGCCAGCTCGACAAACTGGCTCACGCGATGGGGCGGTGGCGGGGTGTAGAGATTGACCGGGGGGCACAGCAGGATCACGCGGGCGTGGTGGTCGCGGGCGATCTGCAGGATTTGTTCGATGTTCTGAGCAAACTCCGCGAGGCTCACCCGGGGTTCGGCGTCCTGCAGCGCCGAGGCCATAAACGGCCGAGGCCGCTCGGCCCGTACCCGTTCGGCCGCCCACACCAGGAACTTGCTGTGGCTCAGCAGGCTGGTCACCGCCACCACCGCTCCGCGTTGCTCGTCCAGCTCCCGATCCGACTGCTCGACCGGCCAGGCCTCGTTGTTGCCCAGGCAGATCACCACCACATCGGGTTTCCAGGCGGGGATGAGTCGTTCGGCCAGGAGGCGGACCTGGAACGAGGAATAGCCTGGTACGCCGGCATTGACCACTCGCCAGGAACCGCCGGCCAGCAGCTGAGCCAGGCGGGGGGCGAACGGTTTGTCTTGGGCCAGGCCCCAGCCGAAGGTGGTCGAATCGCCCAGGCAGAGGACCAGTCGTTCGGCAGGGGGCTGGGGCGAGTTGCGAAAGCCGTCGTCGTCGGTGCGAACGACCTGGCCCAGAAACGGCACTTCGGTTTGCGGCCGCAGTTTCCAGTGCAAGCGGGGATCTTGGATGAAGAGCGTCGGCGAGTTGGGCTCGCCGGCGAAGTAGATCGCGCGAAAGGACTGCAGCGGGGGGTCGGCCAGGCGGACCACCAGTTCGGGGATGCCCCAGGCCAGTCCCAGGGCCAGCAGCACTGCCGCCAGCCGCGTCGTCGGCGGGGCGAGCCGGGGGCGGGCGGCGGCGAGCGGTCCTGTTTCGACGGCCGGCGTCGTCTCGGTCGACGGCGTTTGTGGTGCGACATCGGTGGCGGTCGGTTCGGAGGAGGTGTCGGTTCTATTTTAAGCCATGCGGCCCGTGCGTGGCCCGGTGGGTCGAGCGTTCCTGTTGGCTGGCCGCCGCCGCGCTCGTCGTTCCGCCTTGAGGCGGCTGCAGTTGACTGCGCCGGCAGGGCAGCTGCCGCCTGAAGGCGGAACGACGAGCAGGCGGCTCGCAACCCATTCCTGCTCGTGCCGCTGGCGGGCGGACAAAGCCACACCGCCCCGGTACCCCGGCACCCTCTCCCCTGTGCTTGCAGCGTGCCGGGAGGATGGGGGAGAGGGCCAGGGTAGGGTGGGACTGTGCCCCCGGGGTCGGGAGTCTTTTTCGCCACCACGGGGAAGATGCATCGCTGGGCGCTGCCGGATCGGCGAAAAAGACTCCCGACCCCTTCGGTTACAAGATGGCCCAAGGGGGTCGGGAGTCTTTTTCGCCACTGCGGGGAAGATGCATCCCTAGGCGCTGCCGGATCGGCGAAAAAGACTCCCGACCCCTTCGGCGGACGACCCCCTTGGCGGACCGCGCAAAAAAAACCTCGGCCGCACCGGGCGACCGAGGAATAAAAATCTGTTTTCCTGGCACGACTACTGCAGGAAATACGGTTCGTCGCCGTTGGCCGTACCATACGCCTGCCAGCGGGCGAGTTCGATGTTGTCGTTAATAAAATGGACTGAGGCCCCGCCAAAACAGACGTTCACCCCGCCAGGATGGTTGCTGGCTGCCGTCGCCGTAGGTGGGGTCGTCCCGACGATGGTCGCGACTCGGTTGCTGGTGTCTTTTTGTTGTGGCTGAAGATTGTGGCTGTACGAGTTGGCACAGACAGCACCCAAGCCCCACAAACCGCAGTCATTCTTAGACAGGACTTCGCAATACAAAGCCGTGTTGGTGACA
>CAYFZZ010000169.1:0-17178 GCA_964347545.1 uncultured Planctomycetaceae bacterium | reverse complement strand
AACGCTCGTTTGACAGCTTCCCCGGGCTTTTCGCAGTCTTCCACGCCCTTCCAAGCCTCCTGATGCCAAGACATCCCCCATGCGCCCTTGGTAGCTTGACCACATAAATCCAAAGCTCTACGAAAAAAACCCAACCCATCCCGCTCGCACGTCCAAGGTACTGCACCCACACGTGCCACGTGATGCCAGCCGGACCTCTTTCGTTTGCAGATCTATGCGTATCTCTACCGTCGATCTTTCTAACTAAACTAAAGCGCCAAAAGATGCCACTTTTGCAAAAACCAAATTGTCAAAGAACACATGCCCGACGACGCGTCCAGACGCGTCCCCGCTGCCCGTTGGACAGAGAGTGCGATCGAGCGACGTGGGGCAAACCATGCAAGGCTTGCTCGCCACCCATTGCCGACAGCATTCCCTGGCCAGCGCGATTCCTGGCCGGCGTGCCGGGGGGACCTAACCCAGCGGCCGCCGCTTGCAGGCAGTCCCGAAATATAGCGGTGCCCCAATTTTTTGTCAAACGGGCCTCCCGACCCTTCCGGGGTCCCCCGCCCCCAGGGCGCCAGGCGTCCGGCCAGGGGGGCGCCCAACCGGCCCCGGCGGGGCTGGCGACCTGCCGCGAGACCACCGACACGGCCTCGTCTGCCGCCGTGGGCCTGCTGGTGGCGCTGATCTGCGGCGATATGAGCGGGCGGGGCAGGGCGAGCACCTGCAGGGGGGGCTGAGCCTCCAGTGGAGACGAGCGGGCTCGAACCGCCAACCCCCGGCTTGCAAAGCCGGTGCTCTCCCAATTGAGCTACGTCCCCAAGGCGAAAAATGACCAACGACCAGGCACCCGTGAACCAGGGGACGTGGTCATTGGTCATGCCACCCAAGTGGGCGTACCTAGACTCGAACTAGGGACCTCATCCTTATCAGGGATGCGCTCTAACCAACTGAGCTATACGCCCGCCACCGGCCTGGGGTTCGCAGGTCCAGCAAACCGCCTATTTTAGGAAGCCCCGCGGGTGTGTCAAACCGATATGTACTCGGACCCGCCCCACACGTTACAAATCAGCCCAGATATTGGGACCGTTCTGGACGGCACCCCGCCGCGGTAGCGTGGCGGCGGAATATCGCTGCCGCCCGACGGTTGTCCTTTGCAGAAATCCTTCGCAGGGAGGTGAATCGATCGATGGCACGGATGTCACTACATGCTGATCAGGGTTTCGTTCTTCTCTCCAGCCGCTGGGCGTTAGCCCTGGCGGCGGCCTCCGGGCTGATGACGCTCGGCCCCGGGGTTCACCCCGCGGCCGCCGCCCCCACCCCGGCCGCCGCCCTGCAGCTGGTCCCGACTCAACGGGACGTCCCTTACGATCGGCCCGCGCCGGGCGATACAGACAAGTG
The DNA here is from genome assembly GCA_964347545.1 of uncultured Planctomycetaceae bacterium. Taxonomy (GTDB): domain Bacteria; phylum Planctomycetota; class Planctomycetia; order Pirellulales; family UBA7805; genus CS4-C045. Next base: position 15,795 of record CAYFZZ010000169.1, on the reverse strand, counting down.
CAAGGTGCAGACGATCCAGGACCAGGAACAGGCCGGTTGGGTTGTGCTGGACCCCCTGGGAAAGGTCTTGCGGCGTTTCGTCGACAGTAACGGGGACAAAATCGTCGACCAGTGGCGTTACTTTCAGGACGGGATTGAGGTTTATCGTGATATCGACGCCGACTTTGACCGCAAAGCGGACCAATATCGTTGGCTGAACACGGCCGGCAGTCGCTGGGGTGTTGACGTTGACGAAGACGGTGCGATCGATCATTGGAAATCGATCTCGGCTCAAGAAGTCACCCTGGAAATCGTCGCCGCTCTGGCCGGGCGCGATCCGGACCGTTTCGAAAGGCTGTTGCTGACCGGCGAGGAGTTGCAAGGGCTGCAGTTGGGGGCTGAGCAATCCCAGGCGCTGGCGGCCAAGCTAGCCAAGGCCAAGGCCAATTTCCGCCAACTGCTGGCCGAGAACCCGCCCCTGACCAGCCAGACCAGCTGGGCCCACTTTTCCGCCTCGCAACCGGGAGTCGTCCCGGCCGGCACCGCCGGTTCGCGGCGGGACCTGCGGGTCTACGAGAACGTGGTGGCCATGGTCGAAACCAGCGGCAAGTCCGGCTTGGTCCAGATCGGTACGCTGGTCCAGGTGGGCGACGTGTGGCGCGCGATTGACGCTCCGGCGATCCCCGCCCCCGGAGCCACGGCGACCGCCCTGGGCTTCTTCTTCAACCGCGAAAGGGATGAGGTGGCCGCCGAGGCAGCGCGGCCGGATGTGGTGAGCGAAGAGATGCAGAGTCTGTTGAGCCAGCTGGAAAAATTGCAGCAGCAAACGCCCCCCAGCGACGCCAAGCAGCGAAACGCCTTCTACGCTCGACAAGCCGACATCCTGGAAAGGCTGGTGGTGATCACCCGGGATCGGCAACAGCAGACCTCCTGGTTGAAACAGCTGGCGGACCACGTCGGCGCCGCGGTGCAAACAGGCGATTTTCCCGAGGGCGTGGAAAGACTGGCCACCCTGGAGGAAAAACTGGTCCGCGCCAGGGCTGGCGCGGAATTGATCGCCTATGTCACCTACCGCAAGCTGCTGGCGGCCTACAGCCAGGACATGCAGGACAAGGATGCGAACTTTGCCAAGATTCAAGAGAGCTGGCTGGGGGACCTGGAGAATTTTGTCAGCCAGCATCCCCAGGCGGAAGATGCCCCGGAAGCACTCCTCCAATTGGCCATGGCCCAGGAATTTGCAGGCGAAGAAGAAAAGGCCAAAGGGTGGTACGGCAAGATCGTCGAGTCTTTTCCTCAGTCTTCCCAGGCGAAAAAGGCAGTCGGCGCAAAAAGACGGCTCGATTCGGTCGGTCAAGTCCTACAGCTGCGCGGCCCCGGCATGAAGGGGGGGACGGTCGATGTGGCCAGCTGGAAAGGACAGCTGGTGTTAGTCCAGTACTGGGCGACCTGGTGCGAACCTTGCAAACAGGATATGGAAACGCTGGTCGACCTGGTCGCCAGGTACGGGCGGAGCGGGTTTGCCGTGGTGGGCGTGAACGTCGACCAGCAGCCGACGACGGCGGCGGCCTTCCTGCAACGCACGCGCATCGCCTGGCCCCAGATCCACGAACCAGGGGGCCTGGACAGCCGCCTGGCCACCGAACTGGGGGTGCTGACGCTGCCGACGATGCTGTTATTGGACCAGCAGGGACGGGTGGTCCACCGCAACATCCACGTTTCCGAAGTGGAAGCCGAATTGAAGGACCGCCTGAAGGACCGCCTGGAAACCGCCACGCCTGCCACCCGCGGCCGGGTCCAGTAGGTCGGCCCCACCCTCCCGGCCCCAGCGGCGGACCCGGCGGCCGCTTGCCATCCTCAGCGCTGGCGAACCCTGGCTAACCCTGCCGGCAGCTCAGCCCCCTCCCCGCTCGCCTCCCCTCCCGATGGCACCGCTGGCGGCACTGGCGCCATGCGCTTGTAGTTCCTTCAATCTTGTGTAGTTCGGCCAACCTTGTGGCCTGCGTCTGCTGGCCGAGGCAGACTTTGCCAGAGCCACGAACTGTCGTCCCAAGGCCTGGTTACCGGGTTGCTGGACCCGCTGTCAGAAAACCTTCCGCCGCTTGGCACGCAACTCGCACATGCGGACCGCTCCCTTAAAAAAATCCGTGGCAAGCTTCAGGAGGACCGGTCAGCGATGGATATAGGTTGTTGGTTATTGGGTGCGGTGCAAGTGGTGGGTTTGCTGGGAGCCTTGATGGCCCGCGCGGCAGAAAATTCGGCGGGGCACACCGTCTGCCTGGCTTTGTTTCTCAGCTGCCTGCTGGCCGTCGGCGCCACGGCCATGGTCTGTCTCTGGTTCCCCTGCGGTTGGGGCACCCTTTCCGGTTTCACCCTGGGCGCCATGCTGATTGCCACGACCTGCGATTTTGGTCGGCCGCACACCGCCACTTCGCCGGATGGCTAGCCGACGCGGCGGGACGGGCCGTCCCCTGCCAGCACCGGTGTCGAACCGGGGCCGCTGGCCCCCCATGGTCCCTCGGACCGCAGGATGTGCCGGCGTTGCTGGCATCCCCCTTCGGTTGGGGGGCGCGCCAACATCGTCAAAATTGAAAAAAGATTCCCAGTCCGCCCAGTCGGTAACCGACATCTATATTCAGGCACACGGTTCGCCAGAGCTCGGGTGCGCAAGGGGGGACGGAATCGGGGCGGTTCGAACAGACCGCCCCTGGCATGGCTTGCTTTCCCTCTGAGCAGCTCGCTGTCGCAACGTGTTGGCTTATCGACAGCCAGGTCCAATGTGGGCGGCGTCCCCGGACGGGCGCCACACGAGTTGGCCGGACGCTTATCTGAAACTGTGAAGGAGGGAATGATGCGACGACACTTTGCCAGGGTGTTGTTGTCGGCAGCCTGCCTGGCCGCAGTCGCTTTGCCAGCAGCGGCCGACGATCGTCAGATCGCTTTGCAAATTGCCGAGGTGATGCGGATCTCAGGGGCGATGTCCGATTACGATATCGCGGTCAAATACGCCGACAAAAAGGTCTGGCTCCGCGGGCGCGTGGCAAGCCGCCAGCAGCTGGAGACCGCCGTGGAGGTGGCTCAGGCCTCCCCCCACGTGGACGAGGTCGTCAACCAGCTGGTGGTGGCGCCGTCGCGGCGGGAGAAGGCCACCGGGGCGTCCCCGCGGGGTAACCGGGCGGCGTCCCAGGCAGGCAACGGAAACCATTTCGTGCAGCCGCTTTCCCTGCACAACCCGGCACAGCCGCGACAGCGAGCCGCCCCGGTGCCCTTCAGTGCCAGCGGGCTGCCGGGCAGCCAGCCGATCCGTCGTGTGGCCGGTCTCGCCGCCGCTCCTGTGGCCGCCGCCATGGCGGCCGGCGGGCCGCAACCGGCCTACGTGCCCGGGACCGGCGGTGGGACGGCGCCAGCCAGCTTTGACCAGCCATCCTTGCCCGGCTACAGCTGGCCCAGCTATGCGGCCCACCCCAACTACGCGGGCCTGACGTATCCCCGTCAGTATTCGCCGACCGCCTGGCCCTACATCGGTCCCTTCTACCCCTATCCCCAAGTCCCCCTGGGCTGGCGAAAAGTCACCCTCCAGTGGGATGACGGATGGTGGTTCCTGGACTTCAAGGACCATTAGGCCACCAGGCTCGATCGCCGACGATCCTCTATCCCCCCAGCGGCCGTGTGGCTGCTGGGGGGAATTTTGTTTGCCATTTCTGCATGGTAGATGGCGGCTCGCCCGGCCAAGGGCCGGGCAACGGTGATAGCCCCGCTGGCAGGATCGGCTGCTGGCAAACGAAGCCAGCGGACCGCGGTGCCGCAAAATCGGAAATATCCGCAAGTCTCTCCCAAATTAACACGATAACTAGCTGTAGCGACTTGACGGTCGCCCTCTGTCCCGTGGTCGCCGTGGGCAGGGAACCGAAGGAGCACGCAATGCCCAAAACATCTCGCTCGCTAGGTTTTTGTCTGCTGGCTGCATTCGTGGTGGTCACCGGTGCCGGCTGCCCCCTGATAACCTCGCAGGGACCTTATTTGGGTTGGGCCAGCATTCCGATTCCCATCACGCCCTGGTTGCAGGACCACTACGAGGACAAGCAGTGGGAGCATGAACGGTACGATCGGGTCCCCGTGCTGGGCCCGCTGACCGCCGAGGGGCCCGATGTGGGCATGGACGAGCCCAGCGACGATCAGGTGTTTCGCAAGCTGCTGGAGATCAAAAAAGTCGAAGGCAACTGGCCGATGCTGTACGAGATCCAGCTGAACGACGTGCGGATCGTCAAGCAGAAAATCGCCGACTACATCGATCCGCCCCGGGTCTACCCCTTGATCGGGCCCGCTCAACTGCATCACGTCCACTGGAAATGCACGGTCTATTACAGCGAAAAGGTGCGGGTCGGCTGGCCTATCCCGCACACCTTGCAGGATGAAGACGCGGCTGAGGTGATCTACATCGACAAGAACCATCTGCACATGGTCGGCAACGTCGACACGGGCGTGGGCGCGAACTTCTAGGGGCTGGCTCACGTACACCTCTGTGGCGCGGGAGGGTGCGAGGGACACCGGCCGTCGAGGGGCTGATGGCGACCGACGCTCGTGCCGCCGATGCTGGTCCTGCCAGCAGCAGGGAAGGGGAGAATACCCCTGGCCAACCCCGCTGCAGCGGATACCTGCGGAACACAGGGATGATACGAGCTGCCACAGGGATGTTGGTATCCGTCCTGCTGACCGCCGTCGCGTCCGCAGGATGGGCGGCGGAGGGGGATGATCAGTATGCGCTGGCCGCCAGCCACTATGCGGCTGGCCGCTGGCCGCTGGCCGCCGAGGAATTCGCGGAATTCGTCCAGCACCAGGCGGCGCACCCCCGCCGAGGCGAGGCCCTGTTTTTCCTGGGCGAGTCGCTGGTCCAGCAGGGCCGCTACGCCGATGCTGCAGCTCATTTCGCTCGCTTCCACTCCGCTCATCCCGACCACCCCTTCGCCCGGCAGTCCCTCTTCCGCCTGGGCGAGACGGCTTTCCTGCAGGGAGAGGTCGACCAGGCCCGGGACAAGCTGGAGCAATTCCGCAGCCAATATCCCGACGATCCCCTGCTGGCATACGCCTTGCCCTACCTGGGCGGGGCCTGGCTGGCCTCCGCCGCCGCCACCGGCCCCGACACCGCTGACCAGGCGGCCAAGGCCGAGTCGTGGTATCGGCAGGCGCTGGAGGGGCATCCGCAGGGCCCGTTGAGCGGTACTTGTCGGTTGGGGCTGGCGCGGGCCCAGCATCTTCAAGACAAACTGGCCGAGGCGGCGGCGGCTTACCAGGAACTGCTGGAGTCCCCCGACCCGACCTTGCCGATCCAGGCCAACTACTACCTGGCCACGATCTTTTTCCAACAAGATCAGCTGGACCTGGCCGCTCGGCACTTCGCACTCGTCTTATCGCTGGATCCCCAGTCGCGGTGGGCCCAGGCCTGCCATGGGCCCCTGGCCGTCTGCGAGGCGCGGGCCGGACGACTCCCCGAGGCTCGTCAGGCCTTCCACACCTGGCAGCAGCAGGGGAAAGAGGAAGCGGGCCGCGAGCCGCTGTTGTTCCATCTGGCCGAAGCGGCCCTGCGGCAGAAGGACCTGGCGTGGGCCGAACAGCTGTTCGCAATGCTGATCGATTCCCCCCGACCAGTCTACCGCGCGCGGGGCCTCTCCGGGCTGGCCTGGGTCCATTACCACGCCGACAAGCCGGCCGCGGCCCTGGCCCGCTTCCAGCAGCTGGTCAGCCAGTACCCGGACGATCCCCTGACCAGCGAAGCGATCTACCTGCAGGCCTTGCTGCTGGAACAGGCCCAGCGGCCGGAGGAGGCCCTGGCGGCGTACCGGGCGGTAGTGGAAAACCACCCCCAGCATCCCCAGCGGTCCACGGCCCTGTTGCACGCCGGCGTGTTGTTGGAGCAGCAGCAGCAAGCGGAGGAGGCCGAGCGGCTGTACCTTCAGTTGATCCGCGAGCAGCCCGAAGGGGAGGCCCCCATCGACGCGGCCCGCTATCGCCTGGCTTGGCTGCTGCGCGACGCGGATCGAACTGCGGAGGCTGTGGAGCAGTTTGCGGTGTTGTACGATCAGCATCGGGACAGTTCCTACTGGCCCGACGCGACCTGGCGGCTGGCCGAAGCGGCGTTCCAGCGGGGGGAAGCAGAACGGGCTGGCCAGATCGTCACCGAACTTTTGGCCGCCGACCCCCCAGCGGCCATCCGCGGGCACGCCCTCTACCTCCAAGCCAGGATGGCCCGGTCCGCGGAGGACTGGCCCGCCATGGAAAAGCGGCTCAACCAGCTGGTCACCGAGCTGCCGGACCATCCCCTGCGGGCCACGGCCGAATTCTGGCTGGCCGAGGCCGCTTATCAACAGGAACACTTTGAAGCAGCCGCTCAGCGGCTGGGGTCGCTGGCGGCGGAAGTCGAGCGGTTGGATGGCGATCTGCAGCCGGTGGTCCTCTTGCGGCAGGCCCAGCTGCGGGCTCATCAGAAAGACTGGTCCGCCAGCCTCCAGCTGGCTCGCCAGGTGGAAGCTGAATTTCCCCAGTTTCCGCAACGGGCCGAGCTGCAATATGTGATCGGACGCGGCCTGGTGGCGGACGCCCGGTTCCAGGAGGCCCGCGAGGCGTTTTTGCAAGCCGCTCCCCGCGACGGCAGCCTCAAGACGGAAACGGCTGCCATGGCCCAGTGGATGATCGGGGAAACCTACATGCACCAGGAGAACTATGCCCAGGCCCTCCGGGAATACCTCCGCGTGCAGGCCCTGTATGCCTACCCCCAGTGGCAGGCGGCGGGACTGCTGCAGGCGGCGAAATGCTACGAACAGCTGAACCAGCCCCAGCAGGCGGCGGCCCTCTACCGGCAAATTGTCGAGCTGTATCCCGGCGAGCAGGTCGCGGCGGAAGCGGCGCGAAGGTTAAGTCCTTAAGTCAACTTCAACACGGCAGCGGCAGGAACCAGACCATGAAAATCAAAATCACCGCAATTTTACTCTGCCTGGCCCTCACCGGGCTCGGTGTCTGTGGCCAGCCGACAGACCTTCTGGCAGCCAGCCCCACCCATTCGGCGGTGCCTGCCGTCGACCCCGCGATCATCGAGGCCCCCTCCGCACCGATGGCCACCGGCAGCCAGACGGCCGCCATCGCAGAACGTAATCTGATCCACATCATCCACCAGGGTGGTCCGCTGATGGTGCCCATCCTGTTTTGCTCGTTCATCCTCCTGATCTTCACCTTCGAGCGGCTGTTCAGCCTCCGCCGCCGCCGAGTCATTCCTCGGCCGTTCGTCCGCCGCTTCCTCCACCAGATCAGGCAGCGAACCTTGGGGCGGGAAGAGGCCCTGCAGCTGTGCCGAGAAAACGGCAGCCCGGTCGCCCGCGTCTTCGCGGGGGCCGTGCACAAATGGGGGCGGCCCGCGGTCGAGGTCGAACAAGGGATCATCGACGCCGGAGAACGCGTCTCCAACGGCCTGCGGCGGTACCTGAGGCTGCTCAACGGCGTGGCCACGGTCTGCCCCCTGTTGGGCCTGTTGGGCACCGTGCTGGGCATGATCCAGGCCTTTAACGATATTGCCACCGCCGATGCGATGGGTAAACCGGAATTGCTGGCGGCCGGCATCGGCCAGGCCCTGATCACCACCGCCAGCGGACTGACCGTGGCGATTCCCGCCCTGATCTTCTATATGTTCTTTCTCAGCCGCGTCGACCGCCTGGTGATGGACATCGACGCCGCGGCGCAAGAAGTCGTCGCCGAAATTTCCGCCGAAGCGAGAGAAGCACGAGCGAAAAAGAAACAGGCGGCTTAGAGAGAGGGGAGAGAAGAGAGTGGGCAGTGGTCAGTGGTGAGGGGTCAGTGGTGAGGGGTCATTAGCAGATAAGTTTTAATCATGCCTATTAAGACGCATAGTGACGAGCAGCCGTCGTTGAATTTGACGCCGATGATCGACATCGTGTTTTTGTTGATCATCTTCTTCATGGTCGGCACGAAGTTTTCCGAGATCGAACGGAAGATCGGGCTGGAACTGCCCTCGGTCAGCGATTCCGGCACGCTGTCCGCGGCTCCCGAAAAGAAACTGGTCAATGTCTATCAGGATGGGCGGATCGAGCTGGATCGGACGACCGTCAGCCTGGCAGAACTGACCGAGCGGTTGGCCGTGGCCCGCCGGGAATACCCCAAGCTGGGGGTGCTGGTCCGCGGCGATGCCGACAGCAAGTACCAATCCGTGGCTCGGGTCCTGAACGCCTGCCGCCAGGCCGGGATCTCCAAAATGGCCGTGTCGGTCAAATTGGAACATACGGTCAGAAGGTGAGCACCGCTCACGACTCACCAATCACCACTCACCACTCACTCCGTCAAGGACCCTTGTTGCTGATCGGCAGATAGTCACGTGAGAAATCTTTTCCATACCCTGGGGCCCATCTTTCCCGAGACGGTGCACACCTTTTGGGTGTTGTTGTGGTTGGTTGTGGTCAGCGTCTTGTTCATCGGCGTGCTGGTCCTGACCTGTACGCGTTGGGGCAGGTCCCAACCCTTGCGGATTTGCGTCCTGTTGTCCCTGCTGGCCCATGTCTTGCTGGCCGGCTATGCCGCCACGATCCGCATTACGGCCGCCAGAGCGGGCGAGCCGACGGCGGACATCGAAATTTCTTTGGGCGAGACGGCCGACCCGGAATCCGAGCTGCACCGCCGGGCCGCACCTTGGGAGCGGATGCCTGGCCAGCCGTTGGCGGCGGTCCAGCCGGTGGCGGTCGACCGTTGGCGCCCGCAGCTGGTGGCCGCGGTGCCCGATCGCGATCCTGGTCTGGTTGATGAGGGCGAGCGGCCGACGCCGCCACCGGTGGCTGCCGATCTGCCGACCGGGGGAGCCACGGCTGCCACGCAAATCGAGACACCCGCCCCGGCATCCCCCCAAATGGCCGTTCAACCCTCAATGACCGCCCCCCCGGCCGCTCGGCGCCCCCCGCGGTCGGACGCGGCAGATGACCCATCCGACGGGGCTCGTGCGACTCCCCCCGATTTGCCCGCGCTGCATGCCCTCGTGCCTGAAGTCTCGGCCGCGGACGCTGACAACCCGCGGCAGCCGGCCTCGGCCGCTCCGCCCACCGCCGCGCCGCAGACCGGTGACCCGTCCCCTGCCGCCAGCCCCTCGTCGGCCGCCGCCTCCACGCCGAACGAGTCGGGCGGACCGGGGGCCCCAGCGGATACCGATCGCCGCCCGCCCGCCGCTCCCGCTGTCCCGGACCTGTACCATCTGCGGTTTGACGAACAGCGGGCGGCCCTGGCCCGCCGTCGGGGGGGCACGGGACGGGCAGAACAAGCGGTCCGCGCCGGACTGAAATGGCTGGCCGCCGCCCAGGATCCCGACGGACGCTGGGACGCCAGCGGATGGGGGGCCGGAGGCGTGGCCGACCGGGGCCCGCACCAGCGTCAGCAGGCGGGGGTCCAGGCCGACACGGGCGTGACCGGTCTGGCCTTGCTGGCTTTCCTGGGGGCCGGCCACACGCATCATCAGGCAGGTCCCTATCGCGAAAACGTGCAGCGCGGTCTGGAATATCTGATCAACCAGCAAACCGCCGACGGCAACCTGGCGGGCCAGGCCGGCTTGTTCGCAGCCATGTACTGCCACGGGATGGCGACGTTTGCCCTGGGTGAAGCGTACGCCATCAGCGGCGACGAACGGCTGGAAGGGGCGGTCCGCCGAGCGGTCGCGTATACGCTGGACGGCCAGCACCCGACGACGGGCGGCTGGCGCTATCAGCGGGGAGACCTGGGCGACACCAGCCAACTGGGCTGGCAAGTGATGGCGCTGAAGAGCGCCGAAGTGGGGGGGATCACGATCCCGGAGGGGACCTGGCAGCGGGTCCAACAGTTCCTCAGCCGCGTCTCCTCGGGCCAGTACGGCGGCCTGGCCGCTTATCGTCCGGGGCATGGTCCCAGCCGAGCGATGACGGCCGAGGCGCTGGTCTGCCGCCAGCTGCTGGGCAGCTCGCCAAACAACCCGGTCGAAGGCGAAGCGGTGCGGTTCCTCCTGGAGGAACCGCCGTGGGTCGACCGCGAGGGCCAGGAACGGATGAATTTTTACTACTGGTATTACGCCACGCTGGCCTTGTACCCCCGGCAGGACGCGGTGTGGGAGCGGTGGAACGCCGCCCTGCAACAGGCCCTCTTGGAAACCCAGCTGCCCGGTGGGCCCGATGCCGGCAGCTGGTCACCGAACACCGTCTGGGGCGGTTACGGCGGCCGCGTCTACACGACCGCCCTGGCGACGCTGTGCCTGGAAGTCTACTACCGCTATCTGCCCACCTGGGAAGCCGCTCGCGTCGAGTAACCTGCGGGACGGATGCGGCCCACAGGCGGTGCCGCCCGCCTCCCCGGGCGGGTCCCGGTTGCCGGAGGGCGGTCCCCCGTTTGGTTTGACCGCCTGGCTGGGCAGCGTTAAAATTGCAGGAAAAGGACCTGATGCCATGTCGTTACTATTGGGGTGGTTTTCGCCGGGCTTGCCCGAGCTGTTGATTGTCGGAGCGATCTTATTGCTGTTGTTCGGCAACCGCCTGCCCAGCGTGATGCGTTCGATGGGTCGCGGTGTAATTGAATTCAAAAAAGGAGTTCAGGGCATCGAGGACGACATCGAGCAGGGTGGTGCGGGCCAGAAAGACGCCGACAAGCAAACGGAAGCAGGTTCCCAAGCCGCCGACAAGCAAAAGGAAAGCGTCGAGTAAGCCGGGCTGGCGAGGTTGAGCATGGGCAGCATCTCTTGCGCCCTTTTGGCCATGATGGGGATCGGCTTTCAGGAGATGATTATCCTGGGGGTGATCGGCGTCTTGTTGTTTGGCAAGCGGCTGCCGGAAGTGGGGCGCCAGCTGGGCCGCAGTCTCTCGGAATTCAAACGGGGGATGCAGGGGATCGAGTCCGAGCTGCATTCTGCGGTGGAGTCGACCAGCTATCCTTCTTATTCTCCTTCCGGGTCCTACGACGAGCTGGAGGACGATTACCAGGAACCGACCGCGCCCAAGTTCGAACCCCCCGGCCCCGCGCCGCAGGGGGAGGGCGAGCGGTGAATGGTCGGCGGCGATGGCCGACGGCCAGCGGGGATTCTCGCCGTAGGTGGTTTGGGATAAACTATTGAACCCCTCACCACTCACCCCCCACCCACCAATAACGGGCGGCTAGCTCAGTTGGTTAGAGCGCAGCTTTCACACGGCTGAGGTCACTGGTTCGAGTCCAGTGTCGCCCACTGAAACACAAAACCAGCCGAAGTCTCGTCCTTGTGTAGGGCCAGGCAGCGGGTTTCAGCAGCCAAAGGGTGCTCGTCAGCGTTGCCGCAAAACGGGCGGCGAATCCTGCCGCGTCGGGACAAGAGCAGCAGACCATTCGAGGGGGGGGGGTTGGGTCGCGACGAGCGACGAACGCGGGACGGAGTTGCGCGTTACAAAAACGCTTGTCGGTTGCCCGGGCCTTACCTGCCCGAACCTTTCGCTCGTCGTTTTGCTGGCCCCCCTGGCGGCTAAAGGGTTAACCTGGCTCGTCATCCCAGTGGGACGGCGGCGCCCGCGTCGTGGTTCGTTTCAGCCTCGCGGGCCCTGCCGTTATACTGGTCGCTGGGAGGTTTTTTGCCGTGGCCGCGTCGCTTGTGCAATTCGTCAATCTGCTCGCCGACAGCGGGCTGCTCGCGCCCGGCGATGTACAGGCGCTGGTCGATGCCTTGCCTGCCCACCAGCGGCCTCGGGATGGCCAGCAGCTGGCGCGGCTATTGGTCAAGCAAAGGAAGCTGACGCCCTACCAGGTTCAGCAAATCGAGGCCGGTCAGGGCCCGTCGCTCACGCTGGGCAACTACGTCGTGCTCGAACCGCTCGGCCAGGGCGGCATGGGTATTCTGTTGAAGGCCCAGCACAAACGGATGAAGCGGCTGGTAGCGCTCAAGATCCTCTCGCCCAATGTCACGAAGACGCCCGAAGGGTTGGTCCGCTTCCAGCGGGAGGTTGAGGCCGCCGCCAAGCTGGAACATCCCCACATCGTGACCGCCTACGACGCCGACGAGGCGGAGGGGACGCACTTTCTGGTGATGGAGTACGTCGACGGAACCGACCTGGCGGCGCTGGTTAAGGAACGAGGTCCCCTCTCCGTGCCGCAGGTTGTCTCGTGCATCCTGCAGACGGCCCGCGGCCTGCAGTACGCCCACGGCCGCGGGGTCGTACATCGCGACATCAAGCCGTCGAACCTGCTGCTCGACCAGGAAGGTACCGTCAAGATTCTCGACATGGGCCTGGCCCGGATGGAGTCGGCCGGGGCCGATCAAGATCAACTGACGGGTACCGGACAGATCATGGGAACGGTCGACTATATGGCTCCCGAGCAGGCGATGGATACTCGGTCTGCCGATGCCCGCGCAGACATTTATGCCCTGGGGATCACGTTGTGGTACTTGCTGGTCGGCGAACCGGCTTACGAGGGCCAATCGGTGCTCGCCAAACTGTTGGCCCACCAGGAGGCGCCGATCCCGTCGCTGCAAGCCGCCTGCCCTGGCGCATCAGCAGAGTTGGAAGCGATCTTTGCGCGGATGGTGGCCAAGCATCCGGAGGATCGTTACCAGACGATGGGCGAGGTGATCGCGGACCTCGAGCATTTCCCACGGGGTCTGGGGGATACGCCGGCGTCGGCGCTGGGCGACGACCACCGTCAGGCCCTGGCTGCGGGTAATTGGGAACCAGCCGGCGGGTCGCCGGCTGCGAAGGGTGCGGTTGCCACGCGGGCGAAAAAGGCGTCGCCTGTGCCGGCGGCACTCGAGCGGACGGGGGTCTTTTCAGCCAGTCAGGTGGAAACCGATCCGGACACGCAGCATCGGTTGAAGCGCCGATCGATTCCAGCAGCTGGTCGCCCCATGCGGTGGCGCTGGTCGCGGAAGCAGGTGGTCGGGCTGGCCAGTGGCGGCGGGGTGGCCGTGTTGCTGCTGGCCGCACTCGTCTTTTACCTCCAGACTGGCGCCGGCACGATCCGCGTAGAGATCAGCGACCCGGCGATTGAGGTTGGCATCAAGGGGACTCACATCGTGCTGAAACAAGCCGATCAGGGACAAGACGTGACGCTGGCTCCCGGCGCTCACACGCTGATCGTCGATCGGGGCGATTTCCAGTTCGAGACGGATCAGCTGATTCTGAAACGAGGCGAGCTGGTCACGCTGCGTATCGAACTTGTGGGCGGTGAGATCCAGGTGCGGCAGGGCGAAAAGCGGCTTGGCCAGCGAAAACTCCCGCCGCCGCCCTTAGCGGTCACGCCGTTCGACCTGCCCACGGCGCAGAAATACCAACAGGCGTGGGCGGACTACCTGGGCCAGCCGGTCATACGAACCAACGGAATTGGAATGGAGCTGGTGCTGATCCCGCCCGGCGAGTTCCTCATGGGATCGCAGGATACGGAAGTTGACCGGAGCGACGACGAAGAGCCGCAACACCTGGTGCGGATCACCAAGCCGTTTTACCTGGGTGTCTATGAGGTGACGCAGGAGCAGTACGCGCGGGTGATGGGCAACAACCCGAGCGGTTTCAAGGGAGCGAAGCTTCCTGTTGAGCAAATGTCCTGGGAAGAAGCCGTCGAGTTCTGTAAGAAGCTGAGCGAACGGGAGGGCCAGACCTACGGCCTCCCGACCGAGGCCCAGTGGGAATACGCCTGCCGGGCAGGCAGCACGACCGCCTACGGCTTTGGTAAGGACAAGACGGAGCTGGACCAGTACGCCTGGTACGCCAATAACGCGGGGAATGCAGTTCTGGATGCAGTTCAGCTGTGGGAGGCGGGCCGAGAACCCTACAAAACTCGACTACGGGCAAATGGATGTCGCCCCCATGCGGTGGGCACGAAAATGCCAAACGTCTGGGGGCTGTACGACATGCATGGCAATTTGTGGGAGTGGTGCCAGGACTGGTTCGATGATCGTTATTACGTCTGGTCTTCCCTGGAAGACCCGACCGGTCCGAGGCAGGGCTCCCAGCGGGTGAGCCGGGGCGGCGGCTGGAACGGCCATTCCCGGCACTGCCGGTCGGCGCACCGCTTGAGTGAACCGCCGGCGCACCGGCACGACTACCTGGGCTTCCGTGTGTCTCTGGTTCCGGCCAGCGAGTGAGCCGGCCCACGCAGGGAAGGCGGATCCGGAGTAAAACCACAGGACATGCAATCCAGTGTTGGTGGGGTTTTGGGGTCGGGCTTGAGCAGCCGGGGTGCTTGCGGGGTGACGGTGGTCGTCAGCACCCCGGCTGCTGAGTGGCATCCTGGCGCGGAGGGGGGCGGCAGCGGAGGGCCCCCTGTCCCTCTCCCCCATCCTGCCGGCGGCACCGTCCCGGTGCGCCGGCGGCCGGGTCGGGGGAGAGGGAACCGGAGGCGTGTCTGGCCAGAAATGAAAACCTCGCTCTATTCCCCTCTCCTGCAATCGAGTAAAGTGTTACAGACATTCGAGATCAAAAGGCAGATGTCCAAGCACGATGTTGCGATCGAACAACTTCTGGCCAAGCGGGCCAGGCACCTGCGCGGCGCAGCTCAGCGGGATTCGCCACACCAGCGGATGAAACGATTCGGCGAATTACAGCGATCTTCCTTTCTCCTGCTGCGCTCTTCCCCGCACGGATACCAGCATTTTCTGCATCGCAATTATCGTTCCCGCCGTGCCGAGGTAGTCGATGGACAGTGGCGACCCGTTTCCGCTGATCGACGTGCTGTGTCACCATGACGTGCCGTTCGTCGTCATTGGGGGCCACGCGGTGACGTTTCACGGATACCTGCGGGCCACCGAAGATACCGATATCATCTTCCGGCGCTCGCCGGCAGGTGAATCCTCGTTGTTGGCAGCACTTTCTGAGGTGCACGCATGCTGGATCGGTGACGAAATAGATCCGCAGACCGGTATCGAACGCACGTACCCGGTTACGCTCGATTACATCCGGCAAACCCATTTGATGATGCTGGTTACCGACTTTGGGTTTCTGGACATCTTCGATTACATCCCCGGTTTTCCGGAAACCTCCCTGGACGATTTATTCGCCACGGCAATCCCGCACGGATCTCACCGTTTCGTGTCGCTGGCCTGGCTGCGGAAGATGAAGTCTGCCGCGAATCGGCCGCGAGACCAGGCGGACTTGGAGAACCTTCCGGGGGGCGAGGATCGCCGATGACGACGGCGACCCTTCGGCGGGGGGGTGTGGGATGGCGGCAGGCCCCCTGGCCGGGGGCTGTGAGCTGCGGGTGACGGTGGTTGCCAGCACCCCGGCTGCTGGTTGCCATCCTGGCGCGCAAGGATGGCGTTTCGGTCGGAGGCTGGGCTTGAGCAGCCGGGGTGCTTGGAGGGCCACGCGGTGACGTTTCACGGATACCTGCGGGCCACCGAAGATACCGAGATCATCTTTCGGCGCTCGCCAGCAGATGAATCGTTATTGGCCGCAGGTCACGCTGGGGGCACGGGTTCGAAGCTTACCGAGCCCTTCTGGTGCAGACGAGCGAGGAAAGCGAGGACTTCCAGGTCGGGCGAGAAAGTTCGCAGGCGGCCGATCGCCTTCTGCAGGTCCTCCCGCTGCTGGGTATCCAGCTGCAGCTCGGGGATCTGCAACCGCTGGGTGTAGAACGCGCAGGTTTGATGAGCGATCAGGACGACCAGCTTCAGTTGATGAGCCTCGATCAAGAACCGTAACTGCTCGACGGCGGCCTCCTCTTCGCGAAAGGTCGAAAAGTGCGTGGCCAGGCAGGCCGGTCCCCCGGGGATCACCAGCCGGTCATAGCGGTGCAGCTGCAGGCCGGTCTGCAGAAATTCGTCGAAGTGCGGCCGGAACCGACCGTCGCTGCAATACACGG
>CAYFZZ010000168.1:0-6014 GCA_964347545.1 uncultured Planctomycetaceae bacterium | reverse complement strand
TGGGTACCTGCCGCTGAACGGAAATCCCTCGTTTGTCCAGTTTGCGTGCCAGGGTCACTTCATACACCGTCTCGAGCAGCCCTGGACCAAGATCTTGATGCAGATGAACCGCACCATCCACGATTGCCGTGCCGATCTCGTTCTGGTGCATCTTTGTGTCTCTGTGACTCTGTGAGAAACCACTCTGATGATCGAACGTTCAGGATCACCGGGCGGGGAGTTGACGTGGATGAGCGAAGCGAACGCGCGACTCAGTTCCCGCTCCGGTGCATCCGTTTGTTATCGGGCATGGTTCACAATCTTTGCTTCTCGACAGTGAGCCGCTCACGCAGGATTGCGTACCGGACTTCCTGCACGCTGACGCCTTCGTCCAGCGCCACACCAGCTGCCGTCGCCGCGCTGTGGCTGAGCACCATGAAGACCGGCTCCATGCGGATTGACCCGTGTGCCACGTGCGAGGCCGATAGGCAGATAGGTACCAAAAGGTTTTCGCACTCACCTTTTCGTGGGATGATCGAGCGGTACGAGATACTGTAAGGGTTAGGCGGTACGCGCCAGATCGTCCCGTCGCGACGGGCGTATCCATCCTCGTTGATGTAGTACTGCACTACGTGTGAGTCCATGCCAAACGAACCGAGGCCCACTGAGTCGGGAACGGTGCTTTTGCCTTCGCAGTCCTGCTGCGTCATCACGTAGTCTGACACCATCCGCCGCGCCTCGCGGATGTAGATCATGTATGGCCAGCCGCCATTGTCAGTAAATTCGTCCTTGGGTAGTCCGTAGCGACTGGCCTTCTCGCGAATGTGCTGGGGCACTCGTGGGTTGTTCGACAACGTCCATAGAAATCCGCGGATGTACGTCTGATGCGCCTTCTCGATTTCGCGTCGCTTCTCGTAGTTGGCCTCGGGGTAGTCCCAGTTCGCGCCGGCGTAGTCGGAGCCGACGGCATGCATGCTGTTCCAATCAACCTTCGAGCCCGACCCGGCGAGCGGCTCGATCAGGGCCGGCATGCGGTGATCACCCGCCTCGAAATTACGCAGCAGCAGCTCATGATCGATCTCGCGATACCCCTCCGGCATCTCGATTGGAATACGCAGCCTTGGGTCGGTTGTCAGGCAGACGCGGTAGTTGTATGCCTGGATCTTGCGGTCGCCCTGGCCGTTGGTCAGGTTTTCGATCTCGAAAACATACGGCAGCAGCCCACTGCCAGGGTCGCCGGGGACGATGTACGGATCGACGTCCGCAGTGAAGTGATCTTTGTCGCCCTGCGTATAGTGGGCCCGCGGGTTGCTGTCGCCGCGACGGACACCGGCCAGGTTCTCGCCGTATTTTTCTTCGGCTTCGCGTCCGACAGTGTATGTCACGCCCGCGGCCGCCATTAAGTCACCGACGTAGGTCGCGTCGATAAAGATCTTCCCACGGTAGGTCTTCCCGTTGAGCGTCGTGATGGATACGATTCGCTGGCCGTCCATCTCCACGCCGCTGTCGCGATTCAGTTTTTCGTCGAAGACAGCTGGCACATTGGCGTCGGCAATGAGCTTGTCGAACACTCGACGCCCGACGTGCGGTTCGAAACTGCGGACGTACTTCTTACCGTATGCCGCCGCGATGGCGTCGTAGAACTCCGAGGCGATCCCACCGAAGGTCGATCGCTGGCCCAGGAAGTCGGTCGCACCGAGCCCGCTAGCGCTCATGCCGCCGAGAAAACGAGTGGGATTGACAAGGATTACGGAGCGTCCCTGACGCTTAGCCGCGATGGCAGCGGTGACTGCACCGGACGAGTCGCCATAGACGACGATGTCGTAAACGGCCTGTTCGTTTCCTGCTCTTGTCTCGTGGGCCATCAAGGCGACGATCAGGCCCAAGCCGAGAGTTGTCATCCTGATAAAGGTAGGGGTAAGGCCTTGTTGTTGATTGAGTTTCACGTAGTTTACCTTTGAACTGCAATCAAACCGTCGTAAGCCGGATAACGTCAGCATCACCGGGCCGCCGCCAAGTGACTCTCCATTAAAAACCGACCGGACCGGCGGCTCCGGTGCATGCGTTTGTTCGTCGGCCACAGGTGTCGATCCTGCATCAGACGTGTCCATACCAGACGGCAAAGGCCGTCACCAGAATCTCCACCAAGGCTTCTTGCCGGCACCACGTGTTTCGTCGCCGGCGTTCGATTCGCTTGCCATTTGCTGTGTTGCGGTCGCGTCACCGGGATAAGTCGCAATCTGACCGTCCGCCAATGCCTGCGTGTACTTCACTACGCCCTCCTTGTCCGTCATTCGGGCGATAAAGCCATCCATGATGAATGGTACAGCAGCATCGAACGCTTTCTCGATTGCATCGAATTCGTGAATCTGTTCCTCGTGGCCTCGGTTCAGAATGAGTTTGAATGTCATGGTATTGCCCGCGATGAAGCGATGGAGTCCCGCACGTTGGACTGTCCGACGAACGTCCAAGTTCAGCGGGCGGGCGGATCAACACGAGTGATCGTGAACAAACCAACTACCTCAAACGAAGCGAACGAGGGCGAAAAACCGAAAACTTAGCCCGCTCCGGTGCATCGCCTTGTTATGCCGCGTATCACGTCCCTTGGAACAGGCCGAACGTGCGAGGCGGCAACCGGATAGACCGGACCATTCGACTTCGCCGCCGATTGACGCCATGGTATAATTGAATTGGTGAAGAGACAAGAATCGAAAGCAAGGACGTGGCCGATCACCCCAATAAGCACATTCGAGAAGCGATCCAATACGCGGAAGACAACGGTTGGACTGTCGTGAAGGCCGGACCGCGAGCACATATTTGGGGAATTTTGTATTGTCCACACCGCGACCGTGATGGATGCAGGATTCGCGTAATGTCCACGCCCCGGAATCCTGAAGCCCACGCCCGGGACATTCGGCGTGACGTTGATCGTTGCCCGCATTAACGAGGAATGAATCATGAAAGAGCACGAATTCACATTGGTGCTGACCGCCGATCCGAACGAGGATGAAGCGGACAAAATGTATGGGACGTTCAACGACGGCACCATTTCAACAATCGCAGGAGTGCCGCAGATTCATTTCCATCGCGAGGCGGCATCATTGGAAGAAGCGATCCGATCAGCCATCGGTGATGTTCGTTCCACAGGACTCGACGTCGAGCGAGTCGAAATGGAGCCAGGCGCGCTACAGGCTTCTTGATGCTGAGCGTGCGGTTCGGCTTAGCGGCATAACGTCCAAGTTCACGCGGCGGGCGCGTTTGACGTTGGCTTCAGAACCGACGCTGCCGCCCGCTCGCGTGCAACGTTTTGTTCGTCGGACTTCACCAAGGGGAATCGTTGGCACTTCCAGAAGACGAATAGTACCCGTATGCGGATTTCCAGTGAGTCAGGTCGGCAACCTTTGTCATGTGAAATCCTCGAACGCGACCGAAATCGCGCGTTACACCAAAAGAAACCGGAACGACCGTCTCATCCTTTCCTCGAAGATATCCGGCCAGTTCGTCGGAAAATTCGCCCACTTTGTAATTCGGGTGTTTCACGAACGTGAAGATGATCTCCGCTTCATTTTGGCCCTGCGATGGCGTTTCGGCAATCGTCCATGTCATGTCGAATGTCTCAATCGATTCGCGTCCAACGAATGGGCCCGCAAAGATGAATAAGAACAGGACGGTGTAGACCGCAAATGTCGAAATCAAGAATCCAGGGCTGGCAAATCTTCGGCGGGCAGTTTGAGCGATGATCCATGCGACGAACAGCGCAATAGGGACGCCACCGAGGTAGAGAAAAGGACGTGTGTCAATATACGCAAGGAGCATCTGCCTGTGTCCGACGAACGCCGAAGCTAACCGGGCGGGGAGTTGACGTTGATAAGCGCAGCGAACGCGCGCCGTTGTTCCCGCTCCGGTTCAGCGTTTTGTTATCTGTCCGTTGTTTTACGATTCGTCGTTTCCATTTGCAAGAAGTTCATCGCGAATGTCAGCTAATGTAGAACCGTTTTCGAGACGCCAAGCCGTCCAGCCATTAACAGTTGAACGGGAACTACCGGCATCCTGAATTCCGAACACGGCCGCGTAGCTTGGAGACGAAAATGATCGCCCCAATACCTGGAGCGATCCATCCTCCATTACAAATGCTTCGTAGGTTTTCTGTTCGCCGTTTCGCGGCTTATAAGGCATCAACAGCCGTTGGCCGACCGCAAGCGATTCGGCATCGATCAAATCGGATATCGAAACATCATATCGCGCGATTTGTTGCGTGGTCGTTTCATCCGGTGCCGTATCGAGGACTGGCCGAAATTCTTCCGGGATTTCGTAGGCGACGTTGTCTGGATTATTGAATTCGACGTATTTTTGAACGATCCATAACCGAACATCCACTTTGAGTGTGGCCGCCCATTCCCGCAGGTCGTTTTTGACCGCGTCGATCGGCATCCCGATGATTGGTTTTGTGGCCAAGATTTCGCCCAGGACACGTCGAAAGTCGATGGGTTCAATACCTTGTTCGGAGAACTTGTCCTGAAGGTTCTCATCATCGCGTACGCGATCGATAGCGATTTCAATAAGCTGTTGTTTTGTAACAGGGTTGTTCGCGGCGATAATCTGTTTGGCCACTTGTGGCGCGATGTGATTCCAAACGCTGTGCTGGCTAACTTCAGCTTCGACGATGTACCAGCGCCGCCCATCGAGATCGATGACGTAGCCATCAGGAATCGTGCCAGCCCCATCAGAGGTTCGGATGAGCGACTTAGGAAAATAAATCGAAGAAGGCCCAAAGATGTATTCAGCGTTCGCGATGACGACGCGCTCAAGTTCGTCCTCGCTATCGAACTTAGTCAAAACGAATTTGCGTTCGTCGATAACCAGCATGACTTAGGACAGATAACGACCATGATAACCGGGCGATGATTACTTGTTAATTGAGCGGAGCGAACGCCCGAGTTTGAATCGCGCCGGTTCATCTATTTGTTATCTGCCAATCAGATCTAAGTACGGTTAATTTTGATCGTTATGGAACAATCCCTCTGCATATTTGCGAACGTCGTCAGAAAATCCTGTTGAAAACTCAGTCATACCAGGCCTGAGGAAATCCACCATCAGGTTCCCACGAATCTGGTTAGAATCATTCCAAGCTTCGTGTTCAACTGTATCGTCAAAAATTAAACATTTTCCTTCCTGCCATTCACGAGTTTCATCGGCGACTCGAAGACGACAACGTTCCGGCACAACCAGTCCAAGATGCAAGCGGTATTCGTTTTCCGCCCAACCCGAATGTGGAGCGATGTGTGCGCCCGGTGCCATTCGGGAAAAGCCAGCCAATCCGACGCCATCAAGTTCAGCAAGAATTGCCGCAGTACGTGGGCACTGCCTACATCCGCCGGGAATCGGATGACCGACAGCTATCAACCCATAAACGCTCCATCCACTTCCGTGCATGCTGCGCTGGACCCAAGGGTCAAAGGCGTTAGACGGCAATGAAAGGTACTCATCTCTAATCACCTCCCAGTGTGTTTCCAACACTTTGGCGATCGGGAAATTTTTCGAATCTAAGAACATAGGACGTTTCTAAAAAGGTGTTGGCGAAGGCAAGGGCAGATAACGACCCAATTCACCGGGCCGCCGCCAGTGACATGGATTTGGGAAAACGCCCGGATCGGCGGCTCCGGTGCAATTGCTGGTTAGCTGCCATGCCGTCGCGTTCCGATGGACACAACGGGGGCGAGTTACTCAGTCGCCGTCGACCGCTGCCGTGGCGCAAGTGATTTCGGCAACGCCTCAAATATGGCTTTCTTGAATTTTGTATCGAGGCGCGAACCATAGGAAAAATTGATGACATAGTGACTCTTGCCATTCTGGGTGGCAGGACGGTCGATGTAGGTCTGCCAGTATCTTTCGTTGAGGGACTGAGGCACAACCGCTTGGCCTTCGTACTTCCCGTCGCGGATCGCGATGGAAATCATGAATCCTCTGAAATTCGGACCCTCAACCTGATCGGTTTCTTTGTATATTTCTCCGGTCTTCGAGTGACGGTGGATTGT
>CAYFZZ010000167.1:0-3236 GCA_964347545.1 uncultured Planctomycetaceae bacterium | reverse complement strand
CGAAGGACACGAAGACCACGAAGATGGAATTTGACGATCTTTCCAACCGCGTGATCGGGTGTGCCATCGAAGTTCACCGACACCTCGGTCCGGGATTATTGGAATCCGCCTACCAGCAGTGCTTGGCTTATGAGCTGAATCGCCATGGCATCGCGTTTCATCTCCAGCATCCTCAGCCCGTGCAGTACAAAGACATTCGGCTGGATTGTGGGTATCGAATGGACATTCTGGTGGAAAATCAGCTGATCGTCGAACTGAAGAGCGTTGAGGAAATCCAGGGAATTCACGAAGCCCAACTGTTGACCTACATGAAGCTGGCTGGCGTGAAAACCGGACTGCTGATCAACTTTAACAACAAGATTCTGAAAGATGGGATCAGGCGTTTCGTTCTCTGATCACTTCGTGCTCTTCGTGGCCTTCGTGGTAAAATCACAGGTTTGCCTTTCGCGAGACAGCTTGGCCATCGATGATGTCGAACAAGACCGTGTGCTGCGGCGGGCGGGAGACTTTGGATTGTCGATGAGCCGACAACTCGTGTACGGCGCTGATCGTTACCGGTTCCGATGGTTGCCTGATCGGTGAATTGCCGGCCACTAATCCCTCGATTTTTGGGGAACCGACTCACAGCAGGTCGGGCCAGATGGTGTCGCTGACGACCAGGCCGCGACGGGTCAGCCGCAGGCGGCCCGCCTGGCGGGAGAGCAGGCCCTGGTCGACGTAGCGGCGGATGGCCGGCCCGGCCAGCGCGTCCAGCTCGAAGCCGGTCTCCCGCTGGAACTCGATTTCGTCGATCCCCTCCAGGCGGCGGAGCCCGAAGATCAGCCGTTCGCGGGCCAGGTCCTCCACGCTCAACCGCTCGACTTCCGCCACCGGCGACTCGCCGCAAGCCAGCCGCCGGATGTAGGTGGTCGTGCTGCGGTGATTCGACTGGCGGAGGTACCCCACCCGCTCGACGGCACCAGGGCCGGCGGCGTAGTAGCCGCCACCGGTCCAGTAGGCTTCGTTGTGCCGGGACCTGCGACCGGGCCGAGCGAAATTGGAGACTTCGTAATGCTGGAAACCCGCCGCCGTCAGCTGGTCGATGGCCGATTCATACATCGCCAGTTCGTCCTCGTCCCCCACCGGCTGCAGTTGGCCTTGGTGACGCCGCGTCCAAAATTCGGTCCCTTTTTCATAGGTCAGCCCGTAGGTCGATAGGTGATCGACGCCTGCCTCGACGGCGCGATCCAGGTCGCGGTGCCATACCTCCCGCGTCTCGCCCGGGACGGCAAAGATCAGGTCCAACGCGACCTGCTGTCCATGTTCGCGTACCCGCTGGACCGCCGTCTGGATGTCACCGGCGGTATGATCGCGCTGCAACGTGCTGAGTTTGGCGTCGTCAAATGATTGTCCCCCCAGGCTGATCCGCGTCGCGCCCGCTGCGGTCAGCACCCCCATCTGCTCGGCCGTCAGGTCCGCCGGGTTGGCTTCGACGGTAAATTCCGCGTCACGACCGAGCGGGAACCAGGGCAACACGATGTGCAGGAGTTGTGCCAGGCTGTTGACGTCCAGCTGAGTTGGTGTGCCGCCGCCGAAGTAGAGGGTGTCGACCGGCCGCGGACGCCCCAGTTGCTGTAACTCGGTCTCCAGCGCCCGCAGGTAGGCGGGCACCAGGTCGTCGCGCCCGGCGACCAGGGTGAAATTGCAGTAGCCGCAGCGATGAGCGCAAAAGGGAACGTGGATGTAGGCGGAACGGGGCGGGGTGGGGGTGGCGGGATCCCGAAACCCGCATCCCGCATCCCGAAACTCGCAACCCGCAACCCGCATCCCGGACCCCCTCACAGCCAGAGGTACAACCGCCCGTCCAGCATGTCGGGGAGGCGTCGTTCGACCAGTTGGCGGATGGTGCGGGGATGGTATCGAGTGCTGAAGTGCGTGGCGATGATCAGTTCGTTCTGAAACCGTTCCCGCCGCTCTACGAAGTCGTCCAGGTGAATGTGTCCGAACTTGTGAATCTTGTCTTTACGGTGGCTGGGTGCCACAAACGTCATTTCGGCGATCAGCACGTCGGCTTCGAACATGGCGGGGCAGTCGTCCAGTCCCTGGGGCGAGCTGTCGCCCAGGTAGGCCAGCCGCGGCATCCGTTTTTCGTCCGTCACCGGCTTGCCGGCCAGCCGCAGATCGCGAATCTGCTCGCCGCTCAACTCCCGATACTCGGCCTTCAACTTCTGCCGACGCTCCCAGACGATGAATCCCAGGGAGGGGACGCTGTGCCGCGTGGCCGAGACGGTCACCACGTGTTCCCGGGAGAGCTCGATTTCGTCCCCCGCCACCGCGGGCAGCAGGGTGCAAGGGAGGCGGCCCCGATCCATCCGCACGAAGTGCTTCAAAATGGCCTGGATCGAAGAGATGGCGTGCTCGGGCACGTAAATCGTGGGCGGTTCCATCTTCATCATCCGCCGCCGAGCGACGTAGATGGGCAGGGCCGCCACATGGTCCAGGTGGCAGTGGGAGACGAACCAGTTCTGGGTGCTCATGAAAGCCCAGGGTTGAGCACCGAAGTCAAAGCCGACTTTCAGTTCCGGGACGCGCCAATAGGTCTGCACCGCCGCTCGGGAGTACCCTTCGATCGTCAGATTCTTGTGCGTCAGGGTCTTGACGGGCAGGTTGTTGATCATCCGCCGGGTTTTCCGCGAGGGGGCAAGGCGTAGCGACCTCAGTGTAAAGGGGCGCCACGGCCGGCGAAAAGGGGCCGACCCGATGGGCCTGACCTCCAGCGTCGCTTCGCGGCTCGATTTTTATTTTGCTGTGTCGGACCTGGGGCTGGCGCCCCAGGCTGGCGCATGCCGCCGCGTTGCGGCTCGGGTTTGGGTTACCGTCTCACGTCTGGCCCACCACAGTTCCCTCTCCCCCGTCCCGGCGCGCCGGGATGGGGGAGAGGGTTAGGGTGAGGGGGCGGCAGCGGAGGGAAGACGAAGAGCCGCCTAAAGGCGGAACTACGAGCAGGGGGCACGGGAACCAGCCTACCACCTGTCCCTCACAGAGGGACTGTCAGCCGCTGGCCGGGGGTCTCCGCTGAAGGGACCTGTTCGTAGTTCCGCCTTCAGGCGGCTGCTGGCGCGGGAAGGGGGTCGGGAGGGCTCTGTAGAAAACCCGCAAAGCGGCTTCCCCGGGTCGTGCTCGTGCTCAGTCCGCAGGACGGTGCTCGTACTCGTAATCGCCACCCTGTTCGTGCCTGATCGTCCGCTCGATTACGA
>CAYFZZ010000166.1:0-4785 GCA_964347545.1 uncultured Planctomycetaceae bacterium | reverse complement strand
CCCTAGCCCCTAACCCCTAAAACTCCATCTGTCGGAAGGCGCGGAAGCCCATCCTCAACGAGCCGATGGTGACCGCGGCGCCCAACAGGACGGCGGTGGTGACGCCGCCGATCATCAGGGAGCGGATCAGGTTGGCATTGAGGGTCGTCCCCAACCGAGCGCTCTGGGCCAGGACATAGAGGTGGGTGGGAACGGCCGTCAGGGCGACGACGGCCAGGATGTAGAGGGCGCTCAGCACCAGGTTCAGCGTGCCGCCGAAGCCGGCTGCGATTTTCGAGGGGTTGGTTTCGCGAAGGTCCGGCATCCGCGCGCCCAGCCCCACCGCCAGGGCCGCCAGACCGGTGCACAGGACCAGGCAGGCCAGCTGGTGGATCAGGATCACCAGCCAGGAGATGCCCAACAAGAGGTCGCTGCAAAAGACCAGCAGGCAGCTGGGGACGGCACATCCTGAAGCGGCAAACAGGAACTTGCCCCACAAAATCGTCTCGCGCCCGATGGGCAGCAATCCCAGGATCCAGAAGCGGCGTCCTTCCAGGCTGATCATCGGGAAAATAAACCGGGTGGTAAAGGTCGAGAGGATCAGCCCCACCACCATCAGGTTCAGAAAGCTGACGATATTGACCCAGCCCACAAACGGCGCGCCATACCGGATGCTCTTCACGTTAATAAAATAGAGCCCCACCAGGCCGAAGAAGATCAGGAACTGGGCCCATTGAACCGGGTCACGACGGAAGGTCCGCAGGTCTTTGACCAGCAGCAGGCGGATCTGGGGTGGGGCCAGGACCATCAGCTGAGGCAGGGTATGGTCCAGCCAGGCCAGCCCCGCCCGCCGCGATCGGGGGCGTTCGGTCTGCAGTCGGCTGTAGCCCGGTTGGTAAATCCGGGCCGCCAGCCACTCTGCCACCTGGTGGATGAACAGGGCGTTGGCCACCAGGAGGGCCAAAAACAGCACGGCCTGCGACCAGGGCTGGTAGTCGACAAAGCGGCCCTCACCCCGCGCCGCCTCCAACAATCCACTGCTCAGCCACCAGCTGGGAAACAGCCGGTTCTCCGTGGCGCTCAACCGCAACATCATCTCCTCAAACCACTCGACCGTCAGCGGATCGTGGGACTGTCCCCACGTCACGTACCAGCCAATTCCTCCCACCGCGGCCACGGCCGTGACGATGCCCAGCACGGTGAGGACCCCCCTCAGCCGCGTCAGAAAATACACAATCAACATGCACAACACCGCACCGATACCGGCGGGAACGGCCACGAAGGCCAGCATGAAGGGGAGGATCATCACGTAGTAATGCCACGGCGCGTGGACCACGATGCCGTAAGCGATCAGCATGGGGGTGCCCAGCAGGAGGAAACCCCAGCTGCTGAAGGCACACGCCTCGTGAAACTTGTACGTAAACAGCCGCTGGAAACGGACAGGCGTGGTCAGCAGGAAGGCGACCTCGCGCGAGCGGTACATGCCGCCGTAGAGGATCAAGCCGCCCGAGAAGATCAACATGACCATCAGCGAGGCATAAAACAGATTAAAGACTTTTTCCACCGTCTCGCGACTGAACGCGCCCGCCTCGCGGTGCAGGAAGGTGAACCCCTCGTAGGTCACCAGAAACAGCGCCAGCCAAAACACCACGCTCATCACCGCCGCCAGCACCACCCGCAGCCGAGCGGTTCGCAGCAGCTCGTCCAGCGACGCACGCATCATCCGAGCTCGCAGCCGCCAAAAGCAACGCGCTTCCTCGTCCGCCGCCAGCAGGGAAGTTCCAGGGGGGTTCATGGAAAATAGTCGCTTAATTCAGGCTCGCAGGCTCAGCCATCGCTTCTGCGGCAGAAAAGGGGGGCCGCCCGGCGGAAAGGGTCACGATCGGTCACGTCTCCAGGGTCGAACGCTGGGGAGAAGGTCTCCAGGGTACCTCGTCCGCCTCCCCGTTCTCGGCGGTTAACTCCAGAAACAGCTGTTCGAGACTGGAGTCGTGGCGAGCCATTTCGTCTTTCAGTTGTTGGAGGGTGCCCACAAAGAGGAGGCGACCGCGGTCGAGGATTCCGATGCGATCGCCAATCTCCTCGGCCACGGCCAGGGTGTGCGTCGACATGAAGATCGTCACCCCCTCGGCCGCTTTCCGCCGCAAGAGGTCTTTGACCATCCGGATGCTCTTGGGGTCCAAGCCGACCATCGGTTCGTCGACCACCAGGACTTCTGGGTGGTGCAAGAGGGCGGCGGCAAACACCAGCCGCTGCTTCATGCCATGCGAATAGCTCTCTGCCAAATCGTCCACGAATCCTTCCAGTTCGAAACAGGCGATCTGCCGATCCACCTCGCGGTCCGCCGTCGCTGCAGGCATCCCGTACATGGCCGCGATGAATTTCAAAAATTCGCGCCCCGTCAGCTTGTCATACAAATACGGTTCGTCTGGTACATAACTGACGCGCTGTTTCGCCAGCCGAGGTTCCCGGACCACGTCATGCCCGCAGACGCGGATGCGTCCCTCGCTGGGCCGCAACAGCCCCACCACCATCTTGATGCTGGTCGTCTTGCCCGCTCCGTTGGGGCCCAGGTAAGCGAACAATTCGCCGCGGGGGACCGTCAGATTCAGTTCGCGAACCGCCACCCGTTTGCCGTACGTCCGCGTGATATTTTCAAATTCGATCATGTCGCGTCCGGGGTGGGAAGCTCTGCCCAGTCGGCCGGCAGGGAATCGCGCATCGCCCGGGCCTCCTCCGGCGTGCCGCGGACAAAGGTCAACCGGGATCCCAGGATCAGCACCTCCTGCTGCAAGACCATGCCGTCATCCGGACGGACCCACATGCGGCCCAGGTAATCCTCGGCCGTACGCGAGCCCGCGCCGGGGTCCTTGCGGTACACGACCAACAAGGTCTCCACCGCCCGCTTGTCCCAAATCACCCCATCAAAACGCTCGACCTTCGCTACAATCGGCGACTGAAGACCCGTCGGGGCTCGCAAGGGACTAACCTGGAACGTCGTCCACTGTTGATGCAGCCGCAACGGCGGCATGAAGCCCCGCGGCGACAGCTCGTCGGCCACCAGCGCGTGGCGGCGCAAAGGAATCGAGCGGTTCAGTTTGATGTGGTCCCCGGCCTGAAACCGTAAGATCAAGTGGTGGTCGTCCACCTGGCCGTGAATCTGCATCCAGGGCGGGGTGTCCTCCAGGTCGTCAAACCGAGCTGCCGACCAGATCGCTTTCAGACGACCGCGGTTGTCCAGCAGCGTGCGATTGTCCAGGCGCAAACGCCGCGCCGCACCCGGAGTGGCCCACTCGGAAAGGGTTTGCATCAACCACGATGCCGGGTCGTCCCCCTCCTCCGGTAACTGCTCGAACTGGACCCGCGTCAAAATCTCCATCGCCCCCCCAGGCAGCTCCCGGACCTGGGTCGCCGCCCAGCCCAAACGGCTACGATTCCACTTCAAATGCCACACCACCGGATCGGCAGCCCGGATCTGTTTGGCCGAAACCAGATGGTGATTGGGCGGATCCCCACGACGCAGCCCCGGCACGACCTTGGCCATCACCAGCCAACTGGTCGTGCTCAGCCAAAACAAACAGACGGCAACCGGATAGATCCGACCTGTCATGATCCCCGTAACCCTGCGGCGCCCACCGCCACCTCCCGACCAGGAAATTCCTGCGCTCCCCTCTCCATTCTCAATCCTTAGCGCCTCGGGGCCAAACGGCTACTCCCATTTCTTCCAGGAAATAGCTTCTTCCTTAACACTTTGGGAACGTCCCAAAGTGGTACGAATTCACAAATTTATCAAAATACATATGAAAATGCCAGGAATTCCGCGGCGGGCTGCTCCCCACGCGGCCCGGCCTGCGGGGCCAGCGGGGAGAAGTCGAGCTTGCATGAATGGGGCCTGTGCTGCAACATACAGCACGGGCGTGACCCCTGGCCCATCCCGACGGACAGCCGGTGATCGTCCGCCGCCGGCTCCCGCAGGGAAGTTCGCCCCCCTAATCCGTTGGCAAGGAGGCAACCCGGATGAGATCGTTTGCTCGCGTTATCGGCCCCACCGCGCTGGCCGCCCTCGGTTGCCTGCTGGCGGGTTGCGGCCAGCAGGATCGGCCGAAGACGCCGGTGACCGCCAGTATTGGCTCGGGCGACGCACCCGAATCCGCCGTACCCTCTGGCGAACAGCGGACCCTGCGGACCCGGCTGGATCCCCTGCATCCGCGGGTCAAGATCAGCACTTCGCTGGGCGACATCGTCGTGCGGTTGGACGCCGAGCGGGCACCAATGACCGTCAAAAATTTCCTTTTTCACGCCGGTAACGGGCATTACGAGGGGACGATCTTTCACCAGGTGATCCGAGACTACGTCGCCGTGGGAGGGGGATACGACGTGAACCTGGTCGAACAAGCGGCCCACTTTGCTATTCGCAACGAGGCCTACAACCGATTGCCCAACAAACGGGGGACGATCGCCATGGCCAGGCAAGCAGAGGTGATCGACAGTTCGACCTGCCAATTCTTTTTCAATCTGGCCGATAACGACCAGCTGGACCACCGCAGCCGGGACAGCGCGGCAGAGTTTGGCTACTGCGTTTTTGGCGAGGTGGTGGAGGGCCTGGAGGTCCTGGACCAGATGGCGAAAGTGCCGGTGGCGGACCAGGGCGACTGGTCCTCGGTGCCGGTGGAACCGATCGTCATTCGGTCGATCGTGCCGGCACCTTGAGCGGCGGTGGGGGAGCGGCTGCCGATGCTCAACCCCCCCCCCGCCCCCACCCCCGTGCCCCCCCCCCCCCCCCCCCCCCCCCCCCCCCCCGGCCCC
>CAYFZZ010000165.1:0-17974 GCA_964347545.1 uncultured Planctomycetaceae bacterium | reverse complement strand
GTCATGCCGGGCGTCGATCAGTTACAATTAGAGTTTGCCTATGATGCGCAAACCTCGGGCGGCCTGCTGATCAGCGTCGATGCCGCGCGAGCCTCGCAGGTCGTCGACCAGTGTCGCGCGGCCGGGGCCGCGGACACCTGCGTGGTCGGCCGCGTCGAGCCTCGTGACCAGACGGCCCTGATCGTCGAACCGTAAGCGACGCGGCAGGACCCGCTGGCCGACAGCGGCGATCCGGGAGGAGTGACGGGATGAGTATGCGGGTTGCCCTGCCGATCGCCTGGATGTGGCTGATCTTGATCATCCAGACCGCTCCCGCCGCCGATCCGGTCGAGGACCTACCGGCATCCACCCCCAACGCGCCATCCGACCCAGCCCCGGACGATCGACCGCCGCCGGTGACGCTGCCCTTGCCGGCCGATCTCCAGCGGATCTTGGCCGGTGTCCCGGCCAATCCGGAGGAACTGAAGGCGATGCAGGCCCACCTCCAGCGGCTGGCCCCCCGCTTGATCCGCTGTACCGTCGCCGTGCGGCTGCCGGGGGCGATGGGCAGTGCCGTGATCGTCAGCCCCGACGGGTACGTGCTGTGCGCCGGCCATGTGATCGGCAAACCGGGACGGCAGGTCACGTTGATTTTTCACGACGGCCGCAAAGTCGCCGCTCGAACCCTGGGCATCAACTACGGCATCGATGCGGGGATGCTCAAAATTACCACCCCCGGGACGTGGCCGTATGCCGAACTGGGAAGTTCTGAGGATGTGCGGCGGGGGCAATGGTGCCTGACCACGGGACACGCGGGCGGCTATCAGTCCGACCGTTCCCCGCCGGTGCGTTTGGGACGGGCCTGGATGAACCAGCCGCTGGCGATCGTCACCGACTGTCCCCTGGTGGGGGGCGATTCGGGCGGACCCCTCTTCGACATGCAGGGACGGGTGATCGGGATTCACAGCCGGATTGCCGACGACCTCCGCGCCAACCTCCACGTCCCCGTCGATACCTACCGCGATACCTGGCAGCGGCTGGTCGCCGGCGAGGTGTGGGGCGGCCTGCGGCCCGGCGGCCCGGTGATCGGCGTGGTCCACGACGACCAGGTCACCGAAGCGCGGATCGCCAACGTGCTGCCCGATTCCCCGGCCGAAAAGGCCGGCATCCGCAGCGGCGATGTGATTACCCGGTTTGACGGCCAGGAGATCGAGCGGTTTGGCCAGTTGGCCGACGCGGTCGCAACACACGAACCGGGGGATCGCGTGCAGGTGGAAGTCCGCCGCGGCGAACGGACCCTGCAGCTGGACCTGGTGATCGGCAGCTTCAAGCTGTAAAAGCCCTGCCCCTCATGATTATTCCCTTTCACCCAGACCTGTTCCGACCCGGCCGTGGTGCCCTGCCCCGGGTGGCCGCGATCCTGGCGTGCCTGGTCACCTGGGCGCCTCCGGCCCAGGCCGACTTTCGGGACCACATCCGCGTCCGCCGCGCTTTTGAACCCGTCGTGCGGACCGTCCGCGAGAGCACCGTGCGGGTGTTGGAGGACCAGCGGCAGGTGGCCCTGGGCGTGGTCGTGGACCGGCAGGGTCTGGTGATCACCAAGGACAGCCAATTGAAGGGGGATTCGCTGAGCTGCCTTGCCAGCGACGGCCGGCGGTACGCGGCGCGGATCGTCGCTCGGGACCAGGATCTGGACCTGGCGTTGCTGCAGTGTCGGCTGGAGGGTGAGCGGCCGTGGCAGCCGGTCACCTGGGGCACGACCCCGTCGCCACCGGTGGGCAGTTGGCTGGCCACCGCCGATACGACCACGCTGCCCCTCTCCGTCGGCATCGTCAGCGTCGCCGCTCGACCCATTCCCCCTCAACCTGGGTTTCTGGGAGTCAGCCTGGCCGAGACGGACGCCGGCCCGCGGATCAACCTGATCCTGGAAAACAGCGCGGCGGCTGCGGCGGGTTTGAAGCGGGATGATTTGGTCCAACGGATCAACAACCGGCAGATTCGCAAGCGGGAGGAAATGATCCAACTGATCTCCAGCTTGAGGCCCGGGGATCGGGTCCAGCTGCAGGTCCAGCGGGCGGCCCAGCAGTTACAGATCGATGCCACGCTGGGCAGCCGTGACCTGCAAGGCTCGTCCGATGACCGTTGGGCGTCGATGAACGCCATGGGCGGCCCGCTCAGCCGCCGTCGAGCAGGTTTCGCGGCGGCGATCCAGCACGATACGATCCTCCAGCCTCACCATTGCGGCGGCCCGCTGGTGGACCTGGACGGCCAGGTGGTGGGGCTGAACATCGCCCGGGCCGCGCGGACCCACTGCTATGCCCTCCCGGCCAGCGTGGTGGCCGCCAAAGTGGCCCAGCTGAAACGCGAGGCCCGCCAGGAGTGAGCCCCATCGGTCCATGGAGAGTGGATCTTGCCACCCAGGGGGTGGTGGGGCTGCGGTGAGTTGGGCGGGCCAGAGTGAACCGCGCGTCTGTTTCGCACTTAACCGCTAACCTTACGCAGATAACCTTCAACGAACTGCTGAAATGCAGGGGTGAGCGGTTAAGCGTGTCGGTTAAGAGGATTCGGTTAAGAGTGGGCGGTTAAGTGTGGGCGGTTAAGAGTGGGCGGTTAAGAGTGTCGCTCATATCGCGACGGTGCCTGGAAGAACCCGGGGGGCACTACACCGCGGATGTTTGGCCGACGTGCTGGCGGTCTCGGTCTGGTCGGCGGGGGTTCCGAAGCCTTCCTGCCGGGCCACTCGGGCGCCATTACGGGGCCACGATGGCGACGCCGGTCGGGACGCCGGGGGTGACCCAGCGAAACAGGTTCCGGATCGGCTGGCCGGGGATGTAGCACTTGGTGCGGGTCACGACCGGTCGGCCGACGACGACCGGTTGGGCCGCGACCAGCGGTGCGGGGACAACGACCGGCGAGTAGACCGTGACCGCTCCGGGGGTGACGTACGTCCACGGTGCCGCTGGTGCGACCGGTGCCGGGGCCACGGGCGCGTAGACCGTCACCGGCGCGCCGGCCACGCGATAGTGGGTGATGGGAGGCGTTTGAAACATGCCTCCCACCAGGTAATCGTTCGCCACGGCCGGGGCAGCCGTCAGCAAGACCAGACCAACAACGACCAAACAGGGTAGTGCACGATGCATGGGAAGATCTCCTGGGGGCGGGCAGCTTTGGTTTTTCAAGACCAGTTGTTATGGTGTCACGTGTGGTGGTGGCACACAGGACCGTGTCACCACCCTCATTCCACCTTAAGGAGGGCGGCGGCCATCAGCAAGGGGCCGACGCCAGCGACCGCAAATGAAGATTTGCCTGTTTGATATCGATGGCACCCTGATCCGCACGGGAGGTGCGGGCAAGGCGGCTTTTGAAGCAGCCCTGGCGGACGCGTTTGGCATCGCGGCCGAGGGCTCCCGAGTCCCTTTCAGCGGCCGCACCGACCGGGCGATTGTCCGCGACTTCTTCTGCCTGCACGGCATCGACGACTCGCCGGCGACGTGGGAGCGATTCCGGACCGCCTACCTCCAGCACTTGCCAGCAACGCTAGCGTCACGGCCCGGCGCCGTCTTGCCCGGCATCCTCGCTCTGCTGGAAACCTTCGCGCCTCGACCCGACATCCGCACGGGATTGCTGACCGGCAACATCGCGGCAGGGGCGGAAGTCAAGCTGAACCACTACCGGCTGAACCATTTCTTTGCCTTCGGGGGGTTCGGTGACCGGCATGTGGATCGAGCCGAAGTGGCTCGGGAGGCCCTGGCGGCCGCTCGGGATCAGACCGTGGCCGAGGTCCGCAGCGAAAACGTGTGGGTCATCGGAGACACGCCACTGGATATCCGCTGTGCCCGCGCTATCGGCGCCCACGTCGTGGCGGTCTGCACGGGGACGCACGCGCGAGGAGCATTGGCCAGCGAAGAGCCCGACGTCCTGGTAGACGACCTGGGCGATCCCTCACCCGTGCTGGACGCCATCGCCGGTTGAAGGACCCATCGCGATCGCTGCCGCAAGGGTCGGCGGCGGAATCGAAAGCCCTCCCTGCCCGTTAGAGGCAGGGGCGGCAAGATAGCCGGCCAGCCCGTGCCGCGCGCTTTGGCCACGCCGCTCTCGGCAAACGGCGACCTGCCCGATCGCTCACTGCCACTGCGGTTGCCAGTCGGCGGTGGTCCGCAGCGGTGGAAAGGCAACCGGCGGGTGGGTCACGGGCGGGCGGGTAGCCATCGTGGTGGGAAAGGTCTGCTGTTGCCTCTGTTGCTCGCGGGCCAGCTGCTGAATCAGATCGGTCGACGCGTCTTCGATCACGATCACCTGCCGATCCGTTTTGGCTCCGTCGTGGGACCGCACAATGCAAATGACCTCGGTGGTCGGCGGCGACCCCGTGGCGGCCGCGGCCACGGCCGGGGGCAAGGCGGGGCCGGGCGAACCGATGTCCAGCCGCGAGGGGGGTGTCGCGTTAGCTGCCGTCGCCAGCTGCTGGGGGTCACGCGGCGGGGGGGTCAGCACCAGGCCGGCCTGGTCGATCACATCGCGGGCCACGGCGACGGCCGCATACAACCCGGCGCGATCGGTCGGGTCGGCAAAGTTGCAGACGCCGATCAGTTCCCCCCGCTCGTTAAACAACCCCCCGCCGCTGCGGCCAATGGCCGGCTGGCCGGAGACCTGTAAATTCGGCGGCCCGATGAAACTGTTGACGGCCATCACGTGACTGCGGTGGGCCGTGGGGGATCGGCCGTGATCGCAACCAATGCTCAACACCGCACTCCCCCGTCGCGGGGCAGCGGTGGAGGTCGCCAGGGGTGCGGCACGCACCGCGTGGGGCACCGCACACCGGACCAGGCCGATGTCGCGGTCCAGGTCGTAGCGGACCAGCTGACCGGTCAGATTCTGATGCCCGCTGCCGTCAAACAGGTCGACCTGGATCGGCCCCTGCCCGGCGGAATTTCGGAAGATGTGGCCGCAGGTCAGCACCACTGCTTCGCCCCCCCGACCGTGCGACGCGGGTCGAAAATCGATGATGGTACCGCTGCCCCAGGAGTGGCCGTCGCGGTCGCGAACCTTCAGCCGCACGGTGGCGGCCGTCAGACGCTGGATCAGACCGTCGCGGATCGCCGCCGGAGCGGTCGGCGGGGGTCCGGAAGTTGCCGGCCGCCCAGCTGGCGGGGGGCCTGCCGAGGCAGGGGCGGGGGGCCCCGTGGTGGCCGCGGCCAGCGACCCGCGCGGGGGGGCGAGGTTCCGGGGAGGGAGGGGGGTCAAGGGTGGCGCGGCGGTGGGGGCACGGGCCCCCGCCGGCACCGACGGGGAAGTCGCGGCCGCGGCGGTCGGAGGCGGGCTGGCCGCAGCCGCAGTCGGTTCGCCGGGCGAGCCCGCCGGCAGGTTGTGCAATTCATCCGCAGCCGCCACGGGTTCGCCCAGCGAGACCCGCGGAATATTCCCCCCACCCCCGTCATTGGCCGCCGCACGGGAACGAGGCCAGCCGAAACGGCGGCGGCCGGGCGATTGCCCCCGCACGGCCGCCACGGCCGAACCGGCGGGTCGGACGTTGGCCTGGTGCAGCATCTGCTGCAGCTGCTCGACACTCATCGCCCCCATTTGTCGAGCGCGTTCTTGACCGTTGACCAGCAAGACCAGGCAAGGCACGCTGGTCACGCCGTATTGTTGAGCCAGCTGGGGCTGGCGATCGATATC
This sequence comes from uncultured Planctomycetaceae bacterium, assembly GCA_964347545.1. Taxonomy (GTDB): domain Bacteria; phylum Planctomycetota; class Planctomycetia; order Pirellulales; family UBA7805; genus CS4-C045. The sequence continues at coordinate 12,322 of CAYFZZ010000165.1, read as the reverse complement.
GACCTTCCGCACCGGGTAGCCCCCGGCAGCCAACTGGTCGATGGCCGGTTCCATCATCTTGCAGGGACCACACCAGTCCGCTTGAAAATCGAGCAGCACCGTTTCGCCGGCGCCGGTCAGGGCCAGGGCGGCCGCCAGAAGTTGCATCGACACCATGGTTCCCTCCTTGGAACGGCTGGGGTCACAAATGGAAAAGCGTGCTTGCGATCTGTTCTGCCTTCAGCGTCGGACGGGGCCTGGCAAGCATCCCGCCGGGTGCTGCCAGCGGTGGTGGCGCCTGCTCTGCCACCAACGACACAGTCTGTAAATTGTTCCATCCTGGAAACGGGATTTACAAACCACTCCCCGACGGCAGCCGACCCGGACCGGCGGTCAACGTCCGCCAGCCTGTCTCGCCACGGGGGAAAACGCGGACCAGACAGATTCGTCGCGTGGGTTACCGATCATCGGGTGGCATATCGCATGCCAAAAATTAAGTCTGCTCGAAAAAAGGTCCCCCTGACCCTGCCTGCTGGCATGCCAGCAGCCCCGGCTTGCCAGTTCGTTTTTGTTGGCGTACCACTCCTCCAAGGGGGTCACCTCGGTTTTGGTTAGCGTGCCGCACCAGGCGCCGGTTCGATGATGAGAGCGGTTTCTCACAAAGGCACAGAGACACGGAGATGCACGAGAACGAGATTGGTACGGCTATTACGGATGAAGGAGAGCGTCACGCGGACGACGAACGAGGCGCTTTGCGTCGCTCTCTGTGTCTCTGTGCCTCCGTGAGATGCAAATGATCGAACCAGGCGCTGCACACCAGCGGGCGGTCAGGTCGGAGGGGAAATCCTCGTCCCACGCGGCCGCCGCGTTGACCGGGTCGTTTGGCCGGATCGTCTAGGGTTCGGGAATCGTATCGGTGGAGAGGAACGTCGTGGCACGAGAGGAGGCGGACCGAGAAGACCTGTTGCGGGACGCGACCGCCTTGGTCGAGCGGATCGAGCTGCGGGGGGCCGCCGGAGGGCCAGGGGTGGTGTGTGGGTTTCGGCGATGCGGAGCGGCCAGTTTTTTTCTGGGCAGCGATCCGGTCTATCAATTCAACTCGGCCGGCCAGCTGCGGCGAGCCTTTGTCGACGGCCTGCTTTACAAAGCGGACCGCGGCCAGCTGGTCGCCTTGCGCCGCGCTCGGACCGCCTCGGGCAGCTCGTTGTTGAGCCACGCGTTGAGCGACGCCGAACAGGTCCGCTTTCTGGCCACGGCCGAACATCATCTGCGGCGGCTGGCGGAACAGCTGGCGCGGGGCGAGTACCAGATCGCCGGTCAGGTACCGGCGGATGTTGCCGTTTTCGAGCGGGTGTGCAACTGGCTGGCGGCACGAACCTCGCTGACCGTGGCCGCCTCGCCTCGGGTCTCCTGATCTGGTCGGCCGTCCGCGCTCGCACGTCCCCCCGGACCGCCCGCTGGGGCTTCCCCCGACTTGTCAGGCGGCTGCGTTTCGATCAACATTTGGACGTTCACCTTCGCGACAAGGGACAGCATGAGCTTGGCCAAACCCCTCGACGATCGTTTAGCCGTTTGCAGCTGGTCCCTGGCGCCGCGCGACGTGGACGACTTGATCGACCAGCTGCGGCAGATCGGCTTGATGCGCACTCAACTGGAACTGGGCCCCCTCCGCGACGATCCCCGCTGGGCGGATGCCGGCCCCAGGTTGCGGGAGGCGGGCGTGCAGCTGACCGGCGGCATGTTCCGCACCATCGGCGAAGACTATTCCAGCGTAAAGACCATTCGCCAGACCGGCGGCGTCGTGCCCGACGCGACCTGGCAGGAAAACTGGTCCGGCATCCAGAAGATCCCCCCCTTGATGGCGGATCTAGGGATCGACTCGGTCATGTTTCATGCCGGATTCCTCCCGCACGATCCGGCAGACCCGCACTACGCCAAACTGAAGGACCGCCTGACCCAGATCGCGGGGCTGTTCGCCCGGCACCAGATGACCGTCTGTTTCGAGACTGGCCAGGAAACGGCGGCGGCGTTGAACGGCTTTCTGGACGATCTGGACCAGCCCAATGTCCGTGTCAACTTCGATCCCGCCAACATGATCCTCTACAACATGGGGGATCCGGTGGCCGCGGTGCGGACCCTGGGTCCTCGGGTCCACAGCGTGCATCTGAAGGACGCCACCTTGACTCGAACCCCGGGCGACTGGGGCGACGAGGTGGTCCTGGGGACCGGTGAGGTGGACTGGCCCAACTTTTTCCGGGCCCTGGACGAGATCGGTTTTGCAGGTTACCTGGCGATCGAACGGGAGGCAGGGGCCACGCGCATCGAAGATATTCGCTCGGCCGTCGAATTTGTCCGCACCCTCGACCAGCGCCGATCCTAACCCCTTCACCCCCTCACCCCCCTACCCCATCACCCCCTCACCCCGCGGAATCCCAACCATGGCTTCCTCCCCGGTCCGGATTGGCCTCATCGGCCTGGGTTTCATGGGCCGCACGCATGCTCAGGCTTACGCCCAGATCGACGACGCTCAGGTGGTGGCCATTGCGGACTTGGATCCGCGGCGGGCGGCGGGGGATCTGGCCGACAGCTGGGGCAACGTGGGGGACGACACGGGCGTCTCGTTCGACATGCAGGTCGTGCGGGGGACGACCGATTTTCACGAGCTGATTGGCTGGGACGACGTGGACGTGGTCGACATCTGCGTCCCCACGCCGGCCCACGTCGAACTGGCCCTGGCCGCTTTGGCGGCGGGCAAGCACGTGGTGGTCGAGAAACCGCTGGCGATCAGCAGCCAGGAGGCGGGGCAGATTGTCGAGGCGGCGGGCCGGGCCGAGGGCTGTTTGATGCCCGCGATGTGCATCCGTTTCTGGCCGCAGTGGGCCTGGCTGAAGCAGGCGGTGGTCCAGCGGCGGTATGGGGGGGTGCGGGCCGCCACTTTTCGCCGCGTCGCCCAGATGCCCCCGGGCTGGTTTCAGGATGGCGAGAAGTCGGGCGGAGCGGTGATGGACCTGCACATCCACGACACCGATTTTGTCTCGTACCTGTTTGGACAGCCGCGGGCCGTCTTCAGCCGGGGCTATTCCCAGACCACTTCTCGCATCGACCACCTGGTGACGCACTATGTCTACGACGACGTCCCCCTGGTGGTGGCCGAGGGCAGCTGGGCGATGGCCGACGGCTTTGGTTTCAACATGGCCTACACGGTGAATTTCGAGCGGGCGACGGCCGACTTTGACTTCAGTCGCAGCGAGCGGCCGTTGACGGTCAGTCAGGATGGCAAGCAGGAGGTGGTCGACTGTGGCCAGGGGGACGGGTGGGTGGAGGAGCTGCGGTATCTGGTCGACTGTCTGGCCGGTGGCCGCCGACCGACGGCGATCACTGCCGAGGATGCCCTGGCCTCGATCCTGATTGCCGAGGCGGAGGTCCGCAGCATTGCTTCGGGCGCCCTCGAGCCGCTGTGAGCGGACTGCCGGAGGGCGGACTGGCGTGGTTGCTCTCGCCGTTCCGACCCGGGTGGGCTACAATTCCCGCCAGTCTCGGCCGGGCTCGGCCCGCCCGGGGCGCGTCGGGACGCCTGGTGAAGGACGCCCGCCGCCGTGCTTTCCCCGCGAGAGGCGCGGTTGGGCGAACGCCGCCCCCGCCCCCGCCGGGCGGGTTGAGGCCCGTCGGCCGCCCGCCGCTGTGGCCTGCCCCGGGGGCCCCTGACCGTTGTCGACCCAGCCCAGCCCCATGACCACCCGCCAGATTCTTGTCACCGCCGCCCTCCCCTACGCCAACGGTCCGATCCACATCGGGCACCTGGTTGAGTACATCCAGACGGACATTTGGGTCCGGTTTCAAAAACTGCGCGGCCACCGCTGCATTTACATCTGTGCCGACGACACGCACGGCACGGCGATCATGATCAGTGCTCGAGAGCGGGGGGTCAGCGAAGAGGAGTTTATTGCTGGGATGCATGCCGAGCACCAGCGGGACTTTGCCGGCTTTGAAGTCCAGTTCGATCACTACGGCAGCACGCATAGCCCCGAAAACCGTGCCCTCTGCGAACAGTTCTGGAAGTCCCTCCGCGGGGCCGGGCTGGTCCGGGAAAAGCACATCGAACAGCTGTACGATCCTGAGGCCGAAACGTTTCTGGCGGACCGCTTTGTCCGCGGGACCTGTCCCCAATGTCATGCTCAGGACCAGCCCGGGGACAACTGCAGTGTTTGCGGCCGGCATTACAGTCCGACCGAGCTGGTGGATCCGGTCAGCAAAATTTCCGGGGCTCGGCCCGAGATCCGCCAGGCGCTGCACTTGTTTATCGAGCTGGAGCAGCTGCACGATTTTTTGGAGAGCTGGACGCAGTCGGGCGATCACCTCCAGCCCGAGGTGGCGAATTACTTGAAGGGGCATTTTTTGAACGAGCCCTTGCGGGACTGGGACATCTCCCGCCCGGCACCGTATTTCGGGTTCGAGATTCCCGACAGCCCTGGCAACTACTGGTATGTCTGGTTCGACGCGCCGATCGGCTACATGGCCTCCACGCGGCAATGGTGCGCCGCTCACGGCGAAGATTTTGAAAACTGGTGGTCCAACACGCAGACGGAAGTCCATCACTTCATCGGCAAGGACATCCAGTATTTTCACTGCCTCTTCTGGCCCGCCATGTTGAAGACGGCCGGCTTTATTCTCCCCCGCAAAATCCACATTCACGGGTTTCTCACGGTGGGAGGGGCCAAGATGTCCAAGAGCACCGGCACGTTCGTGATGGCGGAAACCTATTTAAAACATCTCGACCCGGCCTACTTGCGCTATTATTACGCCTCCAAGCTGACGCCGCGGGTGGACGACCTGGATTTGAACCTGGACGAACTGGTGGCGAAGGTCAACGCCGACCTGGTGGGCAAAGTGGTCAACCTCGCCAGCCGCACCGCAAAATTTGTCACCGCTTCCGGGTTATCCGCGGTCTACCCGGACGACGGCGGGCTGTTCCGCCACGCGGCCGCCGTGGGGGACGAAATCGCCGAGGCTTATGAACATTGTGATTACAACCGCGCCATGCGGTTGATCATGGAGTTGGCGGATCGAGCCAATCCGTATGTGGAGTCGGCCGAGCCGTGGAAGTTGGCCAAGGATCCGGCCCAAGCCGCCAGGCTGCAGGACGTCTGCACGGTGGCCTTGAATCTGTTCCGCCAACTGGCCATTTATCTGGCGCCGGTCTTGCCCCGGCTGGCGCGGCAGACGGGCGAATTGTTGGGCCAAAAGATCGAAAATTGGGAGCAAAGCCAGACGCCGCTGGTTGCCTGCGGCGTCCATCCCTTCCAGCACATGTTAAAACGGGTAGAACCACAACAGGTACAAGCCATGATTGAGGAAAGTAAACATACGGCCGCCCCGGGCGGGGCGGGCACGTTTGACGACAGCGGCGAGGCGCTCGTTGCCGAACCGCTGGCCGAGCAGATTAGCTTTGACGACTTCACCAAGGTCGATCTACGGATCGCTCGGGTGGTCGACGCTGAAAGTGTCCCTGAAGCTCGCAAGTTGTTGAAGCTGACGTTGAGCTTGGGGGGGGACGAGCGGCGGACGGTGTTGGCGGGGATCAAAGCCGCCTACGCGCCGGAAGCCCTCATCGGACGGCTGGTGGTCTATGCCGCTAATCTGGCCCCGCGGCAGATGAAGTTTGGAGTCAGCGAAGGGATGGTCATCGCCAGCGGTCCTGGGGGGAAAGAGGTGTATTTGTTGAGCCCGGACGAGGGGGCCGTGCCAGGCCAGCGGGTCCATTGATCGCGGGGGCGGGTGGGCGGCCGGCCGGCCGCGGGGCGCCGCCCCACCGGCACGTTCAGCCACCCAGCGGCGGGACCACCCCACCCCGCTTTGCAAGCAAAAGGCACTCCTAGGCTTACGGCACTCGGGATCCTGCCGATCCCGGGTGGTCCCCCCCGCACCCCGGCCCGCCGCCCCAGCCCCGCAGGGCCCCTACCGTGGTTGAGGTGGGGGGGCGATCCCACTAGACTGGAGCGTTTACTTCCTGACCCCTACCTGCGTTCAGCCTGCCGAGTTTGCGGAAACAGGGTTTCCTGTTGCTGACCACGTGCCATGCGTTTCACGCTGATCGACCGCATCCTCCAGTTGAAGGCTGGCGAGGAAATCACCGCCGTCAAAACGGTTTCGCTGGCTGAAGATTACCTGGCCGATCACTTTCCCTTGTTCCCGGTCCTGCCGGGCGTGTTTATGTTGGAGGCCATGACTCAGGCCAGTGCCTGGCTGATCCGCTACACCGAAGATTTTGCTCACAGCGTCGTGCTGCTCAAGGAAGCCCGCAACGTGAAGTACGCGGATTTTGTCGAGCCGGGCAGGATGTTGACCTTGACGTCAAAACTGCTGAAAGAGGACTCACATACCAGCACTTTGAAGGCAGAAGGAGCGGTCGACGGCAAATTACACGTGTCCGCTCGACTGATCCTCGAGCGTTACAACCTGGCCGACCAAAATCCGGAGGACGAGCCGAACGATCGGGCGGCGCTCCACGACCTCCGCGCCCTGTTCGCTCTGCTGTACCGGCCCGAGGACCTCCCGCCGGCTGCCGGCCAGACCACCGTTTGAGGATCCGCGGGGCGACCCCCGCACCCTAACTCCCTGCTGACCAACCACCCCCATCACCAAAACTACCTGTCATGAAAACTCCCGGAGGACAACTTTAGATGGCAACCAAAGAAGAAGTATTTGACAAAGTGCAGGCGGCTCTCGTGGACGCCCTGGGCGTCGATGACGACGAAGTCACCCCTGAGGCCACGCTGGTGGGGGACCTGGGAGCCGAATCGATTGACTTCTTGGATATCGTCTTTCGCCTGGAAAAAGCCTTCTCGATTAAGATCCCCCGGGGGGAGTTGTTTCCCGAAGACATTTTGACCAGCACCGATTACGTCGTGGACGGCAAGATCAATGAGGCCGGTTTGGAAGAGCTGAAAAAGCGGATGCCCTTCGCAGACCTTTCCTCCTTCGAACAGAATCCGGCGGTCCAGGACTTTGCCAATGCGCTCACCGTGCAGGATATGTGCAACTACGTAGCCAGCAAGGTCGGCTGAACATGCGCTGGTTCTGGATGGATCGTTTCACCGAGTTGAACAGCGGCAAGTCCGCTGAGGCCGTCAAAACGGTCTCCCTCTCGGAATCCGCCCTGCACGACCATTTCTACTGCATCCCCACCATGCCCAACTCGTTGATCCTGGAGGGGATGGCTCAGACGTCGGGCATGCTGGTCAGCGAATACAACGATTTCCGCGAACGCGTGATCCTGGCCAAGGTGCCCAAGGTGCAGTTTTACGGACGAGCGGTCCCGGGCGACACGCTGGTCTATCGAGCGGTGTTGGAGGATATCGATGCCGAGGGGGCGCGGGCCACGACCACCAGCCACGTGGGAGACCGGCTCCAGGCCGAAGCGGAAATTCTGTTTGTCCATCTCGACCGCGAGTCGGCTCGGCGGCCCCTCTTCGAACCCGGGGAGTTCCTTTCCATTCTGCGGGTGCTGAAAATCCTGGACGTCGCCCGAAAACCGGATGGCAGCCGGATTCCCGTGCCTCAGCATTTGTTATAATCGGGGCGGGCAGCGACCGTGGGTAGGCTCAGCAACAGGTGCCAGTTATGGATCGCAGGGTTGTGATAACCGGAGTCGGCTGTGTGACCCCCCTGGGCTGTGAAGTGGAAGAGCTGTGGCAGCGGCTGCAGCGGGCCGAATCGGGTGTCGACTACACGACCGTCTTTGACGCCAGCCAGTTTCCCACCAAGTTTTCGGCCGAAGTCCGTGACTGGGACGTTTCCCGGGAGGGACTGGATGTCGACCGGTGGAACCGTTGTGGGCGCCATACGCGGTTCGCCGCCGGGGCCGCTCAACAAGCCGTCCGCTCGTCAGGCATCCTGGACAACCCGCCCGACCCCACCCGCTTTGGGGTCTACCTCGGCAGCGGCGAAGGCCAGCAGGATTTCGACAGCTTTACCAAAATGGTGCTCACCTCCCTCGACGACGACCACGTCGATTTGGCTCGGTTCATCGCAGCAGGTCTCGAACTGCTCAATCCGGTCGCGGAACTGGAACAGGAACCCAACATGCCGGCGGGGCACCTGGCGGCCCTCTTCAACGCTCAAGGACCCAACGCCAACTGCCTCACCGCTTGTGCGGCCAGCAGCCAGGCCGTGGGGGAAGCCGCCGAACTGATCCGCCGCGGCGATGCAGATATCATGCTGTCCGGCGGCACCCACAGCATGATCCACCCCTTCGGGGTCACCGGCTTCAACCTGCTGACTGCGCTCTCGACACGCAACGACGAGCCGCAACGTGCCTCGCGGCCCTTCGACCGCGACCGGGACGGATTCGTCCTGGGCGAAGGCGCCGCCATGGTGGTCCTGGAAGAAGCGGAACGAGCGAAGGCTCGGGGGGCACCCATCCTGGCCGAAATCAAAGGCTACGGCTCAACCGCCGACGCGTTCCGCATTACCGATACCCATCCGGAAGGACGCGGCGCCATCCGCTGTATCCAGCAGGCCCTGGCCGACGCCCACATGAATCCGGAAGACATCCACTACATCAACGCGCATGGCACCGGCACCAGCGTCAACGATAAAGTCGAAACGCTGGCCATCAAGCAGGCCCTGGGCCAGCAGGCCTACCACATCCCCGTTTCCAGCACCAAGAGCATGATGGGACACCTCATCGCCGCGGCGGGCGCCACCGAGCTGATTGTGTGCATCATGGCCATCCGCGACAACGTCCTGCCCCCCACGATCAACTACGAAACCCCTGACCCCGAATGTGATCTGGACTACCTCCCCAATACCGCTCGAGAAGCCAACTGCCGAAACGCCCTCTCCAACAGCTTCGGCTTTGGCGGCCAAAACATCACCCTGATCGTCAGCGCCTACGAGGGCTGACCGGCGGCCGCCCGCCCCCCGACCATAGCCGCGGCACGCCAGGCCCACGCCCGCGGAAAGCAGCCGATCCGGGCAGGCAGATGAGCCGCCCCGCCGAGTCCGGCCCCCGCATCTGCATCGCAGCTCTTCTTCCAACGGTATCTCACAACCCAAATCCCGCACCCCGCACCCCGCATGCGCGTCCCCTCGCACATTACCCGGGCCGATTCGCGACGCGACGCGACGATGACGCCGATGATCGACGTCGTCTTCCTGCTGCTGATCTTTTTCCTGTGCACCGCCAGCTTCCAGATTCACGAGCAGGTTCTGCCGAGCGACCTGCGGTTCGAGCGATCGGAGGGGGACCGCGCCGGTGAGCTGGCCCAACCGCTGGTCGACCTGGAGCGGGTGATTGTGAAAATTTCCTGGGCGGACGGGCGGCCCGCCTGGGAGGTGAATCGCCGGCCGCAAGCGTCGTGGTCCGACCTGGTCGAGGTGTTGGCCGCGGCGGCCGCGGTCGAAGCGGATCTTCCCATCCTGCTGGATCCGGCCAACGCCGTGCCCCTGGGGCACGTGATCGAAGTTTACGATTTGAGCCGCGGGCTGGGGTTTACCACCATCCAGTTCGCCGCAGCGCGGGAGATCCCGCCGGGCTGAGCAGATGCTGGGCATTTCCAAATCGTGGGCCCTCGTCGGACTGCTGGTCGCGGCCCTGGCCGGCACCCGGCTGGCCGCCGACCCGCCGCTCGACCAGCCCTTCGTGGAAGGGCTGCTGCAGAGGCACCTTTACCCGCTGGCAGAAGCCTACTGTCGCCGCGAGCTGGGGGAAACCGGGCTAAGCGCCAGACGGCGGGCCCGCTTGACCGCCGAGCTGGTGCGGATCCACGCGGCCGCGGCTGTCCAACTGCCGCCCGATGAACGGCCAGACCGGTGGCGGCAAGCGCATCAGGTCGCCGCCACTTACCTCGCTCAGCACGCCGGGGACGAGTACGCCGTGCTGGTCCAACATCAAGACGCCGTGACGCACATGACCCGCGGGCAGTTGGCCCGTTACGAGGCGGAAACGGCCAGCGACCCTGCGGCGGTGCAGGCGGTCGCCGGCGAGCAGCTACGGCAGGCGGCCGGGAAGCTGGACCAGCTGGACCAGCAGCTGCGAGGGCGGTTGGTCGCGGCCCACCGCCGGTCGTCAGACCCGCCCGAGAGGATGTCGGCCGCGGGGCTGCAGCTTCTGGTTCGTGACGTCCAGCGGCAGCGGGCACGCTGTCTGCTGAACCAGGCCTTGTGCTTTGCCGCCGACACCCCCGACCGCACCAGTGCCCTCACGCAGGCCACGGCCCGTTTTGAGGAATTGGCACAGGCCACCGATCCGATCGACTGGCCCAGCCGGCTGGGTCAGCTGGAGTGTTACCGGGTGGCCGAGCGGCGGGAGGATTACCAGGAGGCGTGGGACCGTTACCGCCCCGCCGCCCCCGCCGCGGTAGGGGCCCTCTTCCAGCAGGAGTCGGCGCGGTGGCAGCTGGCCCGCGGTAATCCTGCCCAGGCCTGGGCCATCCTCCAGCAGCGCCCGGCGCTGTCCGACGAGGTGGCGGCCGAGTGGGATTTCTTGGCCCTGGAGGTTCTCTTGGCCCTGCGGCCGCAGGCGGGGGGAGCACAGCGGGGGGTGTGGGAAGCGCGGGTGAGCCGGCAGCTGCAACGGATTGAGGCAGAACACGGGCCCTTCTGGGAGCGGCGGGCGGCCGCCCGCTGGGCCCGGCAGCTGGCCACCACACCCGACGGTGGCCAGTTCCCGCTCTTGATCCGCGCCGCCCAGGCCTACTATCGCGCCGGGCAGGTGGACGAGGCCTTGGTCACCTACGACCGGGCTCGGCAGGCCGCCCTGGAAAGCTCCTCGACCGCGGAGGCGTTTCAAGCCGGTTTGGCGGCGGCCGCGATCGTTCACCAACGACAGCAGCACGCGGCCGCTCGAGATCGCTTCGCGGCGCTGGCCGCTCAGCTGCCCCACCATCCGCAGGCCGCCGGGGCGGACTGGCTGGCCATCTTTCACCAGGCCCAACAGCTGCAGACCGGTCTGCCCGACCAAGGCCCGCGGTATGTCCAGATGCTGGACGAACATCTGCGGCGGTGGCCGCAGGGCCCGACGGCAGACAAAGCCCGCTGGTGGCTGGGCCAGTTTCACCAGGCTCATCACCGCTGGGAAGACGCCCTGGCCGCTTACCGTCAGATCGCACCGACCGACCCCCGATTTGCCGAGGCCCTGGAGGCCCTGGCGGAGTGCTACGGTCGGCGGCTGGGAGAATTCACCGATCGGGAACAGCCTGCACGCCGGCGATTGGTCAGAGAGGGAATCCGGTTTTTGGAGGGGGTCCACCAGGCGGCCGCCGCGGCCAACGCGGAGGTGGCCCAGCTGGCCCTGGTCGAAGCCGCGGGGCTCCGCGTCTATGGTTTGTCGGACGAGTGGGGGGTGGCCGAGCGGCAGTTGCGGGAGGTGCTGGACCAGCCCCCCACCCCTCCGCCCGGGTGGTTGCCCCGCGCGCGGTTGATGCTGGCCTACACCTGGGCCGCTCAGGGCAAACCCACCAAACAGGCTCGACAACAGCTGGCTCAGGCAGCCGACGCCAGTGAGGCCCAGCTGGCCGAATTGGGGGACGCGCTGGCGGAAATGATCCGCCAGGGGCGGGGTCCCCAGCGGGCGGCCCTCGCCGAACTGCAACTGGAATTGCTCGCCCTCCGCGGCCAGCCGGCGGTGGCCCGTTCGGCTGCCGCCGCCAAATCGATGGCCGTGGCGCGGGCCGAGGCGTTGGCGGCGGCCGGCCGCCGCGGGGCGGCCCTGGACGCGTACGCCACCTTGGCCCAGCAGGATGCAGCGGACGGCCCGCTGCAGGAAGCCTACGCCCAGCTGCTGATGGAGGGGCGGGATCAAGCCGACTGGGAGGCGGCCCTGCGGCAATGGCGGAACGTTCAGCGGCAGAGTCGGCCCGCCTCGCCGCGATGGTTTCGCGCCAAACACGCCCAAGCGCTGGCCCACCATCGGCTGGGCAATTCTGCGCAGGCCGAGCGGATCATCAAGCTGACCGAAGTCTTGCACCCCGAACTGGGCGGGCCGGAAATGAAGACCCGCTTCGTGGCCCTGCTGCAGGAATGTCAGCTGGCCCCCTCAGCTCGGCACCCATGACATTCCGCGTTCGGCTCACAACAGTCCCCTCTCCCCCGTCCCGGCGGCACTGTCCCGGCGCGCCGGGGGCCGGGAGGGTAGGGTAGGGGCAACCGGGGACGTTTCGGGCGAGGCGCATAAAAAAGGTTCTTCCGTAGAATCTGTGGGTGGATTGCTGTTCCCCAAGGGTGGCCACAGCGACAGTCAGTCCGCCCGGGGAAGAAATGTGAGCAGCGGGGGGGATGGAGATAAGCGGGTCGTTCAAGAGTGTTCGGTTAAGAGTGTTCGGTTAAGAGTGGGGGGTTAAGA
>CAYFZZ010000164.1:0-3403 GCA_964347545.1 uncultured Planctomycetaceae bacterium | reverse complement strand
TAGAATATATAAATGAATATATTCTATTTACATACGAATGCTAAAACATGTGCACTATACCATTGTGATAAACATGTTATCAAAATGATTTTAGAATTAACACAACTTTTATATACAGCGTGTTGGTTTGTATGGTATGAAGTAGATAATAATATTGAAATTGTAGATCGTACACAAAAAGTGACTTACAAAGTAAATTCAAAAACTAATCCGGAATGGCTTAAAGATGCACCATTAACGAAATCAGGTAGTCGTGGTTATAAACCTACCCATTTTAATCATCCATGTGCCATATGGACTCGTGAAAGTATTGAAAATTATCAATGGTTATGTCAATTAGCATTAGAATTATGCTATGAATATACTTATCGTTATGGTAAAATTCATTCATGTCAACAACATATAGAATGGTTAAAACTAAATCCACCTCCAATCCCCTCTTCTGAACTAACAGAAGTAAAATTAGCTATGCCGGAACAATATAAAGTAGTAAATAATCCAGTTCAATCTTATAGAAATTATTATTTAGGAGACAAAAAGGGATTCGCTACATGGACTAAGCGTAATATACCTGATTGGTTTACTAAAACCAATAAAATTGTTTTCAAAAACAGTTCATGAATATCCTCGTTTAATTATTTCTTTCCTTTACTTTTAATATACGTATTAAAATCTTTAAGTGTTAACTCATAACCCCATTGTAATAAAAGTTGACGAATAACAGGACTGACTGTAATATCATTGTATTTTTTCTTTTTTTTATGACACATCAAAATTAAACGATTTCTAAATCTGCTCTTATCTCCAGCTATTCCTAACCAACGTTTAATTTGTCGATCATCATCATTTGTTCTTCTTCCTTGATAAAAACGACAATACCATTGAACCCATCCATATGGATCTTGTGACTTAATCCATCCTTTTTTTTCCCAAAATTTAAGGCTTGTCCCACTTTTAACACCATATTTATTAATCTCTTTGTTACATATTTCACTAGTTAATTGTGTATCCGCATCTAATCCAGACCACCAACTTTTTGGAAATTCTAAATGAGGATTTTTATAAGTTTTTTTTGTTATAGATGATTTAATTGGTCTCCAATAAGTTCCACCAAATACACCAGATTTGAACATTTGTTCAGGAGTTAAATTAGGTGTAAATTCCGGATGATCCGAAAAGTACAATTTTCCACTCTTCTTTTTTGGCTTCGTCATATATTATAATTAAATATATAATCGGAAATGTAAATTATATCTTAAGTTGTTCGTTTGAAAACAACTTAAGTATATCTTTTTCGATTAATATATAATCATGAAAAAACGGAAAAAGAAGTCAGATAATGTTCCTAAAATACTAGGGACTAAATCTGATAGTGACTGCTTGACTGTGAAAACCAGTTTGAAATCTGTCCTTAAGGACTATCAAACAAACTTCCCAATAATCAATCAATTGGTTATTGATGCTCAGGAAATTGTGGTTAGGACATACTTATTTATTAGGCTGTATTTGCTTTACAAATACAAGCTTAACCAAGCGATTCCTGAGATTAACACTCAATTCATTCTTTATTGTATCAGAACCTTAGGAGTTAGAGACAACCGTGGAAGACAATCTAAAGACCAGAAACTCCTGACTGAATTGAGTGATTTCTATGACAAACAATTCCAACCCTATTTAGGGAAACCCAAATTCAGTTTGGTCAATAAAACCTATTTGATTCCTTATCTAGCTATCCAAATACAAACTGGCTTCAATAACAATCTTAAGGAACACTTCATTACCAGAATCAGACGGTTTATGAACATTTTTCAGCCAACTGAGTTGTTTAGTAAAGAGTTGAACGAGAAGGAACATAAAAGACTGTTTCTAAAGGTTAAAAACTCTATTCTACTTGACAAAATAGAGGAAAAGTGTCCTAAAGAGTTTCAAGAATGGGCAAAAGGTATCAGAGAAAAACATTTGCCCAAAACCTATGAGAAAAGTTTTTCGTATGATGCCAAATGTAATCCTTCTAAATATCTACCCTTCACAATCAAAATGAATGAATTGATCGAGAAACGCAATGAAAAGTTAGATAGTCAAATTTCCAAAACGGATGATGAAGAACTCCAGAAGAGCCTACAAACCGAGAAAAAGAAACTGTTTCAACCCATTCCTCTTAGAACAAGTGTAGTTCCAGGATATATCACCATTGACACCAATGTGATACTCTCTACATTCGGAGGTAAAGGAGAGAAACAACTGAATAAAAAAACCAAAAAGTATTTTAGACACATTTGGCTAAAAGTCTTCAATATCGATAACAAAGTATTCAACAAAAAAGGATATCACTTCACCAGTGTTCAAACAGATGGTATTGGTTTGAGTATCATATTCGAAAAAGATGGTATCAAACGAAAAAACACCAAAAAGAATGTCCAAATGGAGAACATCAAAACAGATACTTATTTGGATGAGTTGGGTGATGATGAATTAAAGGTCATAAAACAACGAAAAATTGTATCTGTAGACCCAGGAAAACAGAAGCTAGTAGAGATGTTAGATGAATCAGGAAATAATCTGAGATATACGGCTAGTCAACGAAGGATGGAAAGTTTAGCCAAAAGGAATAAGAACATCATTTGGAGAGAAAAAGCTAAACTCAAGATTCAAGAGATGGAAAGTGAATTATCTAGTCAGAATAGTAAAACCGTAGATTATCAAAAGTTTCAACAATACATCAAAGACAAAATAGCGTTAAACGACAAAATTAAGGATTTCTATCAACAAGAACTATTGAGAAAACTTAAATGGAGAACCCATATTTACCGAAGGAAAAGCGAAGATAAATTCTTAAATAATATGGAATCAACATTTGGAAAGAAAGAAGAGGTTATCATTTGTTATGGAGATTGGTCCAATAATAAGCAAATGAAGCACATTATGCCAACTATGGGGAAAGGAATGAGAAAACTAGTGGCAAAACGTTTTGACTTAGCACTGGTGAATGAATATAAAAGTTCTCAATTGTGTCATCATTGCTATGGGAAATTGGAGAATTGGCAAGGAAAACATCGTGTCTTAGTATGTCATGGATGCTGTGGCTCAGAAAGCAAAAAATCAGTGTTTGTGAATCGAGATATGAATGCTTGTTATAATCTAGTAACCATAAGCAAGGATTGGATTGAGTCCAAATTCAGACGCTCAGTGTTTAGTTGTAAATCTGACAATGACCTGACCTAGGTCAGGAGTATCCATTGTCGATCAGTTGTTTTTACTGTCCTTCAATGGACAAACTTTTTTCGGTATAAAATGTTGTCTATAGGTTATTTTATAATCTATAGTCGGCGTTTTAAATCGTCAAAGGTGTAAAACACATGGTCAGAATGATAGGTGTAATATATACCCTAACAGGTGATCAACT
>CAYFZZ010000163.1:0-3079 GCA_964347545.1 uncultured Planctomycetaceae bacterium | reverse complement strand
AGAGCCATCCATTCAGCCGGGCCGGCCGGCCCAAGGAGGTGTGTGATGAAAACCGCCACCAAACTCCTGCTGATCCTGGCCGTCGTGACACTGCTGCCCGGTTGCTGCCTGCGGGCGGTCCGGACCAATCGTTGCCTGTTGTGCCGCCCCACCGTGACGTGTCTGCGACAGCAGATCGGGCCGCCTTCCCAGTGGTGCTGGGGGAACTGCCAGATCGAGAATTTGGATCGCGAGCAGCCTGGTTACATGAACCCCGACGCCGCCGGGTTGTATCGCGTTGGTTGAGCATGTCCCGGGTTCTGGCCTTCCCAACCTGTAGGCGGGCTCTGTGAGCCCGCAGGTTCCGGTATGCGGGAGGTTCCGGCCTCACAGAGGCCGGCTACAGAATTTTCCAATCTGTAGGCGGGCTCTGTGAGCCCGCAGGGTTCAGTCAGCAGGGCGTTCCCAATCTGTAGGCGGGCTCTGTGAGCCCGCGGTTTCTGGAATGCAGGACGTTCCGGCCTCACAGAGGCCGGCTACAGTTCTTAACCTGTATGCGTGGCGTTTCCAACCTGTAGGCGGGCTCTGTGAGCCCGCAGGTTCTGGCCGGCACCAGGATCGCAACGGCGTCGGGTGAGACCCCAGGGGGTTGGGTCTGACCCCCGGTGGGGTCATTCGGTCGAGAAGGAGAAGGTGGTGCTGGTGCGGTATTCGGCGCCGGGTTGGAGGAGGGTGGAGGGGAAGTTTGCCTGGTTGGGGCTGTCGGGATAGTGTTGGGTTTCCAGGCAGAAGCCGCCCCGGTGCACGTACGGCTGGCCGGCCTTACCGGTGAGCCGGCCGTCCAGAAAATTACCGCAATAGAACTGGACACCCGGTTCGCTGGTGTGGATCGTCAGCACGCGGCCGCTGGCCGGTTCGGAAACGCGCGCGGCCAGCGGCAGGCCATCTTGCTGGTCTCCCCCGGCGAGGACGAAGTTGTGGTCGTATCCCCCGCCAAACTTCAGCTGCTGGTCGTCCTGCTCGATATCGCGCCCGATCGGCTTGGCCGACGTAAAGTCAAACGGCGTCCCGGCCACCTCCCGCAGCTCGCCGGTGGGGATCAGTCCTTCGTCCACGGGCGTGAACTTTTGGGCGTTGAGCATCAGGTGGTGATCGAGGATGTCTCCTTCCCCTTCACCCTTCAGGTTGAAGTACGTGT
Source organism: uncultured Planctomycetaceae bacterium (assembly GCA_964347545.1). Classification (GTDB taxonomy): domain Bacteria; phylum Planctomycetota; class Planctomycetia; order Pirellulales; family UBA7805; genus CS4-C045. Next base: position 1,902 of record CAYFZZ010000163.1, on the reverse strand, counting down.
GCTGGGTAAGGTTGACGTGCGTCGGCTTGTCGGTGGTCGCCAGGTAATCGACCTGCAGCTGGTTGGTGTCGGTCAGTTTATAGGTCACGGTGACTTTGAGGTTGCCCGGATAGCCTTCTTCGCCGTCCTGGGAAAGGTAGGTCAGTTGCAGGCCGCACCAGCCGTCCCCTTCCAGTGGCTGAGCATCCCAGGCCACTTTATCGAAGCCGATGATGCCGCCATGCAGGTGGTTGGGGCCGTTGTTGACGGCCAGCTGGTAGGTGGTCTTGCCAATGGTGAAGCGGCCCTGGGCGATGCGATTGCCGTAACGGCCCACGATGGCACCGAGATAGGGTTTGTCGACGGCGTTCATGTAGTCTTCGACACGATCGTAGCCCAGGGCGATATCGGCCATCTGGCCGTCCCGGTCGGGCACGATGATCGACGTAATGATCGCTCCGTAGTTGGTCACCTTCACGGTCAGGCCGTGCTTGTTGGTCAGCGTGAATAACCGGATCTGGTCGAAATCCTCGCCGGCCACGCCGGCGGAGGCGGGCCGGCAGTAGATCATGCCCAGCAGCAGGGTGAGGGCGATCAGCAGTTTCATGCGGGGGCTCCTGGCAGTTAGGATGCGAAGGGGGTGAGCACGGAAAAGTCAGCAAAGGTCATGTAGATCAGCAGGACGATGGCGATGAGCAGCAGACCGATCAGCGGGGCATGCTTCCATGGGGTTAAATCGACCGCCCCCACATCCTCTTGCTCGAACTCGGTCTGGCGCGGGGAGATTTCTCCGACGACCAGCATCAGGACCACCAGCCAGGCGAAGACGATTCCCAGAAAGTGAAACTCGTGCATCGAGTCGACGATTTTGTCGAATGGCGGCACAAAGTAGCCGATGGCGATCAGAGCGAATCCCGTAATCAATCCGAGCTTGGCCGCGATCGACGGGACGCGCTTGGTCAGCATCCCGACCAGCACCACGGCGAAGATCGGAATGAAGTACATCCCATTCATTTTTTGCAAATACCCAAAGATGCTCTCCGTCCTCGCCAGCAGCGGGGCAATCGACATGGCCATGATCGCGACAATCCAGCCAAACACCTTGCCGCTGCGGACCACTTCGTGTTCGCTGGCCCCTGTCCGCAGCACGTTTTTGTATAAACCGATGCTGAACAGCGTGCAGGAGCTGTTGAGCGCCGAGTTGAAGCTGGACAGGATGGCGCCGATCATGGCGGCGGCAAAGAACCCGGTCAGCGGCTTGGGAAGCACTTGATTGACCAGCTTGCCATAGGCCGTATCTTTCTTTCGCGGAGCAACAAATTGTTCCGGGGACTCGTGCTGCGTGTAGCGATTTTGGCCATCGCTGGTCTCGGTGATCACAACCCCCGGCCCAAGAATCTCCACAATTTGATATTCTTTCTCGCCGTGTTCCGCTAAATCACCGCGCTGGTATGTCACCGCGTCCGGTTTGCTCGTGCCGAGTATCACTTCCGCTTCGTCGCCATGAAGAATGACTTCCTTGCCGTCAACCCTCGCGACCATGGCAATGCTGTCGGTCGTGACGTCTTTGATGGGCGTCAGGACACCATCGAGGTTGATCAGGCCAAACAGGCCGAACGCCAACATTCCGGGGATGACCAGATAAAGCGGTCCCAGCAACTTCAGCAGTCCGGTCAATAAAACCCCCTTCTGTCCTTCTGCCAGGCTGCGGGCCCCGAACGTTCGCTGGATGATTTGTTGGTTTGTCGTCCAGTAAAACAGGTTCAACAAGAAGATACCGGTGAAAATCGTGCCGAAAGGAACCGACGAGTCTTTGCCACCGATAGAATTGAGTCGTTCTTTCTGTTGCTCCACCAAGAGCGTTGCCCCAGCGGACATGCCGTCGCCTGCACCAATTTGAGAGAGTGCATAACCGGTGATCAT
>CAYFZZ010000162.1:0-23713 GCA_964347545.1 uncultured Planctomycetaceae bacterium | reverse complement strand
CGGGGGAGGCGAGGAGGAGGGTGGTCGGCGAGACGGCTTGCAGGGCTTGGCAGACGGTGTCGATGCCTTCCTGATCCAGGTCGGCAAAGGGTTCGTCCAGCAGCACGAGTTGGGGTTGGACCGCCAGGGCTCGGACCAGGGCCAGACGTTTTTTTTCCCCCCCCGACAGCTGGTCACAGGTTCTGTGGGCCAGGTGGTCGATACCCAGGCGGGCCAGCCACTGGCCGGCCACCTGCCGCTGTTGGGGGCGGCGGATGCCACGCGCGGCCAGGCCGTAGGTGGCGTTAAACAGGACGCTGCCCCGCAAGAGATAGGGCGCCTGATGGACGTAGACACATTGCCGCGGGTCGAGCTGGAGGCGGCAGAGCCCCTGGTAATGGGTTTCCAGGCCGGCCAGGACACGCAACAGCGTGGTCTTGCCGCTGCCGTTGGGTCCCACGACGGCCACGCGTTGGCCAGGCGGGACGTCCAGTTCTGCGACTCGGCAGAGGCACGCGCCGTTCTTGCGGACTTCCAAGTTGCGGATCTGGATCAGGGATGTCACGCGGGTGGCTCCTGGTGGCGGCTGAGCCTGGCGATCGAGAGGGTGACCAGCACCGCGATGCTGAGCAAAATCAAGCTCATCGCCACCCCCCGCGCAAAATCGCCACGGGCGGTGGCCGTGGCGGTGGCGGTGGTCAGCGTTTGGGTACGGTGGGGGATGTTGCCGCCCAGGATGAGGGCGATGCCCAGTTCGGAGATACAGCGGGCAAAGGCGGTCAGGAGGGCCAGGAGGAGGCTGAGCCTGGTTTCCGAGAGGTAGGTCCGCCAGCGGCGGAGGGTACCGGCCCCCAGGGTGCGAACGGTTTCGGCGACGCGGGGATCGAGGTTGCCGATGGCCCCGTGGGTCCAGGTGGCGATGATCGGGACGGCCAGGCAGATTTCGCCCAGCACGATGGCCCAGGGGGAGTAGAGCAGTTCCAGGGTTCCCAGGGGCCCGCGGCGAGAGAGGAGGGCGTAGCCGACCAGGCCGATCAGCACCGTGGGCAACCCCATCCCGGCTCGGAAGAGCAGCACCAGCAGGCCGCGGGCGAAGAAGCGGCGGCGGGCCAGCAGCGAGCCGGCGGCGATCCCCAGGAGGGCGGCCAGGGCGACGGCGGTGGCCGAGATCCACAGACTGCGCCAGGCGGCGTGCAGGACCAGGGGGTCGCGATCCAGCAGCAACTGGCAGGCGTCGGTCAGGCCGTTCCACAGGAGGCGCATGGCGAGCTTATTTTTCTGGCCGAAGGGCGGGTCGCTGGGGCCAGAACAGCTGTTGGCCGGCGACCCGGTAGTTTTCAATCCGCTGTTGGGCTTCGGGGGAGATCAAAAATTGGGCCAGCTGCCTGGCCAGGTCCGCGGGGATGGCCGGGTGTTTGCCGGCCGAGACGGTCAGCACGCTGTAGGTATTTTTCAAGGCTTCGGAGGGCGGGGTCAGCGGCACCAGGTCGATGTGGTCTTGAAAGTTGAGGTAGGTGCCTTGATCGGTCAGCACGTAGGCTTGCATTTCGTCGGCCATGACCAGCGTGGCGCCCATGCCTTGTCCGCTGGCCAGGTAAGCGTCCCAAGGGGGGCGGCCTTCTGCCTGTTGCCACAGCACAAGTTCGCGTTGGTGGGTGCCGCTGTCATCCCCACGGGACAAAAACCGGAACTGGCCGGCGGCGATCCGCTGGAGGGCTTCGACCGGTGGTCGACCGCGGATCCTGGCCGGATCGTGCGGGGGTCCCAGGATGGCGAAGTAGTTGTACATCAGCGGGGTGCGGCCCGAGGCATGTCCGGCGGCCAGGAACGCTTCTTCGGCGGCGGGGGCGTGGACCAGGAGGGCATCGGCATCGCCCGCCGCGCCCAGCCGCAGGGCGGCGCCGGTCCCCACCGCGATCACGTCCACCTGGCAGCGATGCCGCTTTTCAAAAACCGGCAACAGCCGTTCGAGCAACCCCGAATCTCGGACGCTGGTCGTCGTGGCCAACCGCAACCGGCGGGATGCGTGCGAAGCGTTTGGGGGCTGAGCGGCGGTGGGGAGGCACCCGCCGGTGGCGACCAGCCACAGCGCCAGCAGGGGGTACAGCACCGCAGGGGCGGGGGGGGATTGGCGGGAGCCTGGGGACGGTGGGTGGGGCGCGGGGCTGAGCACGGGGAGGGCTGAGGGATGGTTTTCGCTGGGGGCCTGTGGCCGCGGGGCCACGCATCCGCTGCCGCCGCTTCCCTTGCCGCTCAGCGAAAAAGATCGGCGGACCCCTGGCGCTTTTCCGGGGGGAGTGTGATAAGGTAATCCGCGGCTGGTTCCCGCTTTCGGTCTGCGAACCGCAAGCATAGAAGATAGTTGTTGCCCCGCGTAAAGTAAACGGGATGGAACTGAGCGAACGCCAACAGCGGACGGTGGCCACAGCCATCACGCTGGTCTCCGCGCTGGTGATCCTGGCGGCGGTGGTCGGCCTGTTGTGGCTGCTGGCGGCCTTGGTGGGAAAATTCTCGCACGTGTTGCTGCCCTTGGCCGTGGCGGGAATTGCGGCCTTGGTGTTCCAGCCGTATTACGAGTGGTTGCACCTGCGACTGCGAATGCCGATGCCGCTGGCGGTGGCCGCCCTGTTCCTCTCGGCCCTGATCCCGATCGGCATCTTTGTCGGTTTCTTTGGGGCCGTCCTGCTGCAGGAGATTGGCGAACTGTGGCAGCAGTTTCCCGACTGGTGGCAGCAGCTGACCACCCGCTTGGAACAGCATTGGCCGGCGATGAAGGAGTTTTTTGCAGAACACCCGCTGGGCAAACAGATCACCACGGCCATGCAGGAACAAGACAAGACGCTGGGCACGGTGCTGGAGTATTTTGCCACCACCGGCGTGGCCGCCGGGGCGGGCGTGGCGCATTGGGTCAGTGGCATGTTGAGCTGGGTGGTGACGCCGGTCTACTTTGTGTTCATCTTGATTGCCAGGCGGAAGGACGTGTCTCAGCTGGAAGACCTGTTGCCGTTCTTAAAACCCGCCACCCGCCGCGACGCCGTCTTTCTGGCCAAAGAGTTCGTCAACATCATCGTCGCCTTCTTCCGGGGGCAGATCATCATCGCCTTCCTGCAGGGACTGCTGCTGGCCATCGGCTTCAGCCTGGTGGGGCTGAAGTACGGCGCCGTGCTGGGCTTCGTGCTCGGTTTCCTCAACGTGATCCCCTACCTGGGCAGCATGTTGGGGTTGGGCATCACCTTACCGCTGGCCTTTTTCCAGGAGTCGGGCGGGCTGGGGACCCTGGCCGGCGTGCTGTTGGTGTTCGTGCTGGTCCAGACAATCGAAGGCTACCTCCTCACGCCGCGGATCATGGGCCACCGCACCGGCCTGCACCCCATGGCGATCATCTTTGCGATTTTCTTTTGGGGCACCGCTCTGGGGGGCATCCTGGGGATGATCCTGGCCATTCCGCTGACGGCGTTCCTGGTGGTGTTCTGGCGGCTGGCGAACGAAAAGTACATGACCGAACTGGTGTAGACGGTCTCCCCTGGGTTGGTCTCCCGAGGCGACGTTCACGATGTCCTCTCCCTCTCGCCTGGTCTTGCTGACGGGTGCCACGGGCCTGGTGGGCAATAACGTCCTCCGCAAACTGCTCGACCAGGGACACTCCGTGCGGGTCTTGGTCCGCCAGGGGGCCGATTCCCGACCCACCACCGGGCTCGACGTGGAAGTCTGTCCGGGCGATGTCCGGGACCCGCAAGCGGTGCGGGAGGCGGCGGCCGGCACCGATCTGATTATTCACTCGGCCGCGATCGTCAAAATCGGACGCCGGGCCATGGCGCAGTTCCGCGCCATCAACGTGCAAGGCACACGCCACGTGGCACGGGCCGCTCGCGCGGAAAACATCCGCCTGCTGCACGTCTCCAGCACCGATGCGATCGGGCTGAAATCGCTGCAGGAACCGGCCGATGAAGACACGCCTTTCGACACGTCGATCACCACACCCTACATTGTGACCAAGTACGAGGCAGAACAAGAAGTTCTGGCGGAGGTCGACCAGGGCTTGGATGCCGTGATCGTCAACCCCAGCTTCATGCTGGGACCGTGGGACTGGAAGCCATCGTCCGGCCGGATGCTGCTGGAGGTGGGCCGCGGTCGAGGTTGGCTGGCGCCGCGGGGCTACTTCAGCGTGGCCGATGTCCGGGACGTCGCCGACGGGATTCTGGCGGCGGTCGAGCGGGGTCGGCGGGGACGGCGGTACATCCTGGCGGGCCGCACGATGTCCTACCTGGAGGGCTGGCAGACGTTTGCCGAGGTGACCGGCGGGCGCCCCCCCCTGCGGGCCCTCCGCCCGGTGGGTTCGAAAATCGTGGGTTGGATCGGTGATCTGCTGGGCCTGCTGACCGGGTCCGAACCCTCCTTCAACTCGGGCGCCCTCCAGATCGCCAATCTGCCCCGCAACTACTCCAGCGCTCGTGCCAAAGCAGAACTGGGCTACCGCAACCGGCCCCTGGAAGAAACCATCCGGGACACCTGGCAATGGTTTCAAGATTACGGCTACGCCTAGCCCCGCGCGGTGTCCCGCGCGGGGTAATCCCGAAGTCGGGTCCCCTATCGGCTCAGCTCGGCTCGCAACCAGCCCGGTCGGTTGGTGAAGATGCCCTGCACCCCCAGGTCGCTCAGCGCTGCGGCCCGCTGCGGATCGTCGACGGTCCAGACATACAGTTCCATGTCGGCCGCGGCGACCGCCTGGCAAAACGACCGATCGACGACGGGGTGGTCGCAGACGTTCAGGCCTTGGGCGGCGGCCAGGCCGGCCGTGCGGATCAGGTCGTGGACCGACGGCAGCCAGTCTCCCGAGGCCAGGTCGGGCACGAAGCGGCCGACCAGGTAGCAGGTCGTGGCGGGGGCCAGCTGCCGGACGGCGGCCAGCACGCCCACATCGTAGCTGGTGACGACCAGTTGCGAGGCGGGCCTGGCCGCTGCCTGCATGGCCCGCACCAACGGTCCCGCAATTTCGACGCTGGTCTTCACCTCGATCAACAACCGTTTGCCGGCCGGCACGGTTTTTATGACTTCGGCCAAGGTGGGGATCTGCTGGCTGGCCGATCCGGACTGGGGCTCGCGGCCCAGCGGGAGGGTTTGCAGATCCGCCAGGTTGGTTTCGTGGATGTTCCAATCGGCGCCGCCAGTGCGATGCGTGTCGAAATCGTGCACCACGACCAGATGTCCATCGGCCGTGATCCGGCAATCGATTTCCACCGCATCGGCGGCTTGTTGCCAGGCCAGCCGCACGGCGGCCAGGGTGTTTTCTGGCGCGTCGTGCGAGGCGCCGCGATGAGCGATCAGTTGGAGGGTCATGTGGGATATTGTAGCCGCGCGGGGGGGTTGGCGGGGGACGGCCACCGGCCGGCGGGGCGTGGGAAGCGGCGGCCGCTGCGGACCGCCGGAGGCCGGATCAATTCCAAGGCCGTTGCAGGACAAACAGTTCCTGCTGGCCTGCGACCGATTGGAAGGTGGTCGGTCGGGGACCACCCGGTTTGCCGAAACAGAGCTGACACCGATCGCGTTGCAGGAGGTAAATCCCCTTGGTCACTTCGGGAGCCAACACGGAAGTCAGATCCACGGCGGGAAAACCGTCGGTCGCCAGGAGTTGGAAGTCGTAGAGGTCTTCAGAGTGTCGTCGTCGAATGCGGACCTGGTTGGCCTTGATCTGGAACGTCTCCTGGGCACCGTGCTGGACGATCCAGCGTCCTTGCAGCCGCCGTTGGTCGGCTGCCAGCCGTTCGGGGTCGGAGGCTCCCACGGTCTGGCTGCTGATCTGCCGCCACAGTTGTTGCCAGGGGTGGGGCAGCTGGGGGGGCGGAGGCCCGTGGGCCACGCCGTAGGCACCGCTGACCAGAGCGATCAGTCCGCCCAGGGCGCTGGCCACCAGGGGCGTCTGGCACGCTTCCCAGCGGGTGAGGGCGTAGACCACAGCGTACGGGGGGCACAGCAGGCAGAGGAGTCCGCGGGCGACCGATTCGGAGAAGGCGATCACGACGATCCACAGCGAGGCGGCAACGGCCAGCAGTCCTGCCAGTCCGCCCAAAATGACCGCCGCTTCCACCAGCTGTTCGGTTGTCACCGCACGCACCCTCTTGGCAAGAAAAGCGGTGGTTGCCCGCGGCCCGCGGGGGGGTGCGCGGGGCTAGCCCACCATGCAACCGTAGCTTACCGGCGGCCTGGCCGGGAACGGTTGGGGCCGGCCGGGGTTGGCCGTGCGGTGGCGGCCGCCCTGCGACCCCTACGACCGGCATGGGAGGCGGGGTGGTGGGGGAGGGGGGCCGCACCGCGGGCTGGGCGGTCGCTTGCCGCCGGGGGGCTAGCTGGCCGACGAGGAAATTGAAAAATTGAGCTGATCCGGGATCGGGACAGGTATCGATGTTAAGCCGCCCTTTGGGGGAGGAGGATCTGTGGGGATGAACATTCTGGTGACGGGTGCCTCGGGATTGGTCGGCAGCCACTTGCAGCCCGCCTTGGCGGCAGAAGGGCATACGGTCACGGCGCTGGTCCGCCGCGCTGCGGCCGCGGGTCAGATCCGCTGGGATCCGGCCGCCGGCCAGCTGGATGCGGACCAACTGCAGGGCTTTGACGGCGTGGTGCATCTGGCGGGGGAGAGCATTGCGGAGGGGCGTTGGACGGCTGCCAAGAAAGAGCGGATCCGCTCCAGCCGCGTCGATCCGACCACGTTGCTGTGCCAGACCCTGGCTCGACTGCCCCAGCCTCCCAAGGTGTTGATCAGCGCCTCGGCCATCGGCTTCTACGGGGACCGCGGCGACCAGCCGCTGGACGAAGAGAGTCCTGCGGGTGCCGGTTATCTGCCGGAGGTCTGCCAGGCTTGGGAGGGGGCCACGCAGGCGGCGGCCGAGGCGGGGATCCGCGTCGTCCGGTTACGGATCGGGGTGGTGTTGAGCCGCGAGGGGGGGGCTCTGCAAAAGATGTTGCTCCCCTTCCGCATGGGTGCCGGTGGCCGCATCGGCAGCGGCCGCCAGTATTGGAGCTGGATTGCGATTGACGATTTGGTCGGCGTGATTGGTCACGCGCTGCAGACCACGTCGCTGGAGGGAGCGGTCAATGCGGTGGCACCCCAGCCGGTCACGAACCTGGAGTTTACCAAGACGTTGGGCCGGGTGTTGGGGCGGCCGACGATCTTCCCCATGCCCGCCTTCGCCGCTCGCCTGGCCCTGGGCGAAATGGCCAACGACCTGTTGCTGGCCAGTGCGCGGGTGGTGCCGGACAAGCTGCACGGTTCGGGCTATACCTTTCGCTATCCCGACCTGGAAGGGGCGCTCCGCCACGTGCTGGCGCGCCCGTAAGCGGTCCGGGGCTTGATCGCCTAGGGACGGTGGGTGCGGGGATGTGCGGGGTGGCCAGCGGGTCTGCTGGCAGGGGCCCCCTGGGGCGACGCTGGGCCTGCTGGCGCGCGGCGCGGCAGATCGGTGGGGGGTGCGGATCCCTGTCGCGTGGTTGCCAGCACCCCCGTTTTTTCCTCGGGGAAATGATCTAGGCCGGTGGCGGCCAATTCGCTAGTCTCCCCGCCCTTGACCGGCGGCGCCCCGCAACCCCGCGCTGTTTTTCGGCCGCCGGAACTGAAAACCAGGAGGGAACCAGAGCATGGATGCTCGTCTCCTGCGCGGTCTCGTCTTGCTGGCCGCGCTCAGCTCGCTGGCGGCTTCGTACCGAACCACCAACTTTGTGATCACGGCCCCCAGCCCGCGGTTGGCTGAGAAAATTGGTCGAGCGGCCGAGGAGTATCGGCGCCAGCTGGCCATCGAGTGGCTGGGTGAAGAGCTCCCGCAGTGGTCCGCCCCCTGTCCGATCAGCGCTCAGGTCGCCGGGCATTTGGGCGCCGGTGGCGCCACCAGTTTTGTATTTCAGAACGGCCAGGTGGGGAGCTGGCGGATGAGCATTCAGGGTTCCGAACTGCGGATTCTGGACTCGGTGCTGCCCCACGAAGTGACGCACACGATTTTTGCCACGCATTTCCGCCAACCGCTGCCGCGGTGGGCGGACGAGGGCGCCTGTACGACGGTAGAGCATTCCAGTGAGCGGTCGCGGCACCAGCGGATGCTGGTCCAGTTCCTGCAGACCAACCGGGGGATCTCCTTCAGCCGCATGTTTGCCATGAAGGAATATCCGCCAGACGTCTTGCCGCTGTACGCTCAGGGCTTTTCCCTGGCGCGGTACCTCATTCAACAGGGTGGCCGACGGAAGTTTGTGACGTTTATCGAGACGGGATTAAGCGACGGCGACTGGGTGGCAGCCGTGGCCGAGTTGTACGGCTATGAAAACCTGGCGGTCCTGCAAGACAACTGGTTGAGCTGGGTGCGCCGTGGCAGCCCGGTCTTGCCCACTGTGGCTGAGCCGATTGCCGCCAGGGAGGCGCCCCCGGTGTCGCTGGCGTCGACCGACAAGCGGCGGCGGCCTTCGCCAAATCTGATCTATCGGGTGGCCGATGAAAATTCAACGACGGCCTCTGCGCCGTCGGTCGCCAAACCGGCCGGTTTAGGGTCGCCTCAGCGGGGCTCGTCCAGCGGTTGGTACGCGCGGGGCAGCCGACCTTCTGCGCAATCGACGTCGCCGGAGTTGGGTGACGGGTCGGCCGGGGCCAATCACCATCAGGCCGTCCGGCAACAGCCGTTGCAGCAGCCCCAGCAGCGGGTCCTGCGTTAGGCCCCCTACGGTTCCCTTGATGAGCGGTCCCTGGGTGACCTGGGGCGTGTCGAATTCGCGGGGGTCTTGGTCAGGGGACGGTCCTTGTCAGGGGACGGTGAAAAAGACCTTAGTGATGTGGAAGAAGAGGGGCGCGGCGAAGCAGAGCGAATCGATGCGGTCCAGCACGCCGCCGTGTCCGACGACCAGGGTCCCGTAGTCCTGCACTCCCCGATCCCGTTTGATGGCTGACATGGTCATCCCTCCGGCGAAGCCGGCCACAGCGACCAGGAGGGCGATGCTGGCCGCCTGCCAGTGATTAAAGGGAGTGGCGAAAGAGAGCACGGCTCCCAGGAGGGCCGTGCTGCCGACCCCGCCCAGCATGCCTTCCCAGGTCCGCGTGGGGCTGATGGCCGGCGCGATGACTCGTTGGCCCAGCAGCTTGCCCCACACGTACTGCAGCGTGTCCCCCATTTGGACCAGAAACACGAAGTAGAACAGGAGGAGGGCGTTCTTGGGCCAGGGGCGGGCTGTGGGGAGGGCGGTGGCCGGGCGCTGGCTGACATTTTCAACCAGGGCGGCCACGGAACTGACCTCATAAATCTCCAGGTACAAGAGGGCCGGGGCGAAGCTGAGGCAGTACACACAAAACACCAGTCCCGCCTGGATCTTGGCCGTCCGTTCCAGGAACCGCTTGGGATCCCCCGAAAAGGCGACGCGGGCCGTGACGAAGAGGAGCCCGTAGAGGGGGATGAAGATGCTGTAGAGGTCGTATTTGTCGAGCCCGACCAGGACGTACTGGAGGGGGGTAAAAATCAGGAACACCCAGAAGAGGGTGCGGTGGTCGCTGAGCCGCGTGGGGGTCAGCGTGATGAATTCCCGCAGGGCCCAAAAGGCCAACAGGCCGAACAGCACGACGCTGACCTCGCGGCGCAAGACGAGTGCCGCGGCCAGCAGCGAGCAGAGCAGCCACCAGGCTCGCACCCGCCGATTGAAGGTATCAATCATGGCTGGATTCAAGCTGGACTCGGGCTGCCGTTGCAGAAACTTGCCGACTGCCGTCGCCGCTGCCAGCAGCAGCAACACGCCGCCCACAAAATACCAGGTGTACGGGTCGCTCAGCATCTCAAATGTCCTTCAGCTTCAAGATGGCTTCGCGGGCTCGAGCCAAAAACTCGCTCTTCGGCTCGCCGCTCTCCAGCCACAGCGGCGGTCCGAAGGTGATGCAGCTGAGCAGCGGGACGGGCAGCACCTCACCTCGCGGCAAAATGCGGTTCATATTGTCCAGGTGGACCGGGATGGCCTCCAGATCGGGCCGTTTCTTACACAGATAATACAAGCCGCTTTTGAACTGGCCAAGCGTCGGGCCGGTGTTGCGATGTCCTTCGGGGAACACGATCAGCGAATGGGTGTCGCCGATTTCCCGCAACATCAGGTCCACCGGGCTCTGGTGGACCTTAATTTCCTGCCGGTCGATCAAGAGGGCGTTGAACACACCCGCCAGATAGCGGCGGACGGCGCCTTTGGTCCAGTAGTCCTTGGCCGCCACGGGGCGGGTCACGTTGCGGACGTCGTAGGGCAGGGAGGACCAGATCACCAGGGCATCGAGATGGCTGGTATGGTTGGCGAAATAGACCCGCTGGCACGTGTCCGGCTGGCTGTCGATCCAGCGTACGCTGGCGCCGCTGAGCAGCTTGGCGATGAACGCTAAGAGAGGCCCGGTCATAGAGAAACAGCACTCATTCCAGCGGCAAAGTCGGCAACCGGGAGGGGGGCTGCCCAGCCCGTTGTCTATCGTACCCGGCGCTGTGGAGAGGGCAAAGGGCGTGGCCGGACCCGCGGGGGCGGAGGGCCCGCAGGCCGCGGCCCCGGTGGGCCGCTGTCGCGGCGGCCCCGGGCAACCCCGGTTTCCTCCCCCGCCGGGTGGGCAGCCGATGGGGCGGTCCGCCCTTCCAGGCCGGGCGCCCAGCACCCATCGCTTGGGTTACCCCGCCGCCGCGGACCGTGGAGGCAGACCTGCGGGCCGCCCAGTTTTTCCGCAGGGGCGGCATGGGCTGTACAGGCATGATATCCCTGCCGCAAACACCAGCCTGATAATCCGTATAACGCGCGGGGTGTGCCCCGCGAACTGCTTTTCGCATGACCGGCGGGGGTTCCTGCCGAGCTTATATGGCGTGGCGGGACCAAGGTTGTCCCGATCAAAAGAGCCGACCGATTTTCAGAACTTTGCAGAATAATGATTTGTAAAATCGAGACACTCCAAGCGATGATGGACGAGCAGAAACCGGTAATCGAAAAGCTTCCCCCCGACCAGCAGGAAATCCCTGTGCCGGTGGTGGCCGACGCGGCGTGTGCCGTGCGGGTGGAAACGGTCCTGGACGAGACCGAACGGCTGTGGGAGGAAGTCCAGCAGCTGGAAACGACCTGTGCGGTGTCAGTCATCCTGCCGGTCTACAACGAACGCCACACCTTGCAAGAGGTGGTCCAGCGGGTCCTGCGTCTGCCGGTCCACAAGGAAGTTGTGATCGTCGATGACGGCAGCACCGACGGGACGGCGGAGATTGCCGACCAGTTGGCCGCATCTGCCGAGGTGCACGTGATCCATCACCCGCGCAATCGCGGCAAAGGGGCCGCCTTGCGGTCCGCCCTGGAAATCGCTAGGGGCAAGGTGGTCGTGATCCAGGATGCCGATCTGGAATACGATCCCGCCGATATCGTCATGTTGATTCAACCCATTCTGGCCAATTGCTGTGACGTCGTTTACGGCTCGCGCTACCTCGCCCCCGTCGATCACGACGGCTGGCTGCATCGCCTGGGCAATCGCTTCCTCACAGCATTCTCCAACCTGTTCACGGGCCAGAGCCTCACCGACATGGAGACCTGTTACAAGGCCATCCGCCGCTCGTTGCTGGTGGGGATGCCTCTCCAGCAGGACCGCTTTGGCATCGAACCGGAACTGACCGCCAAGCTTTCCTGGCGGGGGAGCCGGATCTACGAGATGCCGATCAGCTACCAGGGTCGCAGCTATGCCGACGGGAAAAAAATCGGCATGTGGGACGCCCTGCAGACGGTGTGGTGCATCATCCGTTACGGGATGGTGAACGCCTAAGGGACGTTGGCTGCCGCCGCCGGCCCCCAAGATCCAGCTGCCGGTCAGGACCCTGTGGGGCATCTGCCGGCCGTTCCGCGCGGCCCTCATGGGGGGGCGGCCCCTGCCGCGGTCAGCCGTGGCCTGGACTGATCTGTCCGCCAAGTTCGTGTAGAATGGGGGCGTTGTCAGGGTTCTGAGGGATTGGGGGAGGGGCCGTTCAACGCACTATGCCCTTTGATGGATTGCACGTTGCCGCCTTCGAGAGTCGTCGCGCCGACGAGATGGCTCGTCTGATCCAGCGGCAGGGGGGGGTTCCGCATGTCAGCCCCTCGATGCGGGAAGTGCCGCTGGAGGACAATCGGGCGGCTGTCGATTTCGCTCACCAGCTGATGACCGCGCAAATCGACGTGGTGATCCTGCTGACCGGGGTGGGCATCCGGCACCTGGTGGGTGCTGTCGAGCGGCATGTGGATCGCGACCGCTTTCTGGCCGCGCTGGCCGACACGACCACGATCGCGCGGGGCCCCAAACCCGTGGCCGTGCTGAAGGAATGGGGGATCACGCCGACCCGCCTGGTCCCGGAACCGAACACCTGGCGAACGCTGTTGCAGACCATGGACCAGCACCTGCCGGTGGCGGGGCAGGTGGTGGGCTTGCTGGAATATGGGCAGCCCAATCCCAGCCTGGTGGCCGGCCTGGAAGCGCGGGGGGCGAGAGTGGTTCCGGTCAAGGTTTACGCCTGGGATCTGCCGGAGGACTGCGGGCCGTTGGAAGCGAACATCCGAGCGATGATCGAGGGCCAGATCGAGGTGGCCCTCTTCACCTCGGCGCACCAGGTCACGAACCTCCTGGCCACGGCAGAGAAGGTGGGCCTGGGGGACCGGCTGCGGGAGGCGCTCGCCGCCGAGGTGGTGGCCTCGATTGGCCCCACGACCAGCGAGCGGTTGCGCGAGGCGGGTTTGCCGGTGGACCTCGAACCGGACCATTCCAAGATGGGGCAGCTGGTGGCGGCCGCGGCCCGAGCGGCGGCGGGCATCCTGCAGCGGAAACGGTACGTCGCCACAGCCCTGGCTCAGCGACCGGCAGCGGACCCGGCCGCGGACCGGCGGCAAGCGTGGTACGACAGCCGGATGATGCGTGCCGCTCGGGGCCAGCCGGTGGACTGCACGCCGGTGTGGCTGATGCGTCAGGCGGGCCGTTACATGCGCGAGTACCGCGAGGTGCGGGAGAAGACGACGTTTCTCGAGCTGTGTAAAAACCCGGCGCTCTGCGCCGAAGTCGCCATCACCGCTCAACAGCGCCTCGGCGTCGACGCGGCGATCATCTTTTCCGATCTGCTGCCGATCCTCGAGCCGATGGGGATGGAGTTGGAGTATGCGGTGGGCGAAGGTCCGGTGATCCACAACCCGATCCGCGAGCCGCTGGACGTGGACCGCGTGTTAGAGCTGGAAGGGGTCGATTCGTTGCATTTCGTGATGGAGACGGTTCGGGTGACCCGGGCCGAAATGCCGGCGGACTTACCCTTGATCGGTTTCGCCGGGGCCCCCTTCACCCTGGGCAGTTACGCCATCGAGGGGGGTGGGTCCCGCAACTACCTGTTCACCAAGACCCTGATGTACCGCGACCCGGGCGCTTGGGATGAACTGATGCGCCGCCTGGTGCGAGGCATCACGCTGTACCTCAACGCCCAGATCGCGGCGGGGGTGCAGTTGGTGCAGGTCTTTGACAGTTGGGTCGGCTGCCTTTCGCCCGACGATTACCGCCGCTTTGTCCTGCCGCACATGCAAGCCCTGTTTGTGGGGCTGACCGCCGGTGTGCCGGTGATCAACTTTGCCACCGGCAATCCGGCGCTCCTGCCGCTGCTGGCCGAAGGCGGCGGGCAGATCATGGGCGTCGACTGGCGGACCCGCCTGGAGACGGCCTGGGAAGCGGTGGGTCACCAGCGGGGGATCATGGGCAACCTGGACCCCTGCCTGCTGCTGGCGGACTTCAGTGACATTCGCCAAGCGGTGGGGGACATCCTGGACCAGGCCGCGGGGCGGCCGGGCCATATCTTTAACCTGGGTCACGGCATTCTTCCCCAAACGCCGGTCGACAACGCGATCGCCCTGGTCGATGCCGTGCACGAACTATCGGCTCGGTAAAGAACACCACCCCAAAATCGGATGGCAGCCGAACCATGGGGACGGGATCGACAGGATGCAACAGGATCCGCATCCGGGCCATCCTTTAGCTTTGGGGGGTGGAGCGTCACCGGGCCTAAACCTGGGGTTGCCCAAAGTTCAAGATCCAGCCCAACTCCATCCTTGTGGAGAGAAGATAGCCCAGCGGATCCGCCACGGACGGATGGTCGGCAACGGCTGGCTGGGCTCGGGGAGGCGAGGATCCACGGAACGGGTTATTTTTTCATTTTGTGCATCATCCGGTCCGGCTTGTCGAAAGCCCCGGGGGCTGGGGGTTCCTCCTGGCATCCATGCATTGACGTTCCAGAGACCCAACCCGTAGGCTGGGGTCGGAGGGAGGTTGGAATCGAACGCCATGTGGCCTGACGACGCAGCCGCCGACGCGGAAGACGAATACCAGTTGCGGGACGAGGGGGATACACCGCAACCGGCTCGGAAGCTGGCCGAATACTACCGCGGGCGGACGCCGGCCGTGTCGCCAGCCCTGCCTGCCGTCGCGCCCCCTTCGCCCCCCCGCCATCCGTTCCTGTCGGGGACCTTCACCTTTCCCTGGTATCTGGGCTCGCTGCCGGTCTGGATTTACACGACCAGCGGGCTGACGGTCGCGATCCTGCTGTTGACCTTGCTGTACCAGATCATCTACTGGGCTCCCACCGCGGTGCTGGCCCTGGGGGTGCCGGTGGGCTTGATTACCTGCGGGGCCTTCTCGTACACGTCGGTGATGTATCTGCACATTGTCCATCAGACGGCCGAAGGATTCGATGCGATTGACGACTGGCCGGCCAGCGGCTGGACGGAGTGGTTCTGGAGTTTGCCCTCCACGTTGGGCGTGGCGGGTCTGGCGGTGGCGGTGGGTTGGCTGAGCCGCAGTCTCTTCTTCTTCCAGGACTCAGCGATCCCGCTGGTCGCCGTCCCCCTGGTTCTGTACCCGGTCCTGCAGTTGTGCGTGCTGGATTCGGGCAGCGTGCTGATTCCCTTTTCGGCCCGCATTCTGGGCACGTTCGCCACCCACCCGTTGGCCTGGGGGACCTTTTACAGCGTGACGCTCCCCCTGGGGGCCGCATTCTGTCTGCTGTGTCAGGAGACCGTCTCCGATCCCCCCTATGGGAGTCTGCTGTTTTTGGTTCCCTTGGCCGGGACGTTGATCCTGATTTACGGCCGCCTGCTGGGCCGCCT
Source organism: uncultured Planctomycetaceae bacterium (assembly GCA_964347545.1). Taxonomy (GTDB): domain Bacteria; phylum Planctomycetota; class Planctomycetia; order Pirellulales; family UBA7805; genus CS4-C045. The sequence continues at coordinate 8,614 of CAYFZZ010000162.1, read as the reverse complement.
GGCCAGCCGGTTTGACCCCGAGCCTGGTGGGCGGCGGTGAGTTTGGTTTCGGCCGGCCGACTTGCCAGGCCGCCTGTGGGGATTTTTAAATGGCAGCCGGTTTTTCATCCCTGCCGCCCCGCGGATGTTCAGCCGGTCTCAGCGCGGGCCCGCTTGCTCGCGGGTCTGGCCGGAGGGGGCTGTCGGGGAGGTGACGCCGGCGGGTAGGTTGCCTGGGACTGGCCGAGGACCTGAGGAGTGGGAAAGTGAGCGGGGGAACGCGGGAAGTTGAGTTCCGGCGACCAAGATGGTGATCGAGACGCGATGTGAGGGTTGTGGGACGATCGTGGCGATTTCCGACCAGCATGTTGGTCGGCGAGCGCGGTGTCCCCGTTGCGGCACCGAGTACACGGTGCCGCCGTCCAGCGACCTGACGGCGCTGGACGCGGTTTGTCATTTTTGCGGGGCCGCTCTGGTGGGTGGCCCGGCGGAAGGTGCCGAGGAATTTAAAACGTGTGCCGCCTGTCGGGAGAGCATTCTGGAAAATCAGGCGGAGATCGAGAGCCAGCATTTCACGTCGGCAGAGAGTTGGCGAATGGTGCGGCGGTGCGGGGGGTTCTTGCTGGGATTGGTCGCGCTGTACCTGCTGGTGCGGCTGTTCCTGGGCGAGGGAAGGGGATGGTGAGCGGCTGGGGTTTGGGGGGGGCGGGTGGGGGAACACCGGCGGGGCCGAGTACCACGAAGCTCTACGGCGCCCGCGGGGGGGCCGTTCTGTTCAGGAGGGCCAGGCGTTCTTCGGCGTGGGCGACGATGTCGGCCGCCCAGGGTCGTTCGCGGTACAGCTCGATGATCGACTGGTAGATGGTGCGCGCCTGATCGGGGTCGCTGGTGGCCAGTTTCTGCGCCTGGCTCAACTGCTTGTCGACCCAGGCCCGCTGGCTGGCGGCCCGCTGGCGGACCTTTTCCCGGATGCGGGGCAGTTGTCCCCGCGCGGCTTGGACAAACACGCGGATGTCTTCTTGGACCGCGGTCCCGTAGAGGTTTTCCAGGGCTTGCAAGCGTACCACCGCTCGGTCAGGATCGATTTCCGACAGTTGGATCGCGGCCAGGTACTCGCCGGCAATCGGCGACTCGGGATACTGGCGTTGCAGCTGGCGGGCCCGGGCCCGGGCGGTCCGGTCCAGCTGCAGCATCTTGATACGGCGTTGGTAGGCCTTGATCTCGGCAGCCCGAGGATGATCGGGGTAGTACTGCAGAAAGTTGTCCACATCGTCGGCCGAGGCCAGCAGGGCGCGATCATCCTCCTCGGCCGCCGCAATCCGGCTCAGCAGAGCACTGGCGGAGGGAGGCTGCATCAGCCAGTAGGCGACCCAGGCGGTGGCGACGAGGCAGGCGATCAGCAGCCAGGTGGGTGCGGCGACCAGCGGGTGTTCGACAGGCCGCCGCAGTTCGGCCTCCCGCCGTTCGTCTTCCACCGTGGTGAATCTCGTCTCGCGTTTCAGCAAGCCGCTGCTGGACGATAGCGGAGCATCTTCCGTCTCGTCCTTTTTTTCTCTGTCGGGGAGGGCCAGCGGGGGGGGCGGCGTGTCGTCGATCCGCGTCGGGCTGGGTTCGTCCAGCGGGGCATCGGCATCCCGGGTCATGTTCAGGGAGCGGGCTGCCGCGGGCGGGGTGGGGCTGTCCAGCGAGAAGCCCGCTTGGTCTGCCGGGGTCGGGAGCGGGGGAGGCGTTTCGCCCAGCTGCGGATCTTCTTGGTCGGCTGCGATCTGGGACGCTGCTTCTTCGCCGCTGAGCTCTTCGTCTTCGCCGCTGAGCTCTTTTTCTTCGCGCAGCGAGAGGGCTCGTTCCATGGCTTCCAGTCGGCGGGCGACCATCAACGCGTTGGGGAAGCGGTCCCGCGGCTCTTTTTCCAGCAGTTGGCTAATGATCCGCTCCAGTTCGGCCGGTGCCTCGTGGGCATAGCGGCGGACCGGTTCGGGTTGCGAGTAGCGTTGCATCTGCAACATTTCCAGCATCGACTTGGCCTGAAACGGAGGCCGGCCGGCCAGGAGGGCGTACAGCACGCCTCCCAGGCTGTAGAGGTCACAGTGGTGGGTCACCCGCCGCCCGTCTGCCTGTTCTGGGGCCATGTATTCGGCCGTTCCCAGCACCCCCCCTTCGCTGGTCAAGCCGGTGTTGCCGAACAGCCGCGCGATACCGAAATCGGTCAGTTTGATCACGCTGTCGCTGCCCCACAACAGGTTTCCCGGCTTGATATCCCGATGGATAATGCCATGATCGTGCGCCAGTTTCAGCGCTCGGCAGACGCCGATCCCAATCTCGGTCACTTCCCGCCACTCGAACCGCCGTCCTTGCTGCAGTTCGTCTTCCAGACTACAACCATCGACAAGTTCCATGGCGTAGTAGACGTAGTGGTCCTGCTGTCCGTATCCGTAGAGACTGACGATGTGGGGGTGTCGCAGCTGTTTGAGCGATTCAATTTCGGATTCGAATCGTTCCCGAAAACCTTGATGGGCGGCCAGTTGCGGAGCGAGAACTTTGACGGCCGCCGGCTGGCCGGTGTGGATTTCCACCGCGGCGTAGACGGTGCCCATCCCGCCACGGCCCAGGCACTTGCCCACTTTGTATGGCCCCAGTTGTGCGGCATCCATACGGTTGATCCTAGCAGTTTGTCCTGATTAATTCCACAAAGGCGTTTCCGCCTGGGGGGTAGGTTGGTGTGTCTTTTGCCAAGTTTGCCGCGCGATTCCCACCAGGCTGCGGGCCGGGGTCGTGATGCCTGGAACATGCCGGCCGGCCGCTTGGCGCCGCCCGCCAAGCGGGCACCGTCACGGTCGACCGAAACCCGTTGCCAAACGACGCCATGGCGCGCGCGGGCCGGGTGGGTTCCCGATGACGTGGACGGGTTGCGGCCGCGGTTCGCCAACCTGGGCACCAGGACCGCCGCCGGGATTGGCCCGCGAAACCATTTTCCGATTCAGGGCCGGGAGTGACGATCATGTTTGGCCTGCTGAACATCAACAAACCGACCGGAATGACCTCGCGGGATGTGGTCGATCGGGTGCAGGAGGCCGCGGGCCCGGTCAAAGCGGGGCATGCCGGCACGCTGGATCCGCTGGCGAGCGGCGTGTTGATTGTGTGTGTGGGCAAGGCCACGCGGCTGGTCGATTACGTCCAACGCATGCGCAAATGTTATCGGGCCACGTTCCTCTTGGGCCGTTCCAGTCCCAGCGATGATACGGAAACGGAGGTCACGCCCCTGGAGGGTCCTCCCCAGCCGACGGCGGCCCAGGTGACTGCGGCCCTGGCCCCGCTGACCGGGACGATCCAGCAGCGACCCTGCGCCTATTCGGCGGTGAAGGTCGCCGGCCGCCGCGCCTATCGCCTGGCTCGCCAAGGCAAGGACGTCCCCTTGGCGGCGCGGGAAGTGACCATTTTCCAGTTGCAGCTGGTCCAGTACGACTACCCCCAGCTGGTGCTGGACATCGCCTGCAGCGGCGGTACCTATGTCCGGGCCCTGGGGCGCGACCTGGCCCAGTCCCTGGGGACGGCGGCCGTCATGTCCGCTCTGACCCGCACGGCGATCGGTCCGTTTCGCGTGGAGGATGCCATTCCCCTGGTCGATTTGGGAACGCACAACATCCTCCAGCACTTGTTGCCCGCCGGCCTGGCCGTGGGGGCTCTGCCGCGGCTCGATTTAACCCCCGCCGAAGCGGAGGATGTTCTGAATGGGCGCCAGGTCGCGCGGGACCCGAGTTGCGAGACGGGGGGCGTGGAAGTCGCCGCCTTCGACAGCCGGGGTCAGCTGCTGGCCATCCTCCGGGTGCAGGAGCGTGGAATTTTTGCGCCCACCCGTGTGTTCCCTCCAGGGGCCGATCCGTAAGGCCCCTCTTGGGGCACGCCCTGTTCCCGACGCGTCGGGCCACGGTCGGGCTGGCCGGTGAGGGTCGCGTGGCGCGGGTAAAGTCTGACGCCTGCTGGCCGAGCCCGGTCGAAGGGGGTCGCCCCTTCTTGGTCCGCTCAGCCCCTCCCCCGCCGCCCCCCAGCGGCCGTCCTGGCCGGAACAATCCTCACAGCCCCCCGGTTTGCCGGGCCGATCGGTCCCGGCGGCCGGCCAATTCGCTTTACCGCCGCTTGTCGAGTGCTAGACTTCGAGCGGAGAGCGTATACACGGGACCGAGAAAGTACCCCCCCTGAAACCCCCCTGACACCGACGTGCTTGTTGTTTCCCCAGCGCAGACGTCGGCGGACAAGCCTGCACGCTGATGCTTGTCCCCCCGCCGGTCGACGCGCTGGTCGATGGGTCGGTCCCCCGCTGTCCTCCCCCACAACCCCCTCCGCTTGGGTTCGCCCATGTTCGACCAACGTGACGTCAAACTCGATGCGCTGGCCCTGGCACTGCTGGCCGGCGTCGTCTTCACCGGCCTGGCCCTGATCTCGTACGATCGCGCAGACGCGACCGTATTTGACGGTCGGGGTATTCTGGTGTATCCGGCCAGCGGCGAGATCCACAACATGTGTGGCCGGGCCGGGGCCTGGCTGGCCGACGGCCTGCTCCGCCTGCTGGGCGTCGGAGCCTATTACGCCCTGGTTTCTCTGTTGGTGCTGGACCTGTTCCTGCTGCTGCGACGCGAAGTCAACCAACGGTTCCTCCGTCTACTGGGCTGGACTTTTTCCCTGATCGGGATCACCACGCTGGCGGCCCTGGCCGTGCCGCGGTGGTTGCCCACCGCCTGGTTCGGGCCCGAGACGGGGCCCGGGGGACTGCTGGGTGCCGCCGGACGGGGCCTGGTCCTGATGCACTTCGCCACCACCGGGGCTTACGTGCTGATCGCCAGCCTGATCGTCTCGGGACTCCTGCTGTGCACCGACTACGTCCTCTTCCGACTGGGAATCCTCTGCGTGGCCGCTCCTTGCCGGGCGATCGCGGCCACCGGTCGCACGCTGGCCGCCCCCGGGGCCCAGCCCGGTCATCGCCGCCTTGCGAAGGCCAAGCAAGTCGTTATGGCCGAGGAAGAGGAGGAAGAGGACGAGGACGAGCTGGGTGAAGAGCCGCGGGCAGAACCGGCGGTCCGCATCCTGGGCCGCCGCACCAAATCGCGGCGGGAGGAAGAGGAGGAAGACGAGGACGAAGACGAGTACGAGCTGGACGAACTGGACGAAGAGGAAGAGGACGAAGAAGACGAAGAGGAGTACGAGGACGAGGATGGCGAGGAGGATTTCGCGGACGAGGGCCAGCAGGCGGAGGACGAAGCGTCGCAGGACTTGAGCGCGTCGGGGCCGCGGGTGATTCGCACGCGGCGGGGCGGCCGGGGAGTGCGGCGTCGTCTGGCCGCTGCCCTGGGGATGAAGAACACGCCGGTCGATCACGAGCGTGAGGAGATGATCGCCTCGCTGGAGGCGGCCAGTCACGTGGAGGAGGCCAGTCATTACGAATTGCCCGACCTGGACCTGTTGCTGGAACCCGAGGAGATGGGTTACGAGCAGCACGAGAAAGAGGTGCGGCGGAAGGCCAAGCTGCTGGAACGCACCTTTGCCAGCTTTGGCTTCAACGTCCGCGTGGTGGAAATCGAAACCGGCCCCGTGATCGCTCAGTACGAGGTCGAACTGGAAGCCGGTCTGCGGCTGTCCAAGATCACCGGCCTGGCGGACGATTTGGCGATCGCTTTGCGGGTGCCCAGCGTCCGGGTCGTGGCCCCCATTCCGGGTAAAAACACGGTGGGGATCGAAGTTCCCAACACCCAGCGGCAGCTGGTTCGTTTGCGGGAAGTCATCGAAGAAGATACGGCTCGCTGGCGAAAGATGAAAATCCCGGTCTTTCTGGGCAAGGACGTGTCGGGGAACCCGATGACGATCGATTTGGCCACGCTGCCGCACCTGCTGATCGCCGGTCGCACGGGCACGGGTAAGAGCGTCTGTCTTAACTCAATCATCGCCTCGATGATCATGACCCGGCGGCCGGACGAGGTGAAAATGCTGATGATCGACCCCAAGATGGTCGAGTTGAGCCCTTACAAGAAGCTGCCTCACTTGATGCACCCGGTCGTGACCGACATGAGAAAGGCGGAAGCCATCTTGGGTTGGGCCGTGGACAAGATGGAAGAACGCTATGCGCTGCTGGCCCGCGCAGGCGTGCGGCACGTCAGCGTCTACAACCAGCTGGGGGAAGAGGAGTTGATGGAGCGGATGGAGGCGGAAACGGACGAGCAGCGTCAGGAGATTCCCCTGCATCTGCCCTACATCGTGATCATTGCTGATGAAATGGCGGACCTGATGATGACGGCGGCCAAGGAGGTCGAAGGACACATCATCCGCTTGGCTCAGAAGAGCCGTGCGGTGGGAATCCACCTGGTCTTGGCCACGCAAAAGCCGACGGTGGATGTGATCACCGGGCTGATCAAGTCCAACCTGCCGGCTCGAATCGCTTTCCAGGTCGCCAGCCGCACCGACAGCCGGGTCGTGCTGGACGAAATGGGCGCCGACAAACTGTTGGGCAACGGCGACATGCTCTTCCTCTGGCCCGGCACCAGCTCGCTGCTCCGCGGACAAGGTACTTTCCTCTCCGACGACGAGATCAGCGGCGTTGTCTCGGCCGTGGCGACGGACGAACCGCAGTTTGTCAACGAGCTGGTCCAGCTGAAACCGGCGGGGGCCGACGACGACCGGCAGGGGCTGAAAGAACGCGACGAGCTGTACGAGGCGGCGATCGACGTGGTGGTCCGCGAAGGCCGCGGCAGCGTCTCGCTGCTGCAACGCTCTCTGGGAATCGGCTACGGCCGCGCCGCTCGCCTGATCGACTTCATGGCCGAAGACGGCTTCGTGGGAAATTATAACGGATCCCAGGCCCGGGAAGTCTTGCTGACCCCCGAACAATGGTCCGCCATGGCCGGCGGCTCGGCCCCGCCCGACGAAACCGCTCCGCCGCGGCGACGCAACAAAATCACGCTCAGCGCCACGCGGCATTCCAGCGCAGACGAAGAGCAATACGCGGACGATGCGTACGCGGAGGATGCCTACGAGGAAGAGGACGCCGACGCATACCTGGAAGAGGACGACGAAGCAGGCCGCGGCGAAGAGGAGTACGAGGAGGACGAGTACGAAGAGGACGCGTACGAGGAAGACGAGTACGAAGACGTGGACGAGGACGAGGACGAAGAGGACGAGTCCGAGGAGGAGGACGCCGAGTACGAGTACGAGGACGAGTACGAGTACGAAGAGGACGAGGACGAGGACGAAGAGGACGAGGACGCCGAGTACGAAGAGGACGAGTACGACGACGAAGAATACGAAGAGGACGAATACGAAGAGGACGAGTACGAGGACGAGGGCGAGTACGAGGCTCAGCGTTCCTGACGGTCTGCGGGGTGGGCCGCGGCGCGGGGGCAGCTCCGGTGTGTCCCCCCCTCTGCCGTGTCGGTGGCGGGCCGTGGGGGGACGGCGTGGCGGGTCGGCGGCCGCCGGGGGGGGTCCGAGCGGGAGTCCGCGTCCGTGCCCAGGGCGAGGGCCGCGTTGTTGACACTCTGGTCCGGCCGTAGTAGGTTTCAGGCTTGCACGGTGGGGGTTCATACGATGAAATACCGGATGGCCGACATCTGCCGCCCGCACACCCTGAGGCTGGGACCCCTCGTGGGGTCTGTCGCCCACCGGCACCCGGTCCCTGTTGGCCTGGGGCGGGGCGTGATGGGTGGCGTGATTGGTAAGGAGGCGCGGCCTTAGGGTTTTGCCAGCGCGAGCGGACGGAACAAGAAACACCCTGAGGCCCGGCGAGGGACTCAGGGTTTTTTATTCAGACCATTTTTCCAGCCAGCATCAGGTACTTTCTGCCAGCCACGACCAGGTTCTGCGGCGGCCAGCCATGCGACGCATCGAGATTTATGACACCACCTTGCGGGACGGGGCTCAGGGCGAAGGCATCAGCTTTTCGCTCTACGACAAACTCCTGATCGCTCAGCAGCTGGACCACGTCGGCGTGGACTACGTCGAAGGCGGGTACCCGCTGTCGAATGAGAAGGACGAGCAGTTTTTTCAGCGGGTGAGTGAGCTGGAGTTGCAGCACACGCGGATCTGCGCCTTTGGCATGACGCGTCGGCGGGGAGTTACCGCGGACCAAGATCCCGGCATGCGCGCCTTGCTGAACTCGCAAGCCCCGGTCGTCACGATCGTCGGCAAGACGTCTGACTTTCACGTGGCCGAGGTGTTACGGGTCAGGCCCGAGGAGAACCTGCAGATGATCGGGGACAGCGTGGCCTGTCTGGTCGGAGCAGGGCGGGAAGTGATTTACGACGCAGAACATTTCTTTGACGGCTGGAAATCGAACGCGGCCTATGCCGAACAAACGATCCGCTCGGCGGGCGAGGCCGGAGCGCGGATGGTCGTGTTGTGCGATACCAACGGGGGCAGCATGCCCGAAGAAGTCGCGCGGCTGACCCGCGCCGCCGTGGAAATCTTGGAACCTCTGGGTGTCGCGGTCGGCATCCATTGCCACAACGACTGCGAACTGGCCGTGGCCAACTCGCTGGCCGCCGTCGACGCCGGGGCCTCGCAGGTTCAGGGGACGATCAACGGCATTGGCGAACGGTGTGGCAATGCCAACCTGATCTCGGTGATTGCCAACCTGGCCATCAAGAAAAAAGGG
>CAYFZZ010000161.1:0-14059 GCA_964347545.1 uncultured Planctomycetaceae bacterium | reverse complement strand
GTGTCACGAGGCCGGAACGGGTTCACGCTTTCGCATTACGGCTGACGTCTTCGTCCAAGCGGGGCTTCACCGAGCCGGTTACCCAAACACGATGCCCGCCCGACTACATGGTCAACAGGCAATTACCATGGATAACTCCTTTCAGTTATCGAGAACAAACAGACTTACTTGGCACACCGAAGAGCACGAAGGTCAAATTCGACGATCATTCCCATCGCGCCCTGACTTTGCACCATCGAAGTGCATCGCAGGCTGGGAGGAGGCCTGCTGGAATCGACGCATGAACCATATTGGGTTCAGGAGTTGACGGGCAAGGGGAGGGACAGCGGGTAAAACTGACTTTTGGGGGAGAAATCGGATTGAAAAGAGCGGGCACCACTGACTTTCCAGTCCCCCTGACTTTTGGGCCCCGTGTTGCCTTTCGCTTTGCCCCCTTCGTGTTCTTCGTGTCCTTCGTGGTTCTTTCCACCCTCCCCTCCAGGAAGGCGGGGAAACTGCCTTTTGAGCCCCCAGGCTGGTCCATGCCGCCGCGTTGCAGCTCGGGGCGGGGGCGCCGGGCGATGTGGCCGGCGGACTCCTTCAGGAGTCCTCGTCCAGGCGCAGCTTTACCGAATCGAGCAGTTCGTTGGCTCGCCGCAGAATGTCGCTGCCCAGGTCTGCCGAAGCGGCGGCATCGCCGTCATCGCAGGCTCGAAAATGACCCCCGCAATGCTTACAGACAACCTGCCGGTCCAGATACTCGGAACGAACCCGCAAGTTACGGCCGCAGGTGGGGCAGACCTGCACAAAATAGGTGGTGGTAGTCATGACTCCGTCCCTCGGTGCCGTGACGTGTGGCCGCGGCAGATGACCGGCAGCCCAAGACGAGCAGCTCGTTCTTACCTTAACGCAACGGCCGCCTGCGTGCAAACCGAAACCCCCCAAAAGGGCAAGTCGCCGGCCGGCGGGTTGTGGCGGGGCAGATGTCACGCAACCCCTGGTCCCCGCTGACGATAGGTCCCCGTTACTGGCAGTTTCCACGGGAAATTCCGGACGATCCGCTCGCCGGAAAAAAATCACGGCAGTTTCTGCCGATGTCCCCCGCGGATCACACGCTGGGGGTGCGGCCCCCGCAGTTCGGCCTCTGCCACGGGGCGGCCTGGTCAAGCGACCGGCTGTTCCACCGGGTGGGGGGCGGGGGCCGCCGGTTTGGGCTCGAAGAGTTTCCCCGCGCCGCTGGCCAGCAGAGCGGGCAGGAAGATCAGATCCCCGACGAGGGCGGCGACCAGCAGGACGAACATCAGCAGGCCGAACTGGGAGACCGGCTGGAAGCTGCTGAAGACGAAGACCAGCAGGCTGAGCCCGGCGATCATGGTGGTTTGCGTCATGGCTTGAGCACACCGTCGATAGGCATCGATCAGTGCTTCGCGGCGCGAGAGCCCGTTCTGCAGGCCTCGACGGAACCAGGTCAGGTAATGGACCGTGTCATCCACAGCGATCCCCATGGCGACGCTGGCGGTCATCATCGAGCCGATATCGACGATCAGGCCTCGCCATCCCATGTACCCGAAGATCACGGCCGCCGGGAAGACATTGGGGAACATGGTCACCAGTCCGGCCCGCAGACTGCGAAACCAGCCGATCATGACGACCGCGATCAGGAGGAAGGCCAGCATGAAGCTGTTGAACAGCCCTCGCAGCAGTTCGTTTTGGGCTTCGTAGAACAGCGGGACCATGCCGGTGTAGATCACGTCCACGCCGGTCGTGTCATCCTGCAGATCGACCAGTTGTGCCGCCTGCCGTTTGCGGCGAAACTCTTTTTCTTCTTCGAATTTTTGCCGAGCCAGGGTCAGCTTTTCGGGGTCGTCGGCAAATTCCCGCTGGAACTCCTCCAGCTTCAGGGCCGCCTTGGCCTCCCAAGCTTCTTGTTCTGCGGATGCTTCGTCCCGCTGGCGGGCGAGTTCTTGTTGGCGATTGGCGAGGAAGCTATTGACATGGTCGGCCACCTCGCGGGTAATCACGTCATAATCTTTTTCGGTCTCTTCGATCCGCGCGCTGATCCGCCACAGCTCGACTTTCGGCACTTCCGATTCGCTGGGGGCCCCGGTTTCCCCGGGGTTCGCGCCGTGGCTGCTGTAGTAATCCACCTCGTGGAATGCCGGGCGATTGCCGGCCAGGCGTTTGTTCAGCGTAAACCTGACGCGGCGGTCGACCGCCAGGTCGGGTGCGAAGGTCGCCGCAGAAATAGCGCTGGCCACCAGGTCCGCCCCGTTCGTCAGCAGATCGGTCTGCAGGTCGCTGACCAGTTCCAGCTGTCTCAACGTGTTCAGTTCATTTTTCGTATTGTCGAACCGCACCACCAGTTCGATTGGAACCTGCGGGCCAAAACGGCTCGATTCTGCCAGCCAGCGGTAATCGGTCAGCAACCGGCTGTCTTCGTCAAAGAACCGCTTGGGTCGCACCGACGTTTTGGTGTAAGAAGCGCCCCAGCCCAAAAAAAGCAACACCGCCAGGCAGCTGGTGGCCATGATGGTTTTATGATCCACGACGAAACTGCCGAAGCGGCTGATGGCCGCGTTCCAAGCGGGCAGTTCCAACCACGAGCCGCGGTTGTTGGGGGCCAGCCCGCGGCGGAAGAGGGGGAGTTCTTGCCGAGCGACCAGGAGGGAGGGCAGAAGGAGGAACACGAACACGAGGCTGCCCACGATCCCCAAGGCGGAATAGAAACCAAAATCCTTCACCGGCTGGATGGGGCTGACGCATAGCGACCCCAGGCCAATCGCTGTGGTGGTGGCCGCCACCGTGCACGGCAACCAACCGTGCTCGACCGCCACCAGCGGAGCGTGTTCGGCGGGGGAGTCCTGCAGGGCGTCGCGGTAATAGTTGACCAGATGCACCCCGGCCGACAGCGTCAGCACGTAGACCAGTACCGGCATCACGACCAGCACCAGGTTCATGTTGCCCCCCAGCCAATAGACTGCCGCCTCGGGAAAAAACGAGCTGTATAACGCCGCGAGGAATACCACAAACACCAACCCGATGCTGCGCAAACCGAAAAAGGCGCACGTGACGGCGACCAGGATCGACAAGATGACCAGAGAATCGATCGCCTGCTGACTGGCAATATCCACCTCGGCATTCGTCACCGCGTCACCCGCCATGTGCACATCGCTGGCGGTCAGATCCACCTGGTCCGTATCCAGTTTGGTCGTGGCCAGCTGCCGCATCACCTCGACCGTCGCGCGACGATTGGCATCTCCCGCCTCGGTCAACTTGACAATCACACATGTGCTTTTGCCATCACGTCCGATCGCGATGCCTTGCAAGCGCCGTAGGGCCTCCTCCCGCTTTAATTCGAACGGCTTGTCCGTCAATCGGGCCAACATCCGCGGACCTGTCTCGACCTCAGCAAACAGCCGCTCGCCATTGTCGTCCCGATAGCGTTCCAAGAGCCGCGCGTACTTGGCCACTCGGGGATCGTCCAGGGTGCAACCCTCCCAGCTGACCAGTGCAAACTCGTCGCTGCCAAAATGCCGGAAGAAACGGTCGTAGATCTGCTTGGCCGGCAGGTCCTCAGGCAGCCACTGGCGGATGTTGTTGTTGTCCGTCTTGTGGGCCTGGTGCCGGCCGTACATCACGACGAAGAAGGCGAGAAAGAACGCCAAGAGCACCAGAGGCGTGTAGCGCTGAAAAAAATCGGATTTCATGGCCAGACGCGGACGCATCCTGAAGAGGAATCTGCCCCATCCCCGCCCCCCAGGGGGTGGCAGGTGATCGCAGCAAGGGGGTCACACGATTTTCATGGGTCGAGCCGGCAAGGCGGGGTACGGCAGGGGCACACGCCAGGGGCAGGGCTCTACCCCATAGCCCGGCATGGCCAAATTCCAAGGCGGGGTGGGGGGGACAGCCGTGCCGGCCAACCCCCGAGTGTTGCCTGGATTATACCGCCTGCTGCAGGGGTTAAAACCATAGCGGACCCGCCGACGCGGCCCATCCCGGCTGGTTGTCCCCACCCCCGGCCGGTATTATGCTGTTTTCAGCCATCAGCGGCCGTCAATGGGTCTTCCCCGTTCGGGGCATCAAGCGTGGCCGAATACCCGTCCCAGCCCCAAGATGGTGGAATGGGGGTGACCCTCAGCCGATGGTAGCCGCCCAGGGTTGCCGCGAGTTTCGTTGCGTGAAAGTCGCGGAGGAGGACTGACGGTCTGACCCACCCAATTCCCCTCTCCCCCGCCCCGATACCCACGGCATCGGGGTGGGGCAGAGGGTTCAGGCGAGGGGGCCCTCTCCCCCGCGGTATCTTTTCCTCTGCTGCAATCCGGTAAAGTATTACGGACACCCAATCCAGGACCTGGGGCCAGAGTTCACTTTTGTCCCGGGATGCCTTTCTACGAAATTTCATTATCCGTTCGATCATGAAGTTTGCTTTTTTGCTCCATCCTCTCTCCCGAGCCAGTCGCACATTTTTTGAGCTGGAGGACCGCGGGAGCCTGAGCGCCGTTTGGGGAAACGGGAACTGGCTGGAGCTGAGCAGTCAGGTGCAGAGTGCGCTGGCCGTCCGTGCGGCAGCGGGCCAGCAGAGTTCGCATCGGACGAAGGTCATCGACGAACTGCGAAACTTGAAGTCGCTGCGGGGCACCGTCACCGAAGGGCGGCTGTACGAAATCCCCCTCGACGCTCACCAGATCCTGCAAGACCCGCAGGCAGGCATCGGGCATGCCCAGGAGGCGTTGCAGATGGCGGCCGACTGGGGTGCCGGCCTGGTCGGCCTGGGGTCCATGACCGGCGTCATCGGCGGCCACGGCTCCTATCTCGCTCGGCACAGTCCCGTCCCTGTCACCACGGGCAACAGCCTGACCGTCTTTGCCGCTCTGCAAAATCTGCAACACGTCTGCCGGGAGACGGGGCTGGAGTTGAGTGCCGAATCGGTGGCGATTGTGGGTGTCCCCGGCAGCATTGCCACCGCGGCGGCAAAACTGCTGGCCTCCCAGGTCGGCCAACTGTTGCTGGTCTCGCGGCGTCCCTCGGAACGCGTGCACCGCCTGGCCCACTCCCTGGGAGGGCAAGCCTATCACGACATTGCGGCGGCCCTGGCGAAATCTCGCGTGGTCATTTCCGCCACGTCGACCGGGGGGTGCATCGACCAGTTCGCTCTGCAACCCGGCTCGGTCGTGGTCGACGTGGGGGTTCCGGCCGACGTCTACGGCCGGTCCGCTCAGCGGGACGACGTCTTGATCTTTTCCGGCGGGCTGACGCAGATCCCCGACGTGATGGGTCGCGACTCGGTCTTTTTGCAGTTCCACTTCGGCACGATCCCGGCCTGTCTGGGCGAGACCATCACCTTGGCGCTGGAGGGTCGCGGCGAGTGTTTTTCGTTGGGGAGGGAGTTGAGTACTGAGCGGATCGAGGAGATTGGCGGTCTGGCGGTGGCCAACGGATTCCGTTTCGACCGTCTGCTCTCGTTTGGCCGCCCGGTCGAGGAATCGATGTGGGCCAATTACCTGAAGGTCACGACCCAGCGGGGGGCGTCCTGGATGCCGCCTTCGCTGTCGAGTCCTGCGGCCGCCAGCGTGGCGGGAACGGCCCGAGCGGGGGCCCTGGTCGAGCCGGCCCAGCCGCTGCCCGGCCTGGTCCCTCCCCTTTCTGAGTTGGCCGACAAGGCCGCCACGCGGCAGCGTCGGTACATCAATCCGGTTTTCGTCGACGTGGCGGGCCAAGCGGGCCTGGCCAAGATTTTTGTCCGCGGCGAGGGGAATCATCTGTGGGACGACGCCGGTCGCAAATACCTCGACTTTGTCGCCGGCTTCGGGTCGCTCAACCTGGGACACAACCATCCGCGGGTCGTGGCGGCGATCCGCAAAGCGTTGCAGCAACTGGCGCCCGGCTTTGCCCAATCCGCTATCAATCCCTACGCGGCCGCCCTGGCCGAACGGCTGGTCGCGGTGGCGCCCCAGGGTCTGGAGATGGTCTTTTTCTGCAACAGCGGCACCGAGGCGGTCGAGGCCGCCTTGAAACTGGTCCGCCGCACTTCCGACCGGCAGGGGCTGCTCTCCTGCGAAGGCTCGTTCCACGGCAAGACCCTGGGGGCCCTGTCGGTCACCGGCAACGTGGAATACCAGCGGCCTTTCCGGCCGCTGCTGCCCGACTGTCAGCGGGTCCCCTACGGCGACCTGGACGCGCTCCAGCGAGCTCTGCTGACCCGCCAGTTCGCCGCCTTCATCGTGGAACCGATCCAGGGCGAGGGGGGGATGGTCGTCCCCCCGGCGGGTTATCTTTCGCGAGCTCAAACGCTGTGCCGCGATACGCAAACCCTCTTCGTGGTGGACGAGGTGCAGACCGGTATGGGGCGGACCGGCGCCATGTTCGCTTGCCAGCACGAGGGGGTGGAACCCGATGTGATCACGTTGGCCAAGAGCCTGGGGGGCGGCTTGATGCCCATCGGCGCCACCCTCGCCAGGCGGGACCTGTGGCGCCGCGCTTACGGCACCCTGGACACCTTCGCCCTGCACACCAGCACCTTCGGCGGTGGCAGCCTCGCCTGTGCCGCCGCCCTGGCGACCCTTCAAACCCTCGTCGACTCGGACCTGATCCACAACGCGGCCCAACGCGGCCAGCAGCTGATCGAGGGGCTGCGGAAAATCCAAGCTCAAACCAGCGGCTACATCCGCCAGGTGCGGGGCCTGGGCCTGATGGTCGGCGTGGAACTGGCGCCGCTGACCGAATCCGTCGCGTCCCATCTCCAGCGGGCGGAGGCGGCCGGCATGATGCAATATCTGTCGGAACACCTGGAAGAAATCGTCCGCAGCCTGCCGGCTATCTTTCAAATGCAGACCCTGTTCGACAAGTACGGGATCTACAGCCAGGTCACCCGGTCCAATCCGCTGGTCCTGCGAATCCAACCCCCCCTGACGATCGAAGCGGCGATGATCGACCAGTTCCTCACCGCGTTCGCCGAATCGTGCCAGGCCGGGATGCAGATCGAAAACGTCTTCGACGTCATGATCACCCGCTCGGTGTCCGGCCACCACGAAGCGGAAGGTACCCGCCGCGGGGGTCAGGATGTGGAAGCCGATCTATCGGGGGATTCCCTGGAAGTGGGGCCCTAGGGCCAGCCTTTCCATGGATGAGCGGTCCCGGCTCGCCAAGACTGGCCGCCGGAAACCTGGCATCGCCAACATACGCAAAACCGGCGGCTAGTCCCGGCGCGCCGGGACCGCTCACGATGATTCACTCACCACTCACCACTCACCACTCACCACTCACCGGGTTGCCCCCGCGGGGGCAACCCGTTTCCCTTGTGCACCTCCACGGGCACCGCGCCCATCCCACTGGCCTGGCGGCCCTGGATGTACATGCGGACGTGGCAGGGTCCTAAGGCATCCGGGGGGACCGCCAGGGGCAGCTGAAATTCGCCGGCGTCCAGGGAGACTTGCCGCAGAGCCAACCGCGGATCGTTCGCCTGCCGGTAGACCTCGTCGAAGTCGGCCAGGAACTTTTCCTGCGGCTGGTACGTTTTGCGGGGCGGCGGCGAGAAGGTGAGGCGGTCGCGGCGGACGACCAGTTCCAGGGTGGCCCGCCCGGCCAGAGGGGTGTGGCCTGTGACGGTGATGGTCTCTCCGGGAGAGGCGGTGGGGGGCACCTCCAGCCGGACCGGCTGGGGGTAGTACAGCCGCAACAGCGGGTCCCCCACCAGATTAAACAGGTGCAGGTGATCGCGCCGCTGACCAGCCATCTCCTCACGGGATCCACTGAAGAGGCGTCCCAGGGAATCGAGTGCCGCGCGGCGAGCGTCCGGGGGCTGGAGGGCCGCCGCCCGCTGCTTGGCCCGCACCAGCAGTTCGCCCAGCGTCGGACGCTGGCTCTGGAAACATTCGGTCATCAATCCCGCTCCCAGGACGGCCATGGCGTAGGGCAGGGTCAGCCGGGAACCGGCCACGACCGCGACCGGTCCCCGCGGGTGCCGCACCATCTGTTCGGCCAGACAAGCCTGGGGGGCATCAAACGCGCCGGCATAGCAGCTGATGAACAGGGCCACCGGCCCCGGCGACGGGCACGCCAACCGCGCCAGGTCGTGGGTGGTCAAGATCGGAAAGCTGCGGTCCGGCAGGTTCACGTGGTCCAACGCGTGGGGTCGGCCGTGCCCCATGTAAATCCAGAACAGACAGCCCTCGTTCAGCCGTTCCAACGTGGTTTGGGAAAATTTCCGCGGATCGGGACAGTAGGGGCTGGTCCAGCTGGCGTGTGTCAGCGACGTGTGATAGGCGGCGGGGATTCCTCCCGCCAGAAAGACGCGCGTCGTGTGCTCGATCAGCCCGTCCACCAGGGGCCCAAACCCCCCTGCCCCCGCCACCAGATTGATCTGCCGTCGCCACGGTCCAAAGTCCTGGCTGGTTTCGTAAGCGATGATTTTCCGGACGATTGTCGCCAGCTGCTGAGGATCCTCAACGCTCAACCGACCCACGGCCACATCGGGAATATGATCCCCGTCCAGATCGCCGTACGCGTTATCCGTGGCGATCTCTTGCTCGCCGCCGTACCGCGGGATGGCATCGGCCGCGACGTAGGTGGTGGGGACCGACTCGCGGGAGCCGTCATCAGGTCGAGCGTCGCAATCGCCAACCAGGACGACCGCCTGTAGGGATCCGGTCGCGGCGACGCGTCGCACCCGGCGGCGGACGTCGGCCGCCGTCGGACCACCCCCGATCAGCTCGATTTCGTACCCCTCCGCCCGGCGATAGCTCAGCCAAGGACCCAGGGCCTGGCGAAATCGAGGCGGGCAGACCACCACCACATCCGCGGCCGTGGCCCGGACCTGGGGGCAGCAGGTGACCAGCAACAACAAGAAAGCGGTGCGAGGTGCTAGCATGGCAAGACAAGCTGGCAGTCAGGCGTCCCGAAAAAACCGGCGCGGGACTATAGGGCAACCCGGCTTGGCGAGCGACATCAAGTTTTCCCCGCTTTGGCCAGCCGGAAGAAGGACCCGCCAGCACCCGGCCCGCCCCCGCGGGCCCCCGCTGGTATTGCTCGGCAGCGAACCGATGCCATAAGCTGTGCCCCGCGACCGGCCGCCGAGCAGGATGCTTGGCGCCAAACCGATCTCCACGGATGGAGCGAGCCATGTCAGGGACGACGGCCATCAACCGGGCTTCTCGATTACGTATCTTTACCGAGGCGGAAAGCGACCTGGAAGCGGTGACCTTGCGGTTGGTCCCCGCAGGGGTAGACGCCAGCCGTGATCGGTTCCCCAGCGGCAAGCTGCGGTGTGTGTCCGAGCCAGAATTCAGTTCGCCGCTGCGCCGCGCCATCGCCGACGCTCGACTGCAGCTGACCCAGGCGCAGCAGGTGGACGGTTCCTTTCGCGGCCAGCGGCCGGTCGATCCCCGCGCTGTGGTCCAGTTTCTGCTCGTGGCCGCCTGGCCGGATCGACACGCATCGGACGACGTCCGCACGGCGATGCGGGCGCTGACCGACGCGCAACGTCCCGACGGTTCCTGGCCACGTTGCCATGGTGGTGCGGCCGATGTGTCTACCACGATGCTGGCCTACCTGGCCCTGAAGTTGTGGGACTGTAGTGCTCGAGAAACAGTCCTGCAGACCGCTCGGCGGTATCTCTGGAAACAGGGCGGCCTGGCGGTCGCCGATACGCCGACACGGATGTACTTGGCCCTGTTCGGGCAGTTGCCGATCCGCAAGTGCCGCATCGGTCGATCTCTGGGAAGAGGTACCAGCGGTACGATTCAGCGGCTGGCCTTCCGGTTGCTCAAGCAACAGGCACCCCAGGCAACGTCTGGCCGGCCCGGCCTGGTCAGGGAACTGGTGAGGGCCGAGGCGACGGAAAAAGATGGCTGGCGGAAGCAGGCAGGGGTCGGCCGGATCGGATCGGCCGTGTGGCCGTTCGTCATGCGGCTGTGGCGGATGCCACGCACCAACCCAATCGTACGTCTGTCCAAGGCGGCCGGCCGGTGGCGGGCACGCCGGCTGCGGGCTGGTCTGGTTCGCCGGTTGCGGTCGGCGAGCGGGGGGAGGGAGGGATGCGTTGGGTTGAGTGCAGATGCCGTCCTGTGGGCCTCGCTGGCCCTGTCCTGTGACCGTCCCGGCCGGATCGGCCACAGGAATTTTGGGCTGCGGCGGCTGCGGCGGGTGTGGGCCGACGCGGCCGCAGACGGCCTGTGGACCCCGCTGGACCCTGCCGGGACCGCCGACACGGCGATGGCCGTTGTCGCTCTGACCCGCAGCGGTCTTTCCGTACGTTCTGCGGCCGTCCGTGCGGCCGTAAAGTGCCTGGTCCAACGTCCGCCCCGGTCCATGGCCGAGTCCGTCTGGACGTTGAGGGCCCTGAATGCGGCCCTCTCCAGCGATGACCGCGACGCCGGACAGTTGCCGCCGGAAGTCCAGATTTGTCACAACGATGCTCAGCCACCCGCCGCAGGTGACACCCCGGCGGGTTGGTTGGCGTCCGCCCACGATCTGCAACACCGGCTGAAGACGAGGCTGTTGGAAAGCCAGCGGCCCGACGGCGGTTGGTCGGCCGCCCAGCCCGACTGCCGGCCGACCCGGTGGTTTGCCGGCAGCCAGATCGGGCTGACGGCCCTGGTCTTACAGGCGCTAGGCGCCGCCGGATATCGAGTCGGCTCGCCGACGGTGGACCGGGCTGTAAGTTTTCTCCACAGAACGCAACTTGGCGACGGTCGATTCGCCGACACCGTCCGTCCCCTTTCCGCCACGATTTTGCCGACCAGCGCGGTCGGAACGACAGCGGATGTGTTGACCGCTTTGATCGCCGTGGGCGTCCCCGCCCGGGATGCGATCTGCCAGGCCGCGTCCGACTGGCTGGTCGCTCACCAGCAACCCGAGGGGGGCTGGGGTGAACTGCCGGCGGACGATGCGGACTACCTCCCGGGCGAGGGCCCGGTCTGTGTGGCCGATACGGCCGTGGCGGTGCACAGCCTGGTGGCGGCGGGGCTGGCAGGACGGGAGGCGGTGGGCAGCGGCGTTGATTGGCTGCTGGATACCGCTTCCGACACCGACTTGCCTCAACGTTGCGCGGCCCTGTTGGCCGTTTGCCGCTGGGCGGCCGACCAGCATCGGGAAGCGCGTCCCATGCGGCAACCGCCGCCGACGCCCTTGCGGGTGGCCCGGCTGGCGGACATCCCCGCTTGAGCAATCCGCGGCAGATAGCGTGTTGGTCGAGACACAAAAGCTGGCAGGCCTTCCCCAGTGGGTCGCGATGGCTCTGTAGAAAACCCCTCTTATAGGATATCGTCTGCCTGTCACTCGTGCTCAGCGAAGCGGTGCTCGTGCTCGTAATCGTAATCGAGCGGACGATGAGGCACGAACAGGGTGGCGATTACGAGTACGAGCACCGTCCTGCGGACACAGCACGAGCACGACCCGGGGAAGCCGCTTTGCGGGTTTTCTACAGAGTGGGTCGCGATCCCTTTCCCCGCGCCGATCCCTGTCCCGCGGCCTGCGGCGGTTCGGGGCCAGACAGAAGAACGCTCGATGGGGAACCCTCCCATGCCTGGGCGACTGGGCTGGAGGATGGCCGTTCGACGGCTGAGCGCCGCGGTAGGTCGAGACCAGGCAACTGCAGTGGGTCGACCAGCAGAACCCGGACGACTACGTCTGGAAGGCGAACCTGGGAGCAAGACTCAAGGCCCCGGGCGCCGCGACCAACATCCACACCGCCCCCATCGATTATCTGGTCGCCTACTGGATATTTCGGTACTATGAGCTGCAGGACCACCCGGCCCTGGCCGACCACCGGTCCGTCCTCTGAGGAGCGTCGAGCGGTGGGAGGGGGGGGTCCAGGAGGGCAGCCGGCCGACCAGCGGTTGGGATGCCGCGGGCAGAGTTTGAGCACTTCGGAACACCGACATGAAAATCTTACTGGCCGCTCCCCGCGGATTTTGTGCGGGGGTGAACATGGCGATCGAGTGCCTCGATCTGGCGATCCAGGCCTTCGGCACGCCGATCTATGTCTATCACGAAATTGTCCACAACCAATACGTCGTCCAGCGGTTTCGCAGTCGGGGGGCCGTGTTCGTCGACGATGTGGCGGAAGTGCCCCTTGGCGCCACGCTGTTGTTTTCCGCGCATGGCGTGTCGCCCGAGGTCCGGCGGCAGGCGGCCCAGCGGAAGTTGCGAGCCATCGACGCGACTTGTCCGCTGGTGACCAAAGTCCACCTCGAGGCAATCAAGTACGCCGCGGAGGGCCGCACGATCGTCTTGATCGGACACGAGGGGCACGATGAAGTGATCGGTACGATGGGCGAGGCGCCGGAGGCGATCGTGTTGGTCGAAACGCCGGAAGACGTGGATCGCCTGGAAGTGGCCGACCCGCACCACATGGCGTATTTAACGCAGACCACGCTGTCGGTCGACGACGCTAACCGCGTGATCACCCGCTTGAAGCAGCGGTTTCCCGCAATCGTCGCTCCGCCCAAGGAAGATATCTGCTATGCCACGCAGAACCGCCAGGAGGCGGTGGCCGCTTTGGCCAGCGAAGCGGACCTGGTGCTGGTCCTGGGCAGCCAGAACAGTTCCAACAGCCAGCGGCTGGCCGACCTGGCTCGTCAAGCGGGCGTGGCGGCGCACCTGATCGACGGGCCCCAGCAGATCGAGTCGGCCTGGCTGGAGGGGGTGGAAACGCTGGTGCTGACCGCCGGCGCCAGCGCTCCGGAAACGCTGGTGGAACAATGTGTCGAGTACCTGCAGGCCGGCTATGGAGCCGAGGTGGAATCGCGGGTGATCCGTAGTGAAGATGTGCACTTCCCCCTGCCCCGCGAACTCCGCCAGCTGGAGTCCCCGCTCTAGGCCGCTCAGCGTCGGGGGCAGCTGCGCCCCACCGGTGACCGCTGCCGGGCCGGCGTGCCGTTGTCGAGCAATGACCGCGAAAAGGCAATGACGTCGGTTTGGCTGACGGAAAGTATTCCGTCAACGGTGTTCACCATGGCCGCATACCGCCGCAGCCAGCGCGGAAACCACTTCTTGTCGTGCTTGCCCACTTCCGCCTCATTCAGTAGTCCACAAAACTTCTTCACGCTCATCTTTCAGTCCCCCGCCTGACAAGATTTTCCGAACCGGCTCACTGTGATATAAATTTGTACATTTGTGGAATTTTGTCAAGCGGCAAGTTTCTTCGTCCCCTCGCCCTGTGATAAAACGTTTACCACAGGCCCGACTGTACCTTGATAAAACCGTTATCACAGGCTTGCTGGCCCCGGATAATCGCGTGATAATGGCGTTATCCAGGGAAATTAGCCGGTTAATTATGTAAGTTATCCACCGTCAGTCGGCATGCCGCGAACAATTAAGATTGCGATCATCGTGACATTGGCTATTTCTGCTGCCTACGTCGCTTACCTTTGTACTCACCCCGACCCGATTGACATGCTGGTGGAACGTGGCGTCCCCGCGCCAAGCAACGCGAACGTGACCAATTCCGATTATGGCGGTCTGTTCGCCAAGTATTTGTTCGTCCGCGTTGAGCTGAACACTGGCGACTTGATTGAATACCGAAAGACTCTCCCTGCTGGGATTGCTCTCAATACTGTTGGCGGCGTTCAAATTGTCACAACAGATTTGCGGGATGCTGAGATGATGCGGTTGATTGAACAAGGGACAGAAATTCGATTAAAACACGGGCCACGTCTGCGCTGGTGGAATATCGACCTCATAAAAAACGGCACGTATCATCAACAAGAATTGGAAGGTGCTTGCAGTTACCAGGTTTTCATAGACAATGATGAATCGGTTGTTTACATCTATTGGCACTACAGCTAACCCGCCCACGGCCAAATGGTGGATAACAAAACGTTGAACCGGAGCGGCGAAGCATGCCAGTTCTTGAAATCACGTTTTCTGTCGCCGCCCGGTTAACGTAGGCGTTAGCTGCCAATAGAGAATGACAATGACAGGCAAACACTTTGTAGTTGTGACTGCTGCTGTGTGCATCGTAGCTTGTTCGGAAACTTTGGGCGCTCCTGTGAACCAGTCGGACGTAGCCGACCGAATCGCCAGTGTGGTTGCGAAGCACTTTCCGGACGCGGTCGTTTCCCAAGACAACGGCACGTTCTCA
>CAYFZZ010000160.1:0-4752 GCA_964347545.1 uncultured Planctomycetaceae bacterium | reverse complement strand
ACAAACCAGGGGATGCGGATGTGCGCGCCCCGGTGGGCCTCCTGGTCTCCCTTCTCAATCCCAAAGATCCAGCCATACAGGATGGCTTGCACCATTGCCAGTACGAAGATCAGCGTGGTGCCGACCCAGAAATCGAAGGTGTCCAGGGCGACCAGGCCTTTGGAAAAGTAGACCACAAAACCGCATCCCAGGGCGGAGATCAATCCCAGGATGGCGGCCGAGCTGTGCCGCTTCAAGCCAAAACCTTCTTCGAAAAAGGCGATTACCGGTTGCAGCATGGAGACGCTGCTGGTGATGGCCGCCACGAACAACATGAAAAACCAGAGAAAGCCGAAGAGGCGTCCGGCGGGCATTAAGGCGAACACATTGGGCAAGGCCTGGAAACCCAAATCAAAGGTGCCCATCCCGCCCGCGGCGATGCCCAGGAAAATAAACGCGGCCGGCAAGGTAATCAGGCCCCCCAGACAGACCTCGAAAAATTCGTTCATGCTGCTGGACGTCAGGCCGCTCAGCACCACATCGTCATTCCGCCGCAAGTAACTGGCGTAATTGATGATGATCCCGAAGCCGACCGAAAGGCTGAAGAAGATCTGCCCCGAGGCCGCCAGCCAGGTCTGCGGATCGAACAATTTTTTCGGTTGAGGATTCCACATAAATCCCAGGCCGCCCACGACCGATTGATCGGGTTTCGTGGGATCCGGGGTGCCCAGCGTTAACACGCGGACCAGCACGATGATCGCCAGGACGACCATTATCGGCATGGCGTAACGACAGAACTTTTCGATCCCCCGGGTGACTCCGCGGTAAATCAGGAAGAAATTGAAGAGGAACGTCCCGCCCAAGACCAGCAGCCAGGAACGTCTTCCCGGCGCGAGGATCGACCCGTCGGCGTCCGCCCCGACGAATCCGCCGAAAAAGCTGCCGTAAGCCGCCGTCCTCACCTCCTGGTCGCTCAACGGCTCATCCGCCCCCGCTCGTACCTCAGCCATAATGTTGTCAATGCGTCCGCCCGAGCCAATCATCAAATCGCCGGTGAGGTAGTTTAGCGCATATCCCAGGCACCAGGCCTCGATCAGCACGTAGTACATGTAAATCACCAGGGGGATCAGCAACGCCAGGCCGCCCAGATACTTGGCCGCCGGATTCCGCCAGATGACCGTGTAGATGCCTGGCGCCGAATTGAAGCCGCGGATGCCCGCATAGCGGCCCATGGTCCATTCGGCCCAGCAGAGGGGGATGCCCAGGACCAGGAGGGAGATGAAGTAGGGCAGGAGGAACGCGCCACCCCCGTGCTGGGCCGCCTGACCGGGAAAGCGGAGGAAGTTGCCCAGCCCCACGGCCGAGCCGGCGACGGCTAAAATCACCCCAATCCGGCTCGCCCAATACTCCCGCCCCTGGCCTGGCTCCCCCACGCTCATGACTCGACCCCTCCCCCACGATCTGGCCGCTAGCAGGGCTATCTTCCCGCCCGCCCTTTAATTGCCGAACTTCTAGCGTAAAAAAGTCCTACTTGTCAACGGGTTACGGCAAAATGAGCCGATTTAAATAATATTATCTTGTCAAAAATGTCTCATGCGATAGAATGCGTTATAAAGGGGAAAAATTGATTTTTGACCGCCAAATGGGGGAGCCAGTCCAAGTGGACCGCTCAGGGGAAACCAGTGCCAGCCAGGCCGAATTGCTCAGCCGGGTGACCGGTGGGGATGTCGAGCTGCTGAACCAGCTCCGCCGCAACGAACGGCTGACGGTCAGTCAGCTGGCCGAGCGGCTGAACGTGACGGCGACGGCCGTCCGCCAGCGGCTCAGCCGCCTGATGGCCGCCGGGCTGATCCACCGCCAGGCGGCCCCTCGGGGAAGGGGGCGGCCGAGCCATGAGTATGGGCTGACCGAACGGGGACGGCGTCAAATTGGCGGAAATTTCGCCGATCTGGCGATGGCCCTCTGGCGGGAAGTCCGGCGGGTATCCGCACCCGAGGTCCGCCGCGGGCTGCTGGAACGGCTGGCCGGGACCATGGCCGAGATGTATCGCCCGCAGGTGACCGGTCAGACGGTTTCCGAGCGGATGCGATCGATCAAGCGGTTGTTTGCCGAGCGGAATGTGCCGTTTGAGGTGGACGAATCGGGCCAGTTGCCGGTGCTGACGGCTGAGGCGTGCCCTTACCCGCAGTTGGCCGAGGAAGATCGGAGCGTGTGTGCCTTAGAGCGGCTGGTATTTGCCCAGCTGCTGCACCGCGACGTCCGTTTGACCGCCTGCCGGCTGGACGGAGCGACCTGCTGCACCTTTGAAACCCATTGAGCGAGAGGTATAACTGGGGCTTTATATCACGAGGCGATCCCGCATCCCATATCCCGCAACCCGTATCCCGCATCTCGCAACCCGCACCTGGCATCCCCCCGGCTGAGGAAGTCATCATGAGCACGCCCTGGATCGAAGGCCGCTTTGAGGAAAATTTCATCACCACGACGATTGAACAGGCGATTAACTGGGCGCGGCAATCCAGTTTGTGGCCGATGACCTTCGGGTTGGCCTGTTGTGCCATTGAGATGATGGCCAGCGGGGCCAGCCGGTTCGACATGGACCGCTTTGGGGCCGGGGCCTTCCGAGCCACTCCGCGGCAGGCCGACTTGATGATCGTCGCCGGGACGGTCACCTACAAAATGGCCAGTCGTGTCCGGCGGCTCTACAACCTGATGCCCGATCCCAAGTTTGTGATTGCCATGGGCGCCTGCACCGTCGGCGGCGGACCCTATTTCAAGTACGGCTACCACGTCGTCAAAGGCGTGGACCTGGTCGTGCCGGTCGACGTTTACGTCCCGGGCTGTCCCCCGCGTCCGGAATCGTTGCTGGAAGGCCTGATGCGGATCCAGGATAAAGTGAAAGGCCACAAGATCACCAAGCGAGCCGGCGTGGTGCTGGCGGACGAACTGCCCGTGCCCCATCACAGCGGCTATGTCCAGCCCGAAACGGATATCGAACCGGTCTTCGACCACCAGAAAATCACCGGCTAACCTCACCACTCACCACTCACCACTCACCCACTCACCACTCACTCCCCCCCATGTCCGAAACACTCAAGATCACCAACCTTCACGTTTCCGTCGCCGGCAAAGAGATCCTCTGCGGCGTCGACCTGGCGATTCGTCGGGGCGAGACGCATGCCTTGATGGGCCCCAACGGGTCGGGCAAAAGCACGTTGGGGTTTGCCATCATGGGGCATCCCGGTTACGAGGTCACCCAGGGATCGATCACCCTGGACGGCGTCGACCTTTTGCAGCTCTCCCCCGACGAGCGAGCTCGGCAGGGCATTTTCATGGCCTTTCAGCGGCCGATGGCGATTCCGGGCGTGAAGATGGCCGACCTGCTGCGGCATGCCACGACCAACGTGCGGCAACCTGAGCGGCGGGAGGGGGAAGAGCTGATCCCGATGCGGGAGTTCCGCAAAGAGCTGCGGGGCAAGATGGAACAGTTGAAAATGGACGTCGAGTTCGCTCGGCGGTACGTCAACGACGGCTTTTCCGGCGGCGAGATGAAGCGGGCGGAAATCCTGCAGCTGGCCATGTTGCAACCCAAATTCGCCATCCTGGACGAAACCGATTCGGGGCTGGACGCCGACGCCGTGCGGCTGGCCAGCCAGAGCATTGCGGAAATTCGCGGCGGCGAAATGGGCATCTTGATTATTACTCACCACGAACGGTTGCTGGAACACAACGCGCCCGATATCACCCACGTGATGCTGGGGGGGCGGATTGTTGAAGAGGGGGGGCCCGAGCTGGCGGTGGAGTTGCACAAGCATGGGTTTGATGCGATCCGAGCCAGGCACCCCGAAGCGGCCGCCGCCGAACGGAAGCTGGCCGCCGAGGAAAAAGCGGAGACCACCACCACCTGAACTCGTTCCTAGAAACACAGGACGTAGGCCGGAACAAGTCCCGGCCCGCCGGGATTCCGGTAAGAGCGGAGTTTTTTGACCAGAGAGCCTCGGAACCGCGCTGCGTTTGTTCCGGGCGACCAGATCATCTGATCCAACCTGCGGCACGTATTACTGAAGTCAGCCAATTACTTAAGAAAGCGAAAAATGGCTTCGCAAGTTACCCAAGATCACGATTTTAATCCGGCGATTGCCGAGATCAACAAGTACGATTTCCACACCGAGACGCACGAAGTCTTCAAGGCGCGGAAAGGTCTGGACGCCGAAATCGTGGCTCAGATCTCGGAGATGAAGGGCGAGCCGGCTTGGATGCGCAAGATCCGGCTGGAGAGCCTGGCAATCTTCGAGTCCAAGCCGATGCCCCACTGGGGTGGGAAAATCGACCTCGATTTCCAGGATATCTATTACTATCTCAAGCCGACCGACCACCAGGGGAAAACGTGGGACGACGTGCCGGAGGAGATCAAGCAGACCTTTGACCGCCTGGGGATTCCCGAAGCGGAAAAAAAGTTCCTCGCCGGCGTGAAAGCTCAGTTCGAAAGCGAAGTCGTTTACGGCTCCCTTAAGGAGGACCTGGCCAAGCAGGGGGTGATCTTTACCGATACCGATACCGCGGTGCGGGAGCATGGCGACCTGGTCCGCGAGCACTTTGGCAGCGTGATTCCGCCCAGCGACAACAAGTTCGCGGCCCTCAACACGGCCGTCTGGTCGGGGGGCTCGTTCATCTACGTGCCCCCGGGAGTCACGATCGAATTTCCCCTCCAGGCCTACTTCCGGATCAACGCCGAACGCATGGGGCAGTTCGAACGGACGCTGATCCTGGTCG
>CAYFZZ010000159.1:0-37087 GCA_964347545.1 uncultured Planctomycetaceae bacterium | reverse complement strand
TGCGTCTCTTCCCCGGAGGAGGCAAAGCGAATGGTTTTGCGACTCATGTCGTGGTGCGCCTCGATGCGGCGCACCGTGCGGTTACGAGCTCGGATCAGGATCGAGTCGGTGACACACCGCCGGCCCTCGTATCGGATCCCGCGCAACATGGGGGAATCGCTGATCCCGGTGGCGACAAAAATGACCCGGTCGCCCAGCGCCATCTCTTCGACGGTCCACACCCGGTCCAGATCGGCCTGGCTGCACCCTTCCTCCTCCAGGAGATACCGTTTTTCCTCCTCATGCTTGGGCCACATCCGGCTCAACTGCTGCCCTCCCAGGCACTTGATGGCCGCCGCGGCCAACACCGCCTCGGGGCTGCCCCCAATCCCCACGTACAGATCGACTCCTGAATTGGGCAGACTGGGGGCGATCGCCGCCGCCACGTCGCCGTCGGAAATCAGGCGGATGCCACAACTGCAACGCCGCAGCGTCTCGATGATCTCCTGGTGCCGGGGCCGGTCCAACACCACCGCCACCAGGTCCTCCACCCGCTTGTCCAGCTTCAGCGCCAGGATGTCCAGGTTTTCTTCCAGGCTGGCTTCTAAGCGGATATTGCCCGGGCCCTCGTTGACCTTGGGACCCACGGCAATCTTCTCCATGTAGTGCGAGGGGATCGAGGGGAACAGGTCGCTGGGATCGTCGTCCGGATTGTCACAGGACGCTGCGGCCAGCACCGAGATCGCGCCGGGCAAGCCGCGCGCGGTGAGCGTCGTGCCATCAATCGGATCGACGGCAATGGCGATGGGGACCGCATCGGGTTCCCAAGTTCCCAGCTTTTCGTCCAAGAAGATCCCCGGCGCCTCGTCCTTGCGGCCCTCGCCAATCCGGACCAGCCCCTTGCAGTCAATCAAACTAAACATCCCTCGCATCGAATCGGCGGCCGCCAGGTCGGCTCGATTCTTGTTCCCTTTACCAAACCATTTCCAGGCGGCCAGGGCGGCATTTTCGGTACAGCGGACCAGGTCCAGGTCAATTTTGCGTTCCGGATCGTGTCGGGGGGCAGTCATGGGAAAAGACCGGGGATGAAGGTTCCAAGGAGGGGCCACCGCCGCGCGATTCGTTCGCCACACCCAGCAGGTAACCGGCTAAGCCATGCAGTATGAGCGTTGCCCTGGCAAAAGTCCACCAGGCGATGCGAACCCCTCCGGCTGGGCCGGCCCCGATCCGCCGCGGGAGGAGCACCCCGGCTGCTCAAGCCCGGCCCCAGGCGGAAACGCCCTCCCGTCGCGCCAAGATGACACTCCGCAGCCGGGGTGCTGACCACAACCGCCACCCGTAACTCGGCGCCCCCTCATCAGCGCCGGCTTACGGCTGGCTCAGAAAGTAAAAAAACTGGGCGTCATCACGCCCGACGCCACTAAACTTTCATCGGCACATCTGACCCGTCCACCACCGCCCGTTTCACGCGCCGTACTTCCCCAAGCGGCCGGCGTTGGCCAGGGCCAGGACCATCAGGTATTTGGCCTCGAATTGGCCCAATCCCCCCCCGAGGCATTCGCTTTCCCCAAACCGCTGGCAGGGATCGGTACGGCAGTGGTCGGCGACCAGCAGGGTCGGCACGGGATGCCAGCTGTGCGCCCCCCACATGGCGGGGGTGCTGTGGTCGCCGGTGACGATCGTCACGTCGGGTTGGAGGGCCATGATCTGGGGCAGCGCCTCATCGAACTGTTCGATTTGGCGCACCTTGGCTTCGAAGTCTCCATCCTCACCGGTGCTGTCGGTGTACTTGAAATGCAGAAAAAAGAAGTCGTATTGCCGCCAGTGATCCCGGATGACCTCGACCTGCTGGGCCAGGGTTTGGGCATCTCCGACGACGTCCATGCCGACCAGGCGGGCGAGCCCTTTGTACATGGGATAGACGGCCACGGCGGCGGCGCGGAGTCCGTAGACTTCCTGGTAGGTGGGCAGGGCCGGCCGAGGTGCAAAGCCGCGCATCGTCAGCCCGTTGGCTCGAGGCTGGTCGGCCAGCAGCTCCCGAGCCTGTCTCACAAATTCCGCGGCCACGTCCGCCGTCCGCTGGCTGGCGGCCGTCGCCGCAGCAGGTTCCAGGGGCGGAACGCCGGTGGCCTGCGGGTCGGTGTCGTAGACATCGCCGCCCAGCCCTTCGCCCCGAAAGACGACCACAAACCGGTGCTCTTTCACCGGTTCCACAAAGACCTCGACGCCCGCCAGGCAGACCTCGCGCAGTTTCACGGCCAACGGTGCGCTTTCTTCCGTCGAGATCCGTCCGGCGCGACGGTCGGTGATGTTCCCGGCGGCGTCCAGGGTACAGAAGTTACACCGCACGGCGACGTCCTGCGCTTGCAGGTCAAAGCCGATTCCCGTCGCCTCCAACGCCCCCCGGCCGATCACGTATTGCAGCGGGTCGTAACCAAACAGAGCCAGGTGGCCGGGTCCGCTGCCCGGGCTGATCCCCGGTTTGACGGGAATGCTGCCGCCGCAAACGCCACGCCGGGCCAGTTCGTCCAGATGAGGGGTGCCAGCGGTTTCCAGCTCGGTTTGTCCGCCCGGCTGGGGGGGCAGCCCGCCTAGTCCATCGGCGACCAGCATCACGATTTTCGAATCGTTCGCCTGGTGCAGTTGACGTGTCAGATCGTGCATGTCCACGGTTTGGTCCTCGAGACCCCACGTGCATGTAGCTCGGAAATGCTTTCCCGGCTGGGCCACCCCGTGGCCAACCTAACAAAAACGGCCGTCAACTCAAGCCGCTGCCCTGCCCGCGGGAAGGGGAGGAAAGTGGCGGACTGCTGCGGGGAGGGCAGGGGAGTGGCTGAACGGCCAGCGGTCGGCTATGTTTGGGTCCCCGTCGGGTACGGCGAAGAGCGGTGGCTGTCGGCCCCCGCGGGTGGGCAGGACCGCGCAGGGCGAGCAGGTTCCGGGCCATGGAGACGCTTTGCCTGCCGCTGCCCTGGTCTCCCGCACCCGGCCCAACCCCCGCTGGCGCCGCCTGTCCGACCCCCGGGGGCACCCCTGTTGGTATCCAGATCCTGAGGCTTGCCGTCGATGCTCAACCCCACAGAAATTTCCTACGACCCCTCGCGGATCCTCGGCCAACACCTCCCCCAGGCTGGGCTGTCCGCCCTCGGGCCCGCTCTGCAACAAGCCCGCCAGGTGGTGGGGGACGACGTGGCGCTGTGGGAATCCGGCGCCCCGGTGCCGGCGGACCAACAGCCGCTGGACGCCGGCTTCATCCATCTGCCGCAGCGGACCCTGGACGATTATCGCCAGGATCGCTCAGGCAGCGAGCTGGGACGCATTCTGCAAACGGCCGAGCGGTTGTGCGATCAAGTCGACACCGTCGTGGTCACCGGGATCGGGGGGTCATACATGGGCCCGCGGGCCCTGTTCGAGGCCTGTTGTCACCCCTATCACAACCAGCTGTCGCGCGAGGCCCGCGACGGCCGCCCGCGGCTGTTCTTCGCCGGCGACAACGTCGACAACGACGCCCTGGCCGGACTGCTGGACCTGCTGCGCGAGGGCCGCTGGGACCACCCGACCGATCGCTGGGGCGTGGTCGTGATCAGCAAGAGCGGCGGAACGCTGGAAACGGCGGTCGCCTTTCGCCTGTTGCTGGACGCCCTGGCCCACCGCGGCGGCGGCCACCTCGCGGAACTGTCGGACCTGATCATTCCCGTCACCGGCCCTTCCGGGAAATTGTTCGACCTGGCCCAAGCGGTGGGCTGCCCCGACCGGTTCCTGATTCCCGACGGCGTGGGCGGGCGGTTTTCCCTGTTCACCCCGGTGGGCCTGCTGCCCGCCGCCATCCTGGGCCTGGACGTCGTCGCGCTGCTGGAGGGCGCCGTGGCCATGAACGAGCGTTTTTGGCAGGCCGATCCGGCAGACAATCCGGTCCTGCAATACGTCGCCGTCTGCCACTGGATGGAAGTCGAACAGGGACGCGACGTGAGGGTCCTTTCCACCTGGGGAAAATTGCTGGAGGCGGTCGGACTGTGGTACGACCAATTGCTGGCCGAAAGCCTGGGCAAGCAGGAACGGGGCGCTTTGCCCCTGACCGTCGTCAACACCCGCGACCTGCACTCCCGCGGCCAGCAACATCAGGAGGGCCCGCGGGACAAGCTGATCACCAACCTGATCGTCGATCAGGTGCGACGCGATCCCTTGCGGATCAGCCACTCGGACCTGAATCAGGACGCCCTCAACGAACTGGCCGGCAAATCCCTGCCGGACATCATGCAGGCCGCCCTCCAGGGCACCAACCTGGCCTACGAGGAAGACCAACGGCCGACGGCCGATATCCACCTGCCGCGGCTGGACGAGGAATCATTGGGCCAGCTGCTGCAGATGCTGATGCTGGCCACCGTCGTCGAAGGACGCTTGATCGGCATTAATCCCTACGGCCAACCGGGGGTCGAGGCCTACAAGCGGCACATGAATGAGTTCCTGCGGGGATGAGGCGGGGGGCGGCGAGGGAATCGAGGCAGGAAAAATTGGGTAAATCGATTTCGCGGGGAGGAACCTCAGCAATGGCAACTGTACTGACCTGGCTGGGCCACGGGACCTGGCTGATCGACACCGGCCCACACCGGATCTTGTTGGACCCGTTTCTGGACGAATCCCCCACGGCGCCGGTCAAGGCCGATCAGGTCGAGGCCGACACGATCCTTGTCTCCCACGGCCACTTCGATCATGTGGCGGACCTGGTCAGCGTGGCCAAGCGCACGGGGGCCACCGTCGTGGCGTGCTTCGAAATCTGCCAGTGGGTCGGCCAGCAAGGGGTCGAAAAGACCGAGCCGATGAATTTGGGGGGAGGCATTGACCTGCCGTTCGGCCGCGTCACCATGACGCGGGCTGATCACAGCAGCGGCCTGCCCGACGGCAGCTACGGCGGCAGCGCCGGCGGTTTCAAATTGCATTTGGCCGACGGGGTGGTTTACTTTGCCTGCGACACGGCCCTGTTTGCCGACATGCAGCAGATCGGCGCCGGTGGCCTGGACCTGGCCGTGGTCCCCATCGGGGACCGCTTCACCATGGGTCCGGCCGAGGCCGTGGAGGCGATCAAGCTGTTGAAGCCCCGCCGAGCCGCTCCGGCGCATTACAACACCTGGCCGCCCATCGAGCAGGACGCGGCGGCCTGGGCCGAGCGGATCCGGGCCGAGACGGCGTCCCAGCCGGTGGTGGTGGAACCGGGGGGGCAGATTACCCTCTGAGCCGCGTGGGTGCGGCCGGGCGACAGGGCGGGCCGGCTCATGCCACCGCAGCCACCAGCTGGGCCACGGTCTGCTGTAACCGCTCGCGCCCCCCGAACTCCATCCCCAGCGACCTCAGCTTGTCGGTCTCAATCTGGTGCTTGGCCGCCAAGGGCTCGCCGTGAATCTCCGCACCGCTGCCGCAGAGGCCTTGCGCCAGCGTGGCCACGTCGAACTCCGAGACATACAGGTCGTAGCAATTGTAAGCCTGGCCGGCGACTCCTGGAGCGCTCAGCAACAATCGCACCGCGCGGGCCACGTCGGCGGCGTGGACCTCCTTGCCTCCCCGCCGGCATTCGACGCGGCGCCCCTTCACCACCGCCTGGACCAGATCGTACCATTTGCTGTGCTGGACCGGTTCGGCCAGCCCGTAGATGCCGGTGGGGCGGAGGGCGCAAATGTCGTAGCCGGCGCCCAGTCCAAAGCTGTGCACAAACTTTTCGAGGGCTGCCTTGTGCGCTCCGTAGTGGCTGGTCGGCCACAAAGGGTGCGTTTCGTCCAGCGGTCGGTCGTCCAGAATGACTTCGTGGACGGCGCAGGTCGAGATGAACACGAAACGGCCCACGCCCGCCGCCCGGGCCGCTTCGATCAGCTGTAACGTGCCCAGCAAATTGGTCTCGACGAAGGTCATCAAGTCCCCTTCGCCGCCCTGAAATTCGCTGCCGGGCCTTGCCAGCGCGGCGTGGACGACGGCCTGGCAGCCGTCGACCAGCTGATGACAGGCGGTCAGCGACCCTAGCTGGCCGGGGAGCCACGCCAGGGATTCCGTCCGCTGAGCGAAACCTGAGCGGTCGCTGGAGGGCCGATACCAGCAGCGGAGTGAGTGGCCGGCGGCGGCCAGGTCGGCGGCCAGGTACCGGCCCAGGAAACCGGTGGCACCGGTCAGAGCAATTTGCATCGTGCTTGCCTTCCGAAGGGGAAACGGGGGACCGGGTCACCGCGGGGCCCTAAAATTAGCATGCCTTTTCCGAGCTTGTAAACCGAGCGTCCTTTGCCGGAGGGGGCGGCCCCGGCGCTGGCCAGCCTCTGCGGCGGGTCCCCCCTAGGGCAAGCCCGGCCGCGACGTATCGTCCGCCGGCAGAAACACCCGTTCCAGTTTCGGCAGGATCGAGCGACGCATCAGCGACAAGGGATAGCGCCCCAAGAGGGCCAGGGCCACCTGGCGGCCGGCGTTGCGGCCATCCAGCCGCGGCGGCATGATCGCTCGCCAAACCAGGCGGTCCATCACCGGCAGGGGTGGCCACCGCGGTTGGAAGCGCCCCACGCGGCCGATCAAGTCCTCCGGCAGGGGGGTGCCCAGGAAACGTACGACGTAACGGAGGCTGAAATACAACGGCTCGCCCAACCGCAACTGGGCCGCCCGATCCGTCAGGGTTTCCCAGAAGCCTGGCTGGCTGCCGGCCCAGCGGAGCAGTCCGTCGAGGTCCACCAGGTCTCGCAAGCCCGTTTCGTAGTGTCCCTGTCGAAACAGATGAGCGGCACAGTGCAGGACCATGTCTGCTGGCGAGAGGGTGTAAAGATTCCCTCCGCCTGGCAGGGGCACCACCTGCTGCAGCAGCAGATTCGCATCGCCGCTCAGCGCATCCGTGGCCGGAAGGATATTATGGTGGACATCCAGTTTGCTGCCTCGCTTGGGATGCACCAAGGCGGGAATCTCGTGCAGCCAGCGACGAAAATAACGCTGCTGGCGCTCGTCCAGATCTGCCGTTTCCCACCCCGCCGCATACAAGGCTCGTTCGACCTCGGCCAACCGCTCGCGTGGCACCAGCACGTCGATGTCCGTCAGCATCCGACCTCGGGCGACCTCCAGATCCGCCATGAGGTAGGCGGCCCCTTTCAGCAACACGCAGGGGACATCCAGGTCGGCGATCGCGCGGGCCACTTCCCGGACTTCCTGCCGAGCCTGCACGCCGTAGCGGTCGGCCAGCACCTGGCTGGCCCGCAGATGCCAGCGGACAGGCGGGGGGACGTCGCGGTCGATGTCCAGCTGTCCGGCCCGCGTCGCCAGCCAGGGCATCAACATCGTGGCTCGAGCGGCCGGCAACAAGCGATCCCAATCCTCCAGCGTCAAGCCCGCCATCTGCGACGGATCGGCCAAGACCTGCAGCAGGCGCCCATTATCCATGCGACACCTCCTCTCGCCGGGCCACGGGCGGCGGTCCGCCACGGTCGATATCCTCCCAAAAGGCTGGGCTGTGAAAAAAATCGATCGCGTCGCGCAAATCCCCATAATCAAAGCGGCCACAACGAGCGTGATCGACCGCCCGGGTCAGCGCCTCGAAGCCCGTCAGCCCCAAGGTTCCGTAGTTAAAACAGTTTTGGGCGATGCCCAGCGCGGCGTGGGGTTGGGGAACCGGGTCCAGCCGCGTGCGACTGCCGGGGCGAAAGTTGAGAAACAGAAACCAGGCGGGAAGGGCCGGTTCATCCATCCGGGCCACGCTTTCGGCCGGCGGCCGCAGATGAGCCAGTTTGCCTTTCCGCGCGCTGTGGACCGTCGGTCCAAATTCGGATTCCGGAAATAACCGCTCAATGACCGCAATCGACTCGTTCTTCAGATTCACGGGGCGGGGCAGGGGGGTCACGCTGCCGGTGAGCGTATCGAGCAGCGTCAGTTCGTCGGACAACAGCCGCCAGCCGCTGGAACAAAGTCCTGCGCAGAGCGTGCTTTTGCCGGCCCCGGAGGGGCCCACGATGACCAACGCCCGGCCGTGACGTTCCACCACCGCGGCGTGCACCATCAGGTACTGCATGGCGTGTCGCGAGACACACCAGTTCAAACCCCACTCGAAATAGGCCACCGCATCCCGAAAGGCAAAGGGGTCAAACCGGGACTCACCCCCGATCTCAAAGCGAGCCTGCCGCCGCCACGGGACCAGCCGGCGGTGACCCGTAACCCGCACATGGAAGTCGGCAAAGCGGCGGTCGGCCACCAGGGGATAGTCCTGATACAACCGCCGCATGGCGTCGACCACATGGTCCAGCGTCGTGCGGACGGCGAACACAAAGGGGCCACTGCGAAAGTACAGCCCGTGGCGGTGTAACTGGCTGCGCCATTCAGAGGGGGTGAGATCGCCTAATTTCACGCCGTTTCCGCTTCGATCAAACCCAGATGATCCAGGTGAGTTATCAGCTGAGCCGCATAGGTGCTCAGCTCCGGATCGGGTTCCACCTCCAGTCGTGACGCCAGGCGGTCCCGCAGCGCCTCCTCGTCCAACGCTTCCTGCTCGAAACATTGCACCCCTGCGGCGGCGACGAAGTCCAGCAGGTGGGTGTCACCCGTGTGCGGATTGAATACCAAAAAATCGTCGTTCCACTGTTTCCAGGTCAGGGTCACCCCCGCCGGTACCTGCCATTTGGCTGGAAGAGACATCGAGGAGTCATCGCGGACGAGCGAGAATATAAGGATCACAAGCCAGCCGAGCCGCGGAGACGTGCGCCACACCGGGCCGCCGTCGCCACGCCAGGTGGCTGGCATCGGTCAACACCCTTTTGAGACCCCGCGGAAGCTGTCCGGGCCACTCGCGGATCCCTAGCTTTCTTCCGCTCCATCCCGGTCTGCGTAGAGCCCGAAGGGATTTTCCCGGCTGGCAAACAGCTGGTCGGTCGCCTCCAGATTCCGACGGTCCGCGGCGGGTGACCCGCCGGGCGACGCCGGCGATCCCCCTTGGGCATACGCGGTGCCCGCCGAAAGGGTCATCACAAACGGCACGGAAGCCACGGCAGACTTAATCAATCGACGGCGCGTGGCACCCTGACCACGGCTCGCCTCCGAGCCCGCAGCAGCGGAGGAGTCCTGCCGATGGGAGGGGTCTGAGGTCATACAGCTTCTCCGCACCTGTCGCTCGACACCGGCAACGCAACTCACCTGCGGCCAGCCCAGTCGCGACGATCCGTGACGCGTGGAACGAGAGCTTGCCAAGCCGTGGCAAGCTGAGATCTGCCTGGCTTCCGTAAATTTCTGGTAGTGTAGTCCGCTGTTCATCTGGTGTCAAACAACCGCTGCGCCTGCCATATGGCCCTTGGGGCGGGGCTGCGCTGGGCACGCCCGCGGGGCGACAAATCTTTCCTCCGTGTAAACGGCCCCACGTCCATCAGTTACGAATCTTGCCCGAGACAACGGCCACCCGCTGCCGGAATCGGCCAGGGCCCCCTCCCGGACCGGCACGGCGCGAGGCCGAGCTCGGACGGCCGCGACGGCGACGGCCGTGGGGTCTGCCCGGGGCACGCGGAGCATCCCATTCGGACCACCCTCAGCCGAGCTTGGCTATCGGGCCCCTCCCAGCCCATCTAAAATACAGGTTAAGTCGGCTCAAACCCGCACCCGCGACCACACGCGCGCGGACTGCCAGTTTGCCTTCGCATCGATCTCGACCGTGAGGCAACCGGTCCTGGGAGACCAGGGCTAACCAGCGGGCTGGGCTCCTGGCCGTGAACTTTTGCTGAACGCCATTCCCGCTTCCCCTCGCATGTCTGCTCGGTTTCCTCCCCCACTCCGGTTCTTCCTGCTCGTGGCAGTGCTCGTCTCGCTTGCGCTGCGCGTCCCCAACTGTTTTGACTGGCCTTTGGATGGGGACGAGATCTATATGCTGCACGACAGTCGGGTAATGGACCTGGGCAGCCGACCGGACGAGTTGACGTACAAGATTTATGCGTTGTGCCCGCTGGGCTTTTTCTTGAACAAGCCCTGGATCGCCAGTGGAGCGCGGGACGAGGTGGCCCTGCGTGCGGTTCCTTTGCTGGCGGGAATCGCGGCGGTCGGCCTCCTGGGCTGGCTCAGCATGGCCGAATTCGGACCCCTGGCCGGTGCCACCGCCACGCTGCTGCTGGCGTTCAATCCGTACCATGTCGAAATGTCGCAGTATGGGCGGTATTACGCGCTGGTCTTTCTGCTGGCCAACCTCTCGCTGTTGCTGTTAGGGCGGGCCCTGCGGACGCATTCCCTGTTGACCCTGGCCATGTCGCAGGCCGCCCTGCTGCTGGCCGTGCTCAGCCATCTTCCCGCGGCATTTCTCTGGCCCGCTCAGCTGCTGTTTCTGCTGGTCCACTGGCACGGCAGCGCCGGGAATGATCGGCAACGGCGGTTCCTGCGGCGGGCCCTGGCCGTGCTGCTGGTCATGCACCTGGCGGTGCTGATCTACCTGGTACCCGCCGTCGGTCTCTGGCGGGATGCCACGGCCCAAGGAGCTCGCTCGCCGCGAGGCCTGCTGGCCGGCTGGGTCGCCGGCGCCGGGATCGGCGTTGCGGCCTTGAACGCCGCGGGGATCGTTTACCTGCTGATCGTCCGCCAGCGGCGGGTCTGGCTCCCCCTGGCAGCCCAGCTGGTTCCCTGTGGCATCTTCCTGGCCCTGGCCGTGATGGACAAGACTGTCATGCCCCGCTATGGCGGCTATGTCTACTTTCCGATGTTCCTGGTGTGCGGCCTGGTCATCGACCGGGTATGCGGTGGATGGGAAGGGGTCACCACCCGGCCGGTGGCAGCGGTTAGCGGGGGCTTGCTGGTCCTGTTGGCCCTCGCCCCCTCACTGCCCTCGCTGGCCTCCCATCATATCGACGGCAATCGGCACAATTTTCCCGCCTGCGTGGCCCTCATGCGTCCCTATGTCCAAGAGGGTGGGCTGGTGTTTTCTTCCTGGCCACACGTCTTTGCCTATCACGCCGAGCGGATATTGGACGTGCCGGTGCTGAGGAGGGACGCGGCGGCAGAGGACCTGAAGGCGCGGGTGGCCGAGGGCAATCTGGTGGTGGTCCCGGCCACCGGCGGTCCGCCCGGGACGGATCCTCGCTTACCTTACGTTCACGAAAATTCCCTCTGGGCGGTGCGGAAGGTCGAGCGTAGCCACGACGACTCGCCCCGGCTGGCTCGCCACCAGGCGGTCCCCGCCGGGTGGGAGGGGTTGGCAAAGTTCCGCGTCGAGCTGTCGGCGCCGCGATACGATCACCGGCGAAACCGGCTGGACGTGTTCCTCCTGGACGAGGACCGCTGCGGCCGGCACATCGGCGGGCGGGCTGGGGTGCCCGGCGGCTGAGCGGCTGCGTGGGGGGCGGGATGGAACGGCACCTCACCGGCGGCAGGCAGCGACCCTCGGCCCGCGCCCCACGGGACGGCTACCCCTGCCCGCCCGTGATGCTTGGGAGGGATCACCGCCGCTGGAACTTGACACGACCATCCACGATGACCGTCTCGGCGCGACCGGTCAGCTCCATCCCCAGGAAGGGACAGTTCGAGCTCTTCGAATGAAACTTGGCCGTATCCACCGTCCACTTCACTTGGGGGTCGATCACGGTCACGTCCGCGTCCGCCCCCACGGCCAGGGTTCCTTTGTCGATGCCCAGGATTCGCGCCGGGTTGATCGTCAGCTTGGCCAGCGCCTGGGGCCAGTCGAGGTGTCCGGGGTTGATCAGCTGGGTGACGACCAGTCCCAGGGCCGTTTCCAGGCCGACCATGCCGAAGGGGGCCCGGTCCAGTTCCTGCATTTTCTTTTCCACCGCGTGGGGGGCGTGATCGGTGGCAATCACATCCAGCGTGCCATCGATCAGTCCCTGGATGCAGGCCTCACGATGGACGGGCCCGCGGAGGGGGGGGCTGACTTTGTAGACCGAATCGAACGTCCGCAGGGACTCGTCGGTCAGCGTGAAATGGTGGGGAGTCACCTCGGCCGTGACCCGCACGCCCCGCTTTTTCGCTCGGCGGATCATCTCCACGCTACCGGCGCTGGAAACGTGCATCATGTGCACCCGCCCTCCCGTGGCCTCGGCCAGGGAAATGTCCCGGCCGGTCATCACGTCCTCGGCCTCAGCAGGCATGGGGGGCAGAGCCAGGATCATCGAGATCAGCCCTTCGTGCATCACCCCGCCACTGGTCAGCTCCAACACCTCGGCATGGTTCAGGATGGGCTTGTCAAACATCAACAGATATTCCAACGCTCGCCGCATCAATTCCGAGTCGTAAACCGGCGCCCCGTCGTCGCTGAACGCCACCGCTCCGGCTTCGATCAGCTGACCGATCTCGGCCAGTTCCTTTCCCTCGCGGTTCTTGCTGACACACGCCACCACAAACACGTGGCAGTTGTCCGCCTCGGCGGCCTGGTGCCGAATGAATTCGACGGTACCCTGCGTGTCGATGGGCGGTTCCGTATTGGGGATGCAGGCCACGGAGGTAAACCCGCCGGCCAGGGCCGAGGCGGTCCCCGTGGCAATCGTCTCGTCCTCCTCGCGGCCTGGTTCCCGCAAGTGGACATGCATGTCGATCAGGCCCGGCGCAACGATTTTGCTGGCCGCGTCCAGCACCTGATCCTGGCCGTTGGCGGAGACGTCGTAAGCGGCGATGCGGCCGTCCTCGATCAGGAGGTTGGTCATGCGATCCATGTTCTGCGAAGGATCGATGACGCGTCCGTTTTGAATCAGCACAGAACCCATGGCTGTCCGCCGCCTTAACGAGGTTTGGGCAACATCCGCTCGGCCGCGCCGATGACCAGCCACAACACGGCCATCCGCACGGCCAGCCCATTGGTGACCTGGTGGAGGATGACCGAATGGGGGCCGTCCGCCACTTCCGGGGTCACTTCCACACCGCGATTGATCGGCCCGGGGGCCATGATCAGGATATCGTTTTTGGCTTTGGCCATGCGATCGCCGTTCATGGCATACAGGAGGGCGTACTCCCGCACGGAGGGGAAGGGCCGCATCAACTGCCGCTCGAACTGAATCCGCAACAGGTTCAGCACGTCGCAGCGGGGCAGGATGTCGTCCAGGTTGTAGGCCACCTCCACACCCAGCTCTTCCCACCGCCGGGAAACCAGCGTGGAGGGGCCGCAGACGATCACGTGGGC
Organism: uncultured Planctomycetaceae bacterium; assembly: GCA_964347545.1. Classification (GTDB taxonomy): domain Bacteria; phylum Planctomycetota; class Planctomycetia; order Pirellulales; family UBA7805; genus CS4-C045. Next base: position 24,009 of record CAYFZZ010000159.1, on the reverse strand, counting down.
CCCCAGCTTTTTCAGACCCCAGATGTTGGAACGGGCGGTACGGCTATGAGAGATATCGCCGACCAGGGCTACGGTCAGCCCGCGGATCTCGCCCCGCTGTTCGCGGATCGTGAGGATGTCCAGCAGTCCCTGCGTGGGATGTTCGTGAGGCCCATCCCCGGCGTTCAGCACCGAGGTTGCCAGGTTTTGGGCCAGCAAATGGGGCGTGCCGGGGGTGCGATGCCGCACGACCACCGCATCCACGCTCATCGCCTCAATGTTTTTGGCCGTATCGATCACCGTCTCGCCCTTGGAAAGGCTGCTGCCGGACGACGAGAAATCGACGGTATCGGCCCCCAGGCGTCGCGCGGCCAGAGAAAAGCTGGTCTTGGTCCGCGTGGAATCTTCGAAAAAGAGGTTCGCCACGGTGCGGCCGGCCAGCACGTCCAGCTTGCGAGAGCAGCCGTCAGTGGCCTCTTTGAAGGCCTCGGCGGTGTCCAGCACCAGCTGGATTTCTTCCGCCGTGAGGCTTTCCAGGTCCAGCAAATCGGTCCTGGTCCACGCGTCGGCCAAGGCTCCCACTTCACGCTCGGCAATACTCATGGCCCGTGGCTCACTCGTCCCCTACCCCACACAACGCGTCCTGCCCTCATGATCCTTGAACTGGCCCGCTAGGACTCGAACCTAGAACGGCGGAGCCAGAATCCGCTGTGTTGCCAATTACACCACGGGCCAACCGGTGGGGGGCCGGCGGGCGAAAACCGCTTCCGCCACGCCCCCTTTCCGTGGTCTAACCTACTGGCGGTGTGGCAGGATCGTCAAGGGACAGGGGCCGCCCGCCACCCCCACCCCGGGGAACGCTTGGACCGGCCCGGCCGGTGCTTTAAAATGACCCGCGCTGGCGCGTCGTTGCCACCCCAGGAATTCGCGGATGCCCACCCCCAGTCTCACCCTCATCGAAGGGCCCCAGCCGGGTACCCGCCACGAACTGGCCGCCCACTGCAACATCCTGGGCCGGCATCCCGATTGCGAAGTCGTGCTGGATGCCGGCGCGGTCAGCCGCCAGCACGCTCAAGTCCTCCTGGAGGGCTCGCGTTTCTTTGTGGAGGACCTGCAGAGCCGCAACGGGACGTTCGTCAATAATCAACCCGTCTTGGGTCGCCAGGAACTGGTCCACGGTGACTTGATCCGGATCTGCGACATGGTCCTTCGGTTCGATGACGGCGCGGCGCCGAAGGAAGAGACCAGTATTGGGTTGAGCGCTGATTCGTATCGAGCGGTGATGATCGATGACCAAGGTTCCGGCACGTCGTCCCGGATCATGTCCAAACTGGAGATCTCTGACAGCTCCCGCATGCGGATGGAGGCCAATCCGCTGACCCAGCTGAAAGCGGTCCTGGAAATCACCACCAACCTGGGCAAATCGATTGAGCTGGAGGACGTGTTGACCAAAGTGCTGGACAGCCTGTTCAAGATCTTCCTCCAGGCCGACCGCGGCTTTGTCGCTCTCCGGCAAGGTGCGCAAAGGGCGCTGATCCCCAAGGCGATCAAGTTTCGCCGGCCCGAAGAAGATGACATGATTCGGATCAGCCGCACCATTGTGGACGAGGTGATCCAACGGCGGGAAGCGATTCTTTCGGCGGACGCGGCGAGCGACAGCCGGTTCGAGATGAGCCAGAGCTTGGCGGATCTCAGCATCCGGTCCGTGATGTGCGCGCCGCTGATGGACAGCGACGGCAACCCGCTGGGGGTGATCCAGATCGACACGATGAACCAGCGCAATCGTTTTCGGGATGAGGACCTCGAGCTGCTAGTGGGTGTCGCCGGCCCCGCCGGGCTGGCCATCGAAAACGCTCAACTCCACGAAGATGTCATGCGCCAACAGGCGCTCCAGCGCGATCTGCAGATGGCCCGGCAGGTCCAGCTGGGATTCCTCCCCGAGTCCCCCCCGCAATTGGACGGGTACCGTTTCTTCGATTTCTACCATTCGGCTTACGAAGTCGGGGGGGATTACTACGACTATGTCCACCTGCCGGACGGGCGGATCGGGATTGTGGTGGGCGACGTGTCAGGCAAAGGCATCGCGGCGGCACTGCTGACCGCCAAACTCTCCTCAGAAGTCCGGTTTTGCCTCGCCAGCGACGAGGATCTGGCCGAGGCCGTCGGCAGCGTCAATCGTACGCTGTGCACCAACCTCTGGGACGACCGGTTTGTGACCATGGCCTTCCTCGTGCTGGACCCGGCCAGCGGCAACCTCGCACTGGTCAATGCCGGACATCTCCCGCCCCTGCTGCGGCATGGCGAGGGTGGGGTCGAGTCGGTGGGTGAAGAAGGCGCGGGGCTGCCCCTGGGCGTGGACGCCGACTACGCCTACGAAACGGTCAGCCTGCACCTGGCACCGGGCGAGTGCGTCGCGCTCTATACCGATGGGTTCAGCGAGGCGATGAATGCCGCCGAAGACCTGTATGGCCTGGAGCGGCTCCAGCAGCGGCTGGCGGATCCCATCGCCGAACTGGCCGAACTGGGCAAGCACATCCTGGACGATGTGAACAGCCACGTTGCGGGGCACCCGCAGAGCGACGACATGTGCCTCGTCTGCGTCAGCCGCAGCGGCTGAAGGCGCTGTACCGCCCAGCCAGCCCACCGACCACGGCCCCGGCGGGCTGGCCCGAACAGGGCCGTGGTCTGTCAGCAGCAGGCGTCGCCCGGTTCGCAGCAGCCCTCGCCGGGCAGCTGGGTTTCCTGGTAGTCCAGACCTTTTGTTTCTTGCGGGTCGCGGACCGAGCCCGGACGGCAGTCGAAAGGCCGCGCGTCGCCGGCGGTCACTTCCCCCCGCGGCGGGACCGGCATGATCTGCTCGGCGTAAGGAGCGCGGGTGTAGATTTCAAACGTCTTGCGGCAAACGGCTGTCCGCACACCGCGGCGGAGCACGTGTCCGTCGTCATCCGTCACGCTTTGCCAGGGCCCTCGGTAAATCACCGCTTCCCGGTGATCCAGGCAGGGACCCTCCTTGCCTTTGAACGCCCGCACCGTCACGCTGCGAAATTCAATCCCCTCCACGGTGGCCCAGGGATCTTGTTGGCAGGCCACCAGTTCTACCCCGTAAAACCCCGCCGCCTCGAACTGGCGCAAAAACTCCTCCTCCCCAAACGCCCCGCTGATACACCCGCTCCACAAAGCCGGGTCGTCCCGCAACCGCTGCGGTACCGGCTGGTCGCTGACAATGTCGCTGATCACCACCCGCCCCCCTCGCCGCAGAGTGCGAAACAGCTCGGCAAACAGCTGCCGGCGGTCGCCGGGGGTAACCAGGTTTAACACGCAGTTGGAGATGACCACGTCGACCGACTCGTCAGGAATCAGGGGTGAGGTGCGGCGGAGGTGAGCGGCATGGGCTTCGGCCGCGATCCAGTCGTCAGCACTACCCACCGGCCGCTCGGCCAGATAGGCCTCAAAGGCTTCCAGGTCCAGCCCCAGATCCTGAATGCGGGCTTTGCAAAATTCCGTGTTGTGGTAGCCCAGGGCCTCGCCGATCTGCTGCTGGTACCGCCGCGCCAGGGCCAGCATCTGGTCGTTCTTGTCGACCCCGATCACGCGTCCGGTGGGTCCTACGACTTGAGCGGCGATATAGCAGATCTTGCCGCCGCCGCTGCCCAAATCCAGCACCGTCTCGCCTGCGCCCAGATGCTGCGACGGGTCGCCACAGCCGTAATCCCGTTCCACCAGCTCGGCCGGCAGCACCTTTAAGAAACGCGAGTCGTAATCGACGGGGCAGCAGAGGGCCGCTTCTGAGCGTTGGGCCGCCTGGCTGTAACGTTTGCGGACTGCCGCCTCCACGTCCAAGGTCGGGCCGGTCGGGTGCATCGGATGGGGGCCTCCCGCGGGGGTCGGGCAAACAGGCCCCACCGCGGGGACCAGCTCGCATGTCGCTCGTCCTCAAACCGCAAATCATACCGCAAGACCAGCAAATTGCCTACGAACCACCGCGATCCCGCCGCGGTCCCGTTGCCTCCGACCGGAGGGCGCCGGACAATACGGTGCCCCGAGGCATGGCCGTCTGGGGGGCGGCACAACGTCTTTTTCTTTCGATGGCCCCGAGAAAGGTGGCAGGCAATGGTCCCACCGCGGCGAACGCCTGGCGAACGGCCGCCGCGCCGGCCGCCGCACACCTCCCCCGGCTGCCGGTGGTGGCGAGCGGCCTGGTTGGGGTGCGGCTTGATCCTGCTGGCGCTGCCAGGATGCAGCGGCTGCCGCCCCGATGCCGAGCTGCGGCGGAAGCTGGCCGAGGAGAAAAAAAAGGAGGAGCCGCCCCCGCCCAAGCCGAATTTTGAATTCAGCCCGCCCCGCGTCCTGCCCCACGACGACCAGCCGCTCCAGAAAATCAAGCCAGGTCACTGGGTTGCCGTAACCCAGCCGATGCGGGCCAACAACTATGACTTTCAAGGACAGACCACGTGGGTGCCGGTGGACAAGTCGGGCCAACAACTGCCGCTGGACCGCACCGGCTACCAGATGTCGCTCTCCCGCCCCCTGGCCCTGCCCAAAACCCAACGGGGTCGGAAAGACGTCGAGCTGGTGTTGTTTGCCCCACACGGCCAGCAGCGGCGCAGCCGCTTTGCCGTGGAATTGACCGACCGCAGCGGTCGGCGCCACGAAAAATACCGCGAGGACTTCCCGTTGATGGAGGCGCACGAGTACCTGATGGTGGTGCTGGCTCGCGATCCGGACCGCTACGGCTACTTGAAAGTCCAGAACTCCATCCAGCCGCCGACGGCCGGCCAGATGGCTTTAACCCGGACGGTCTATTACCACGTCCTGCTGCCCCAGATCGACCGCCACGTGCCCCTCCCGACCAGCCTGCTGACGGCGACCAGCATCGCCTACATGATTTGGGACGACCTGGATCCCGACGTCCTGACTCGCCCCCAGCAGGATGCCCTGCTGGACTGGCTGCATTGGGGTGGGCAGTTGCTGATCAGCGGCCCCGACTCCCTGGACACGCTGGCCGGCAGTTTCCTCCAGCCCTACCTGCCGGCGGTCGGCAGCCAGGCCATCGAGTTGAAAACCGAAGACCTGGACCAGCTGAACCAGCGGTGGACGGCGCCCTTCGTCGAACTGCGACATCGGCCGCTGCAGTGTGTGCGTCCTTGGCGAGCGGTCAGGCTGGAATTGGCCGACGGCGCGGCGGTGGTCAAGCTGGTGGAGAATCCCGTGGGACTTCCCCTGGTGGTCGAACGCCGCGTCGGCCGCGGGCGGATCCTGGTGTCCGCTTTTCGGCTCAGCCAACCCGACCTGGTCACCTCCTGGCCAGGCTTCGACGGGTTCCTTAACGGCTGCCTCCTGCGCCGCCCCCCGCGCCATTTTTCCAAAGGTGAGTTCGGCGAACTGGAGGTCCGCTGGTCGACGGTCCCCGGCGGCGGCGCGACACCGGCCGACTGGCGAGACCCGCGGGTCATCACCCAGCTGCGGCTGTTCAGCCGCGACACGGGTTATCGCTACCAGCCGCAGGAACCGCTGTCCGAGGACCAGGCGGAGGACCTAGGGAAACTGGTCGGCCACCCGCCAGGGCCGGGACTGGGCGGCTGGAATGACTTCAGTCCCGTCGCCACTGCGGCCCGTCAGGTGGTGCGAGCCGCCGCCGGCATCGAAATCCCCAGTGCGTCGTTCGTGCTCGCGATGCTGCTGGCCTACCTCACGGTCCTGGTCCCCCTGAATTGGGCCACCTTTCGCCTGATCGGCCGCCTGGAGTGGGCCTGGATCGCCGCTCCGTTGATCTCCCTGGTCTCGGCCGGCGTGGTCATCAAACTGGCTCAGCTCGACATCGGCTTCGCCCGCGCGCACACCGAGATTGCGGTGATCGAGATGCAGTCCGACTACCCGCGGACGCACGTGACTCGGTTCCATGCCCTCTACACCTCGCTCTCCACGCCCTACACCGTCACCTTGGAGGATCCCGATGCCGTGGTGCAACCGCTGGCGGTGGACGCCGGCTATGTCCAGCCGTTGGGCAGTACGCCGATTCCCGTGACGTTTCGGCGGGGGGCGGAGGTGACGTTGAGCGGCTTTCGCGTGTTGTCCAACCGCACCGGGCTGATGCACAGCGAGCAGATGCTGAGCGTGGGGGGGCCCATTTCGCTCTCCCTGCCCAGCCGTGACCCCCACCAGGTCCAGGTCACCAACGGGACGAGTTACGATCTGCAGCGAGCGGCAGTGGTCCGGCGGCCGGCCGCAGCGGATCGGACAGAGGACGTTCTGGAAATCGCCTGGCTGGAACCGGTCCGCGCGGGCCAGACCGCCGCGGGCATCTTTCAGCCGCTGGGCGGCACCAGCACGCCGCCGTGGGAACTCGACCCGCTGGGCGCGGGCTGGGCCAGCGGGTCCAGTGGCGAGGGGGAAGAGACCGGCTTGGACCTCTGGCCGATCGTGGAGACGGCGTTGAGGGCAGACGAATTCGAGCGGGGAGAGGTGCGGTTGATCGCCCTGGCACTGGACCAGCCGCTGCCGGGCGTGACCATTTCGCCGGCGGCCCCGCAAAAGCGGACAGCCGCCGTCCTGGTCGCTCACCTCCACTACCCCCCGCTCCCGCCGCCACACCGTGACGTCAATACCGCCGCTCGTTTCCAGCCCCAGCCGCGGTCTGTCGGTGGCGAGCGCGACGACAACTCCGCGGCCGAACCGGCTGCCCCTGCGCCATGATTGAACTGATTAATTTCGGCAAGGACTACGGTGACTTCACCGCCGTGAGGGGATTGAACCTCAAGATCGACGCCGGCGAGTTGTTCGGCTTCATTGGCCCCAACGGGGCTGGCAAAAGCACCACGATTCGCTTCCTGGCCACGCTGCTGCGGGCCACCTATGGCGAGGGGATCGTCAACGGTCACAGCGTGTCGCGCGACCCGCTGGCCGTCCGCCGCAGCGTGGGCTATATGCCGGACAACTTTGGCGTCTACGACGGGATGAAAGTCTGGGAGTTTCTGGACTTTTTTGCGGTCGCTTATCAAATCCCCCGATCGCAACGTAAGCGGGTCATCGGCGATGTCCTGGAACTGCTGGACTTGACCCACAAGCGGGAAGATTTCGTCAACGGGCTCTCCCGCGGCATGAAGCAGCGGTTATGTCTGGCCAAGACGCTGGTGCACGATCCGCCGGTGTTGATTCTGGACGAACCGGCCAGCGGGCTGGACCCGCAGGCCCGCCTGGAGGTCAACGCCCTCCTGAAGGAACTGCGGCAGCTGGGCAAGACCATCCTCATCTCCAGCCACATCCTCACCGAACTGGCTGACTGTTGCACGTCGATTGGGATCATCGAACGGGGGATGTTGTTGATGCACGGGCCGATCGAGGAGGTGTATCGGCAGATTCGCCGCAACCGGGTGATCGAAATCAAATGCCTCCATCCGGCCGACCAGGACCGCGCCCTGGCCGTCGTCCGCGGCACACCGGCGACTCACGACGTGCGGGTGGAAGGGGAAAAGATCATTACGGAACTGGCCGGGGGGGACGCGGAGGTGGGCCAGTTGCTGCAGAACCTGATCGGGCAAGGGATCCCCATCCGCTCGTTCGCCGAAAAAGACCCCACCCTGGAAGACGTGTTCATGACCGTCACCAAGGGATTGGTCACGTAGCGGCCGGGGGGGGCGGATCGCGGACGGCAAGTCCGCTGGTTCCTTCGAGCGGTTTCTCACGGAGGCACAAAGACACGGGGATGCACCAGAAGGAGATCGCCACGGCCATCGCGGATCAAGGATGGCATCACTCGGACCATGAACGACGAGCTTTGAATGTCCCTCCGTGCCTCCGTGCCTCTGGGAAACACAATCGATTAAACCCAACATGGAACACGAGCGGGCGGTCACGTCGGAAGGGAAATCCTGGTCCCACGCGCCCGCCGCGTGCACCTGATCGCTGTCGCCGCCTTCCTGTAGGGTAGGCGGGCAAGGACCACGAAGGACGCGAAGAGCACGAAGAGGGAAAAGCGAATGGCAGCCCGGAGCCCGAACGTGAGGAAGGTTCGAAAGTCCGTTGCCCCCGCTGTCCCTCCCGCTGAATTTGAACTTCGTGCTCTTCGTGTCCTTCGTGGTGAAATCCCCCTTCGCCGGCGTGCCTGAAAAACTGTTGGATTGCTTTTGTTTCACAGCCCGGGGTGATACCCACCAAATTCCCTGAAGCACCAAAAACACTCGCAGGGTGCGATGTTTTCGGGGCGCATCGAGCAAAGGGGCGGCTTCCCAGAAGCCGGCTACAGCCAAACGTGTTTTTGGCGCCGGCTCGGTTTCGCTTGCGCTGTCCCTATGTTGTGGGTTGATCTAGGCCTGCTTTTCCCATTCGCGGCGGACTTCGCCCAGCCCTGCCATGCACATTTCAAACTCGCGGCTCAGCCGCCGCAGCAGCTCTGCCTCGGCACCGCCGTCCCCGGCAGGAATCGTGCTGGCGATATAATAAGCCCGCTTGCCTTGAGCGCAATAGTCCAGGAGGAAGTCGCGGCGGCTGGCCGCCTGCAGCTTGGGCAACGCCTCGGGATAGAGGCCGGTCCAGAAGAGCGTATAGTCGCCGACGTGCCGATGGACCTCGCGGCGGGCCTCCCCCATCCGCTCTTCCGCCTCGCTCAACATGCTGGCGACTTCTTCCAACCGGCGTCCGGCCAGGTCCCGCACTCGATAAATCGCGTCACAGCGGACGAACCGAGCCAGCATTTCGGCGACGTAGTCGATCAGGGGTGGGTCGGCCACACCCAGCCGGGAGACGAATGCGTGTTCGGTCAGCCCGGCAAAGAAACGTCGCAAAGATTCCGTCGAGCAGGCTCTCATCGTTGAAGCACTCCCTGGCCCCGGCGCGCCGTCCTGCACGCCGCGCGCCCTGCTTCAAGTGTAGTCTGCGGTTTTTCTCAGCGTCAAGAAAAATCGCAGACCACGGCGCCCCACCACGCAACATCCTCCCGAAAAACAAGGCCTTGCGCGTCTGTGACACCACTTCTTTCATCGGACACCTCGGGCCCCCCGATTCACGACAATCGACCAAATGGCCGATCGCCGCGGCGACGATCATGCTGGCACCGCCATCAGGCGGGGGGAGCGATGGGGAGCGCATCGAGCAGGGTTTGCACGTACGCGCCCACGTCCCGGACGACCTCCTGCCGGGGACGGTGGCCCGCTTCCGCCACGCGGCGGACAATCGCACTGCCCACGATCAGCCCGTCGGCCACCGGGGCCAGCAACCGGACGTGCTCGGGGCCACTGATGCCAAAGCCAATACAGATCGGCAAGTCGGTCTGCCCGCGCAACCAGCGGACGTTGTCCTCCAAAGACGGCGGCAATTCCGTGCGTTCGCCCGTGATGCCCACCACGGAAACGTAGTAGAGAAAACCGGAGGACGAGCGGGCGATCTGCACCGCTCGCTGGCGAGGCGTGGTGGGCGTGACCAGCTGGATCAAACTGATATCCGCCGCCGCGCACCAGCGGGCCAGCGACGCCGATTCCTCCGCCGGCAGATCGGGGACAATCAACCCAGCCACTCCCGCCGCCTGAGCGTCCCGGACGTAGGCCTGAGGTCCGTGCCGGTGGACGATCGCGTAACTGACCATCGTGACCACCGGGGCCGCCAGCTGGGCCGTCACCCCGCTGAGCATCTCCAAAATCGCGGCCAACTTCACCCCCCCGGCCAGGGCCCGCGTGTAGGAGGCCTGGATCACCGGCCCGTCGGCAATCGGATCGCTGTAGGGGATCCCCACCTCGCACAAGTGACTCCCCCGCCCCACCAGCTCGGACAACACCGCCGCCGTCAACTCCAGATCGGGATCGCCCGCCGTCACAAAAGGAATCAAGGCCTTCCGCCCCTCAGCACGCAACTGGCGAAACAAGTGGTCGATGGCGGACATGGGGGGTAGTGGTCAGTGGTGAGTGGTCAGTGGTGAGTGGCGGGTCGGCAGCCGGGAGTGCCGGCTTACTCCTCTCCCCGCAGCCGGGCCACTTCGGCGGTGTCCTTGTCGCCGCGGCCCGAGAGGCAGACGACCACCATTTCCTCAGGGCCCCGCTGGCTGGCGATCTGCATGGCCTGGTGCACAGCGTGGCAGGTTTCAATGGCGCAGAGGATCCCCTCGCTTTTTGCCAACGTGTCAAACGCTCGCAAGGCGTCCGCGTCACCACACTGGACATACCGGACTCGACCTGTCTCCTTCCAATAACTGTGTTCGGGACCCACTCCGGGATAGTCCAATCCCGCGGAAATCGAGTGCACGTCGCTGGTCTGTCCGTCTTCGTCCTGCATGACGTAGCTGTAACTGCCGTGCAGGACCCCCGGCTGACCGTGGCTGAGCGGCGCCGCGTGGTCGCCGGCGGTGGCCGAGCGGCCTCCTGCCTCGACCCCCACCAGTTCGATCGTCTCCTGATCGACCAGCGGATAGAAGATCCCGGCCGCGTTACTGCCGCCCCCCACGCAAGCCACGACCACGTCGGGCAGCCGTCCCAGTTGGGCCTGAGATTGTTGCAGGGTTTCGCGGCCAATGACCGATTGAAAATCCCGCACGATCATGGGAAACGGGTGGGGCCCGACCACCGAACCGATGATGTAATGCGTTGTGTCCACCGATGCCATCCAGTCGCGCATGGCTTCGTTGATGGCATCCCGCAGCGTCCGCGAACCGCTTTCGACCGGGCGGACCTCGGCGCCCAGCAGTTTCATGTTGAACACGTTGGGGGCCTGCCGCCGCACATCCTCGGCTCCCATGTAGACCACGCAGGGGAGACCAAACCGAGCGCAGGCCGTGGCCGTGGCCACTCCGTGCTGGCCCGCGCCCGTTTCGGCAATTACCCGCGTCTTGCCCATCCGCAGGGTCAGGAGGGCCTGACCCAGGGTGTTGTTGATTTTGTGAGCCCCGGTGTGATCCAGATCTTCCCGCTTCAGATAGATCCGCGCCCCGCCACACTGTCGCGTCAGCCGCTCGGCAAAATAAAGCGGCGACGGGCGGCCCACAAAATCCCGCAACAACGTCGCCAGCTGCTGGTTAAACTCTGGATCCTGTGTGGCTTGTTCGTATTCCGCCAACAGCTGTTCCAGGGCCGCCGTCAGCGTCTCGGGCACATAACGCCCCCCGAACTGGCCGAAACGGCCAGCCTGATCAGGCACGCTTGTCAATCGGGTCATCACAGTTGGGCTTCGTCTGCAAACACCAGGCCCGCGCCCCGCCGGGCCCGCTCGATCTGCCCCCATCGCGGCAGCGAAAGGGGCCGCGCGGGGCGTTCTCGCTGAGCATACGGTGCGGGGGGGGTATTGTCGAGTCCGCGGGGAGGGTGCTCAGCAAGACACCCCCGGCCGACCGCGACCCTCCACGGCCACCCCCACCGCCGCGGTGCAGTTGTCCCCGGTCTCCACCGCTGGTTATAATCCAAAATTCGTAAAATCACGCGCCCCGGCGCGCTCGATCTTTGGTGTTATTCGCCTTCCCACCCGCAGCCCCCTCGAGGAGATCTGGTCGTGGCATCGGACAAGTATCTATTCACCAGCGAATCGGTCAGCATGGGACATCCGGACAAGCTGGCCGACCAAATTTCCGACGGGATTCTGGACGCCCTCCTGGCTCAGGATCCCTTCAGCCGCGTCGCCTGCGAAACGATGGTCACCACCGGGATGGCGACCATCGCCGGCGAGATCACGACCAAGGCGACCATCGATTATCCCGAGGTCGTGCGGGGGGTCATCCGCGACGTCGGCTATACCAACGATTCCTGGGGAATCAACGCAGACACCTGCGCCGTGTTGGTGGCGATTGACAAGCAGAGCCCCGATATTGCCATGGGGGTCAACGAGGATACCAAGGCGGGCAAGGATGTGGGGGCAGGGGACCAGGGCCTGATGTTTGGCTTTGCCTGCAACGACACCCCCGAACTGATGCCCATGCCCATCGCTCTGGCGCACCGCATGCTGAAACGCCTCACCGAAGCTCGTCAAAACCGCGAAGTTGACTGGCTGCGGCCGGACAGCAAGAGCCAGGTCACCATCGAGTACGACGGGGAACAGCCCCTGCGTGTCGATACGGTGGTCATCTCGACTCAACATGCCCCCGAGGTCTCGTCCAATGAGATTCACGACTTCGTGGTCGAGCAGGTGGTCAAGCCCTCGGTGCCGGACCATCTCCTGAATGGCAACATCAAGTACTGGATCAATCCCACGGGCCGTTTCGTGATCGGTGGACCCCATGGCGACTGTGGACTGACCGGCCGCAAGATCATCGTGGACACTTACGGGGGTTGGGGGCGACACGGTGGGGGGGCGTTCAGCGGTAAAGACCCGACCAAGGTCGACCGCAGCGCCGCCTACATGGCACGACACGTGGCCAAGAACATCGTGGCGGCCAGCCTGGCGGACCGCTGCGAAGTCCAGTTGGCTTACGCCATCGGCGTTTCCACGCCAGTCAGCGTCCACGTGGATACCCACGGGACGGGCCGCATCGAGGACGCGCGGATCTGCCAGTTGATCCGCGAAAAATTCGATCTCACGCCGCGGGGGATTATCGAATACCTGGACCTGCGGCGGCCCATCTACCAGCTGACGGCCGCTGGCGGTCACTTTGGCCGCAGCGAGCCCGAGTTTACCTGGGAGAGCACGCATCGGGCGGCCGAGCTGGCGGAGGCGGCCGGCGCGGCCACGGCGGCCAGCTGAGCGGCGGTTGCCGCCCCGGAGGGCCGACCCCGGCGGTGGGGTTTGGCTGGCCGACGGCGGGACCACCCGGTTCCGCCGATAAACCGCACCCCCGCCGTCACCAAAAAAAGTATCGGCTCGCCATTTTTCACCCACCTTGCGGGGACGTTTGGCATGGACGCCCTCTTCCGAACAACTCTCGGTCCCACGGCCCCGGTCTGGCCGCGGCACCTGGCGCGACCCTTGCTGGTCGCCGTCATCGTCAGCCTTACGATTGCCGCCTCGCTGCTAGTCGCCCGCCGCGCCGCCGGGGGTCTGCAGCAGCCGTTGGACACGACCTCGCTGTTGGCTACCGGGCTGCTGCTGGCCGGCACGGGGGTCCTCCTGCGGAGGCAGCTGATGCGGGCAGGATCCGACCCCCGGCACCGCTGGCCACGCCGCTTGATCCTGGCGGCCAGCGGGATCACCACCCTGGCCACGCTGGCCCTCGCCGCCGCCGTCAGTCTGCCGGCCAGCCCCCCCCAGGGCCTGCTGGGCCTGTGGCTGGCCATCCTCACCGGCGAGTCCCTGGGGCTGCGCGGGCTGCTCAGCCCCCCGCTGCCCCTCCCGCGGCGCAAGGCACCGTTGGCGAAGTTGGCCGACCCACCTCCGCTCGCAGAAACCACCACGCAGCCTGCCTACTCCCCCCGCGTGTCGCCGCACGAAATCTCCCAGCAGGTGCAACGCGCGTTGACCCAGGACCAGCGTGACTCCTGTTTCGGCTGGGTCCGCGCCCACTTCCACGCTCAGCAACGAACCGAAAACCTCCACCTCGCCTTCTGCCCACCCTTCTTGACCACGCCCACCGTGGATCTGCAGCAACTGGACGGGCCCCCGTTGCAGATCAAAGCCGCTCAAGTCCTCCCTTACGGCGCGCGGGTTGAGCTTCGGCTGGCTCGAGCCAGCGACCAGCCGGTGACCGCCACGATCGGTTTCACGGCGGTCGAACAGGAACGGGCAGGTGCGGAGGGTGAGGGCGTGAACGAGGGCGGGGGGGCGTAAGAGCGTGGTGGAGGGCCTGCGGGCCTGCCGGTATAATGCGGCCGGTTGGCACCGCGACACGTTTTTAAAAACCCGCGCCCCGGTTTTATGGCTCGTTGGCCCCGTCACAAGTGGACCACGCTCTTTACCTATGCGACCGTGTTCGTATTGTTTCCGCTGCTGTGTTACATCGCGGTCCGGTTCGTACGAGGATGGTAGAGGCGGCCCGCTGCGTGGGCCCCGGCTGTTGTGAAAGATAAATTACAAGCCATCTTGACGCCGCATGACCAGCAGCATGTGCTGGATTTCTGGGACACGTTGGACGCGGCTGGCCGCCAGCACCTGGCCGACCAGATTGCATCGTTGGATCTGGAGCTGATCGAGCAGTTATATCGAGCGGGTGGTGAGGTGGAGGACCTGGGGCCCGTGGCCCTGCGGGCCGCGCCGCCGCCGGCGATCAGGCTGAGCGGGGATCAGCGGCCGTTCTCGGTCGCCGAAGCGCGGGAGTGCGGCCAGGCCGAACTGCGGGCGGGCCATGTGGCGGCCATCCTGGTCGCCGGCGGCCAGGGTACTCGGCTGGGCTTCCCCCATCCCAAGGGGATGTACCCTGTCGGCCCCCTCTCGGGCGCGACGCTGTTTCAGATTTTTATCGAGCAGATCCGGGCGACGGCGGCCCGGTACGGGGCCCCGATTCCCCTGTACGTCATGACCAGCCCCGCCACGGACGAGGCCACCCGCGAGTTCTTCGACCGCCAACAGCGCTACGGGCTCGACCGGCAAGACCTGATCGTCTTCTGCCAGGGGACGATGCCCGCCGTCGATGCCCAAACCGGCCATTTGTTGCTGGCCGACCGCGGCACGCTGTGCACCAGCCCGGACGGCCACGGAGGGATGCTGGCCGCCCTTCAGCGCAGCGGCACCCTGGACGAAATGCACCGGCGGGGTCTGAAGCACCTGTTTTATTTCCAGGTCGATAACCCCCTGGCCACGGTTTGTGAGCCCGAGTTCCTGGGCAGTCACGTGCTGGCGAACAGCGAGTACTCGTTGCAGGTCGTGGCCAAGCGCGATCCGCTGGAAAAGGTGGGCAACGTGGTGCAAGTCGACGGCGTCAGCCGGGTGATCGAGTACAGCGACCTGCCCCTGGAGGCAGCTGAGCGGCGGAACGACGACGGGTCGCTGGTCCTCTGGGCGGGCAGCATCGCCGTGCATGCCTTCGACCTGCCCTTCCTTCGCCGGGTGGCAGAGGATCGCGCCTCCTTGCCCTTTCACCGCGCCTGCAAAAAGGTCTCCCACTTGGACGGCCAGGGCCAGCGGGTGCAACCGGCCGAGCCGAATGCGATTAAATTCGAACGCTTCATCTTCGACCTCCTGCCCCTGGCTCGCCGATCGATCTGCATCGAGGTCGATCCAGCCGAGGCCTTCGCCCCGGTCAAGAATGCCCCCCGAGCGGAAACCGACACCGCCGAGATCGCTCAACAAATGATGATGGCCCTCCACCGCCGCTGGCTCCGCGAAGCCGGCGCCACGGTAGACGACCAGGTGCGGGTCGAGATCAGCCCCCTCTTCGCCAGCGACCCCCAACAGCTGGCCACCAAGATCCCACCAGGTTCGGTCATCACCCAGGACACCTACTTCCACGACCAACCCTCAGGGCCTGCGCAGGAATAAGTTGCCGAGTTTTTTCATTCAAATCCTAAGCACGAAATCCGAAATCCGAAATAAATTCAAAGCACGAGTGTCAAAAAGATTCAAACCAGCGGGATTTTTGAGATTGAACATTCAGATTTGTGATTTGTTTCGAGTTTCGTGCTTCGGATTTCGGATTCCCGATCTCGTGAACTTCGGTAACTCATGGATACGCCACCCCTAGCCCCTCACCCCTAGCCCCTCACCCCTAGCCCCTCACCCCTAGCCCCTAGCCCCTCCCCATGCTGCACGCCCTGATCATGGCCGGCGGGTCCGGCACGCGTTTCTGGCCGGCCAGCCGAGCGGATTTGCCGAAACAGTTGTTGACGCTGGTCGGCCAGACCAGCATGTTGCGGGCCACCGCCGACCGGCTGGGGGAGCTCGTTCCGCCCCCGCGGCGGTTGGTGATGACCAACGAGCGGTTGGTCGAGCGGATTGCCGAGCAGCTGCCGGAGTTACCTGCTGGGGCGATCGTGGGCGAACCTTGCAAGCGGGACACGGCCCCCTGCATCGGGCTGGCCGCGATGCTGTTCCGCCACAGGGACGCCGACGCCACGATGGTCGTCATGCCCGCCGACCACGTCATCCGGGAGGAGGAAATGTTTCGCCAGGCGGTGCAGCAGGCCAGCGAGCTGGTCGAGCAGCATCCGGGGCGGATCGTGACCTTTGGGATTCGGCCCAGCTACCCGGCCGAAATCTTTGGATACATCCAACGGGGCGCTCCGCTGGAGGTCCCCGCCGCGGTGGCCCCAGCTTACCACGTCGCTCAGTTTCGCGAGAAACCCGCCGCCGACGTGGCTCGTCAGTACCTGGCGGCCGGCGATTTCTACTGGAATTCGGGCATCTTCGTGTGGAAAGCGGCCACGATCCTGGACGAACTGGCCCGCCGCGAGCCGGCCATGACTCTCCAGCTGGAAAAAATCACCGCCGCCCGCGGCCAAGCGGACTTTGCCCAGATCTTCGCCCGGGAGTTTGCGGCCATCCAAGGCCGCTCTATCGACTACGCCGTGATGGAACACGCCCGCGAGGTGGTCGTCATCGAAGCCCCCTTTGATTGGGACGACCTGGGCAGCTGGCAGTCCCTCACGCGGCTCTTGCCGGAGGACCCGCAGGGCAACGTGATTCAGGCCAAACACCTGGGCCACCAGACCACGGGCTGCATCATTCGCTCAGAACCGGATCACCTCATCGCCACCCTGGGCATCTCCGACCTGATCGTGGTCCACACGCCCGACGCAACCCTGGTCGCCAACAAGCACGACGAGGAAGCGATCCGCCAGCTGGTCCAGGGGATCGCCGAGCGGGGTTGGCGCGAATATCTGTGAGCGGCCTGGGGCCCCGCGAGCGGTCCCTCGGCCCCTGTCACGGCCTGGCCGGCCGCGACAGGTCACGGGCGGGGACCATCCCGCCGCCCTGCCGGAGGCCCGGCCCCGCCACTTTCTGTCCCCGGCCCGAGATCGGGCTCGCGGGGTACCCGCTGAAAGTAGCAGGCCACAACTGGCAGGCAGCCGATGCGGACAAAACTGCTGGCCATCAAGCCCAACCAGCCGGCGATCACGGCGAAGGAGGCCAGCCCCAGCAGCCAGTCGGCCAGGGTCAGCTGCCCCTGGTCGACCGCCGCAAACAGGAGGCGGCCCACCAGGACCCCCCCGGCGGCGCCGGCCAGCGTGCAGACGGCGGCCAGTCGGTCCAGCCGCGAGCGGTCTTGCAGGCGGGGCTTGGCGGCAGAGGTCACCGCCGGCGACGGTGGCTGACCCCCGTGAACAGGCCGCCCCGTCGAACCAGCTCGCAAAGACGTCCCCAGCACGTTCCCCGCCACGTGGGCGCCGACCATGATGCCCACCAAGGAGATCGCCAGCGACCAGTAGGGCCCCAAATAAACCATGGTCGCCAGCACCGCAGAACACCCTGCCATGACGCCCATCAGCGTCCGGAGGCGAAACTGCCACGCCGGGCCTCGGCGGGGGGCGACGGAAACGTCCACAGGATTTAGCGGCGACATCGACACGGGCCCTGCGATTCGCTGGGATGACCAACCTCTACATTGTCGCAACTGGCCTGGCACGCGACAAGTCGGAAGGGGACACAGCCGCTTTCTTTTGCGGGGTAAACCACCCCTTCGGCACCCACCCCTGGCCGCGAGGGCAGAATCGCCGAGCGGCGGAACGACCACCCGGCACCGCGTACCGCCCCACCGCCGACCGGGCCGGGATGGGGCAGCGGCCCACCGACTTGTAAGCCCGCCAGCGGGCGGTCACAATTCCGGATTACGCGTCCTGCTGACCTTTTTGCGAGGAGGCCCCGGGTTTCATGCCAAGCTGCGTGCTCGCTTATTCCGGCGGACTGGATACGTCGGTCATCCTCGGCTGGCTGATCGACGAGGGCTACGACGTGCATTGCGTCTACGTCGATTTGGGTCAGCCCTGTGAAGACCAGGAGGCGATTTTAGACAAAGCCCGCTCCTGCAACGCGGCATCGGCCCGCGCGGTGGATGTCCGCGAGGAGTTGTGCCGCGATTTCGCTTTTCCCGTGCTGCAGTGGCGAGCCAAATACGAGGGCAGCTACCTGTTGGGCACCTCCATCGCTCGACCCCTGATCACCAAGGCCTGCCTGCAAGTGGCTCGCGAGGTGGGGGCCGAGGCCTTCGCGCACGGAGCGACCGGCAAGGGGAATGACCAGTGCCGTTTCCAGCTGGCCGCCGACGCCCTCGAGCCCGACGTGGCGGTCATCGCTCCCTGGCGGATCCCGCGATTCCGCCAGCAGTTCCCCGGGCGGCGGGAAATGATCGACTATTGCAGCGGCAAAGGGATTCCCGTCAAAGCCTCCAGCAGCCAGCCGTACAGCAGCGACGAAAATTGTCTGCACATCAGCTACGAGGCGGGCCGCCTGGAAGACCCCGCGGTCAACGGGCTGGACCTGATCGAGTTCGGCATGACGGTCGCCCCCCAGGACGCGCCCGACGCGGTGGAAAAGGTCAAGATCCAGTTCACGTCCGGCGTCCCCGTGGCCCTCAACAACCAACCCTGCTCGCCCCTGGAAATCGTGACGCAATTGAACCAGCTGGGGGGCCGCAACGGTATCGGCCGGATTGACCTGGTAGAAAACCGCTTTGTGGGGATGAAAAGCCGCGGGGTCTACGAGGCACCCGGCATGACCGTGCTCTACGACGCTCACCTGGCCATCGAACAGCTGACCCTGGACCGCGACCTGGTGCACCTCCGCGACCGCCTCGCGCCCGAGGTGGCCGAGATGGTGTATTACGGCTTCTGGTACTGCCCCAAAATGGACGCTCTGCTGGCCTTCATCCGCGAGGCCCAGCAGCCGGTCAGCGGCGAGGTCCGCCTGAACCTCTACAAGGGGAACATCCTCCTGGACGGACGGCTCAGCCCCCACAGCCTCTACGACCAGGAGGTGGCCAGCATGGAAGGGGGAGGCGGCTACAACCAGGACGACGCCGAAGGGTTCCTGCGGCTGCAGGGGCTGCCGTTGCGGGCCCAGGCCCGCGTCCGCCGCCGGCCTTACTAGCGACTGCTTTGTCACGATTGATTTTTAGGGCGCTTTCGGGAATTTGGCGGTTATCTGCCCGTCACACCCTCGCCGTCCCGGCGTTTGCCGATCGCCACCAGAGGAACCGCAGAATATCGAATGCCGAATGTCCAACGCAGAAGTTCTTGCGGCGGGTGACGGTGCCGGGTAGGCGAACCGCTGTCCCTGTCGCGATCGTAGCGGGAAAACACTCCTTCGACATTCTGCGGTTCACTCTGGCGCGACGGTTTGCCGTCGGCCTTACTAGCTTAGTCGCCCGACCCGGCCTCTCCCTCCTCGGCCTCGCCCCGCTCGGAATCGCCCGCCGGGTCCGACGGACCGCCTGGCGGCGGAACGACCGCCAGGGGGCGGACAAGGCCTGCGGCATCGACGGCGAACAGGCCCGAGCCGAAGGCGTTGTGGTTCAGCAGCACATGCGCGGGCTGCTCGTTGCGGGACACCGTGACAAACCCACCTTGTTCCAGGGCCCCCATGGTGACAATACTGGTCGGGTCCGCCCCGTACAGTTCGAACCGGCCGCTGGTCACCCCCCCCGACTGTGGTTCGGCGGCTTGGTCAGCTCCCAGCTGACCCGGCTCAGCCGAACGCAACTGCGCCTTGAGCTTGCCGGCGCGATCGTACAGCCGCAACCAGCCGCCCGCAATTTCCACCGGACCGACCGCCACCAGTTGCGTGCAGACAATCGGCTGCCCCACCGCGCACATCAACTGGTTCGATTCGTCGAACAGACTGATCTGCCCCTGCGTCTTGCCTTTCAGCACGGTGTTTCCCTGGCGAGCCGGGATGGCGCGGAGCAGAATCTTGGGTTGCCGCTGGGGATCGACCACCACCATCTGTCCCGCAGCGACCTGCCCCGCGGCCAGCTGCTGGCGGCACTGAAGGCTGTTGCATTCGATTTTTTCTGCTTTCAGCACCGAGGGCGAGACCAGCTTGTCTTTCAGCGAAGCCCCCAATCCCAACAGGAGGAGGGGATACACGATCCAGCGTTCACGTTCGGTCATGGGTGTTACCGATCCCTTTCCCCAAGCAACCGCAGGCGCTCGAGGGCCTGCTGTTTCAGTTCCCCCGTCGCCCGGCGGGCCGCCATCCGATAATACACCTTGGCCGCGCCGAATTTGTGTTGCGCTTCCGCCTCGCGGCCCCGGGCGAAGTCGGCCCCCCCCAGGGCCTCCACCGCCGCTGCCGCCGCCGCCTGTTGCCGGCGAATCTCCTGGACGCTCAACGCCGGCTGGCCGGCCGAGCTGTGCCGAGCGTCTGCCAGCTGCCGAGCGAAAGGAGTCTTTGCCGCTGGCCCGGCGGCCTGCCGGTTCGCGCCCTGCGCCAGACCGTCGCCGCTGGCCTGCATGCGGTGATTACCTGCCGCCACCGGACTGCCCGTCGCGTGCGGTTCTACCTTGGGGGGGACGAGCGAGACGACCCAGGGGGGCGACCCCGCCCGTCCCTGGACTACCGGTACCACGCCCAGCACCAGGGGCACCTGGACCTGGTCCGCGATCATGCCGGGCCGACCGTTGAGCGTCGTCACCGCGGCGCTGGTCGAGCTGAGACTTCTCTGGCTGGATTGTCCCAGGGCGTACGTCAGCTGCCCGCCCCAGCCGTTCCCCTGCAGGGCAATCCCACCCTGGGTCCCGGCCCCTGTGGCAAAACCGCCGACGGCGGCTGGAAGGCCGCCCAAGTCGTGATGCAGAAACCAGCCCGCGATGTGGCTGCCACCGCGATTGCCTTCGGGCAAGTCGCCAGGCGGGGAACCGAGATGGAAGCCGACCCCGAAATGCTCGGTAAAACGATGCCCCACCTGGGTCTGCGACAACCCACTGCTGACCTGTTGAGCGACCGCGGGGGCCGCTCCCAGGGCGGCGGCGGTCAAGCTGGCCAGGAGAGGGCGGATCGACATCAGATTCTCCTCAGGGTGCTCGACCCGGCGAGACCGGCGGTCCCGAGCCCAGGAAGTCGTTACCGGGCCTGATTATACCGCTGGCGGCTGACCCTTGGCAACAAATCACGACCCCCCCATGCTCACACCCGCCAAATGCCCATGTTAAAATGGAACTCACGCCGCGCGGCGCGAGGTGGCGCGGTACGATTTTCCACCCGGTGACATCGACCCATGCCCTGCTTGTCCTGGTTGCTGGCCTCGCCCCACGCCGCCCTGGCGACGTCCTGGCAGTTCTTCTCGGCACCCACCTTCTTCTTCGCCCTGATGGGCATCTGCGCGGTGATGATCGTGGTGGCAGCCGTCCGGGACCGGATGGCGGGTCCCGAGGAAGAGGCGGAGGCGGAAGAGGAGGAGCCGGTGGAGAAAGAGCTCGAGCCGGACCGCAAGCTTTCCAAGGACGAGCTGCGTCAGGCGAAGGAGGAGGCCAGGGCTCGGCGGAAGGCGGAAAAGCAGGAGCAGAAAAAAGCCAAGGCCGCCGCCAAAGAGGCGAAGAAGGGTTCGAAGAAAAAAGGGAAGGAAGCCAAGGGCGCCGAGACCGCGGACGAGCCGGCCAGCGAGGCTGCTCCAGCAACCGACGAGCCAGCCCCCGAAGATTTGCCTGACTTTGGGTTAGACGATTCGGACGGCGAACAGACGCTGGACTTCAAATTGGAATAACGGCCCCCCGCCGGCCAGCGAACGGCCTCCGCTGCCGCCAGCGGCGGCCCCGCCCCCCCCGTGAGTCGTCCCCCACCGAGCAGCCCTTCCCCAGCTCAATCAGCCGACGCGTCGGCATCCGGGTAGGGCCAGGGCCCAAAGCGGCGTTCCCGGTATTCCAGCAAGCCGTGCGTGGCGTGGTACAGCGGGCCGCAGTCCAAGTCCACATCCTGCAACCGCTGGAACAGCTGGCACAACGCCACCACCGCTCGGACCACCCACGGCTCGGCTAACTGGTCCTCCTCCAGGGCCAGAGCCAGAAACTCCAGCGTGTGCCCCGTGGTATCCAGCCGCAGGGCCAGCCCGGGGACGGTCCGCGCCCCGGCAAAGTATTCGGTGGAAAACGTCCCATCCTCCTGCTGGAAGGCCCGCGCCATCTCGATCGCTCGGCCGATCTTCGCCTCCGCCGCCAGCCAGCCCCCCGCCAGCTGGTCGTGGTGCCGGCGGTACTGGTGGAGGGCCATGGTCATGCCGATCAAGCGGTGCGTGCCGCCGCAAGCGCTGGCGCTCAGCTCCTCGTCCGCCTCCAATTGCATGATCTTCTCGACCGTCCACAGCTGGCCGTCCGACGCGTCCCAGGCGGCGTTGATGTCGGCCAGGTAGTGGGAGAGGGCAATCAACGTCCAGCTCCACTCCTCGTTCCGCGGCGCGTCCCACATCACCTGCTGGACCACGTCGCGCAACTGGTAGGTCTGGCCCTGAAACTTGATTGGCTGGTCGATCGGCAGTTTGCACTGAGCCATGATGGCCAGCCACTGATCGTCGTGCCCCTGTCCTTTCTTGGTGCCCGGTTCCATGACGATGATCAACCCGCGGCGGCCCCCCTGGAGATGGGGCGTACCGTGTTCCAGCAGCCAGCCGTTCATCGGCTTGCCGTCCAGCACCCACTGCATGGCCCCCACCCGCCGCGGGCCGTCATACACCTGGTACCGCATGCCGAAGGGGAGGGCCCCGTGCAGGATCTGCCAGGCCCCATGGCGGTGGACGTCCAGATGCCGCTGGGTGTAGGTGTGGTGCAGGACCTCGTCGATCATCGCTCGCAGCCGCGCATCGTCGGGCAGCGGGTGGGACGCCGCCGGCAGCGGCAGGGGGGCGTCGGGCTGCGGCCGGTCGCGGCAGCCGGCCAGCAGCATGCTGGAGAGGGCCACCGCGACCAGCACGGCGGGGGCACGCCCACGGGGGAGGGGAGGCCTGGGGGGGGACACGGCGGGCGGGATCCTGGGTGTGGGGAAACACGGCGGGCGGGCCCTTGGTATTTCCACAAAGGGGATTTTTGTGGCAGAATATGCAGAATAACAAGCCGCGGGGCGGCGTGCCAGCAAATCGGCACCGCCGGGGCCAAACCGCCCCTTGCCCAGGCTCGTACAATAATAAAGACTGTCCCTTCCCTCGGTTTCGATTTTTCCTGGGAGTCGTGAGTTCGCGATGATTTTTGACCCGATGTATTTTCTGTTTGTCGGCCCAGCCCTCCTGTTGGGGCTGTGGGCCCAGTTTCGCATTCGCAGCACCTACGCCCAGGCTCAACAGATCGGGGCCCCCTTCAGCGGCGCCGTGGCCGCTCGGCAAATCCTCGATTCGGCCGGCCTGGAAGAGGTAGGCATCGAACAGGTGTCGGGTCATCTGAGCGACCATTACGACCCGCGCGACAAAGTGCTGCGGCTCAGCCCCGAAGTCTACCGCAGCAACAGCCTGGCCGCCGTCGGCATCGCCGCTCACGAAGCCGGCCACGCCCTCCAGGACAGCCACAACTACGCGCCCCTGGTAGTCCGCAACGCCGTGGTGCCGGTGGCCAATTTCGGCAGTAATGCTGGAATTTGGATGTGCATCTTGGGGCTGATGTTTCAATGGCAGCCCCTCCTGCTGCTGGGCATCGTCGTCTTCAGCGGCGTCGTCTTCTTTCAGCTGGTCAACCTGCCAGTGGAATTCAACGCCAGTGCCCGGGCCAAGGCCCAGCTGGTCGAACTGGGCATCGTGCCCCAGAACGAAATGTACTACATCGAAAAGGTCCTCAACGCCGCGGCGCTGACCTACGTCGCCGCCACCCTGCAAGCCATCATGACGCTGCTCTACTTCGTCATGCGCTCCCGCGACTAGCGTCATGCGGTCCCGCGAAGAGACGCCGCTCAATACCCGGCCGCCTTGCCGGGGACCCGGGGGTCGTGGACGCCGATCAGATTTTGGCCATCGGCAGCAATCCCAATCGCCTGCGTCACACCGGCGTACGGCATCAGCGCCACCTGGTGACCTCGGGCCTTTAACGCTTTGACCACCGCGGCGTCCAGCGTCGCTTCGATGTACAGCCGGTCGGGGGACCATTGGTGGTGCACCCGCGGGGCAGCGACCGCCTCCGGCAGGCTCATCCCGCAGTCCACACAGCGGACCAGCGTCAGGACCACCTGCGAGATGATCCGCGGCCCGCCCGCCGCGCCCAGGGTCATCACCGGCCGGTTGTCTTTCAGCACGATCGTGGGGCTCATGCTGGACAACGGCCGTTTGCCCGCCGCGACCGCATTGGC
>CAYFZZ010000158.1:0-13164 GCA_964347545.1 uncultured Planctomycetaceae bacterium | reverse complement strand
TTCTCCGTATTTGGTTCTCCGTATTCGGTTCTCCGTATTCGGTGCTCGGCATCCGGTGCTCGGCATCCGGTGCTCGGCATCCGGTGCTCGGCATCCGGAGGTGGCGCTGCGCTTACCTCCGGCTAATGGCTGGCATCCCTCCGGGATGCTTTTGGGGGAGCGCACGTCCGGAGGTGGCGCTTCGCTTACCTCCGGCTAATAGCTGGCATCCCTCCGGGATGCGGGTGGTGGCCTCCGTATTTGGTTCTCCGTATTCGGTTCTCCGTACCCAGTGCTTGGCATCCGGAGGTGGCGCTGCGCTTACCACCGGCTAATGGCTGGCATCCCGTTGGGATGATCCAATTTGCGTGCCCCAATCAGGCCAACGCCCTGGGTGGGGCATTGGAAAAAACCCCGCCCCCGCGGGGCGTGATTGGGGGGTTGGAGGTCACCCTACGTCTGTACTATACGCCTGTATCGTCATGGTGTCCAGAGGTGCACCATGAAAAATTTGGGCCAAAAAGCCCAAAATTGGGCCGACGGATGGCGTGAGGGGCCCTGCAGGGTGGGGGCGGAGCGGGAGGGCAGGGGGGAATCAGGCCAGCAGCCGTTCCAGGTGGGTCGCCACGCACTCGGCCAGCACCGCCGGGTCGTAACCCCCCTCCAGCACACTGACCAGCCGCCCGGCCGCATGTTGCTCGGCAATCCGGCGGGTGACGTCCGTCAGCTGGGCAAAGTCTTCCACTTCCAGGCCCAGCGACCCGATGGGGTCGCGGCAGTGGCTGTCGAAACCGGCGCTGACCAACACCAACTGCGGACGAATGCGATCGGCAAAACGTTCCAGTTCGCCGGTAAACAGATCAAGATATTCCCGCCGCGGGGTTCCGAAGGCGACTGGCAGATTGCAGGTGGTCCCCAACCCCGGGCCCTCCCCGGTCTCTGTCCGATCCCCCGTGCCCGGATAAAACGGCCAGCGGTGAATGGAAAAGAACCCGACCTGCGGGTCGCTCCAAAACGTCTCCTGCGTCCCGTTGCCGTGGTGCACGTCCCAATCGACAATCAACACCCGCTGCACCTCCAGCTCGGTGGTGGCCACTCGAGCTGCCAGGGCGATGTTATTCAGCAGGCAAAAACCCATCGCCGCTCCGCTCCGCGCATGATGTCCCGGCGGACGCACCAGGCAGAGCGCCGTGCGATCTTCGCCGCCGACAACCCGCTGGACCGCGTCGCACACCGCTCCGGCCGCCCGGCAAGCGACCTCGTAAGAACGGGCCGACATCACCGTGTCGACCTCGATCCTTCCACCCCCGTCCCGCGCGAACCGTTCCAGCTGGGCTGTATATTCCGGACGATGGACCTCAGCCAACCATTTACTGGTGACCGGCTCCCAGGCGGGGCAACCACAACGCTGGTCCAAGCCGGTCGCCGCCAGGTGATCGGACACGGCCCGCAGACGTTGGGCACATTCCGGATGCGAGCCCGTATCATGTTCCAGAAAAATCGGATCCTGATACAGCAACGTCATGACGCGGTCCAGGGTGAGGGAACGGCAGGGGGTTGGCGACAGGCCGGGCAGGCACCCCCCAGCGACATTGCCCGGCCGCGATCCCAAATGATCCAACCCGCCTCCCCGCCGACCAGTCTACCGCGGCCGCTCAACACTTTCGAGCTACACCTCCAGCCGATACACTGGCGTCCACCCCGACCGGGATCGGAAAGGGTGCAGAAAGACGACCATGTCCCAGTCAGCTGATCCAGCCGAAAAAACTTTACCGACTGCGGGCCGTTGGGCCACCCTCCTGTTGGCCACAGTGATCGTGCTGGGCTGCGGTTGGCGGTTGTACGGGATCGCCGAGTTTCCCAGCGGTTTTCACCAGACGCGGCAATATGACGGAGCTCTTCTGGCGAGGATCTTTTGGCTGGAGATGGTCGCCGACCAGCTGGGCCCCGCCGAAAAGCTGTGGTTAAGTCGCCAGACCAAGGTGATCTACGAACCTCCTCTGACGGAACTGCTGGTGGCTGTAGGTTACGTGGTGACGGGGGGCGAGCGACCTTATCTGGCCTACCTCCTGGCGACGGCCTGTTGGCTGGGTGGGGCCCCCTTGCTGTACCAGGTCGCTTCCCGCCTCGCCGGCCGGCGGGAGAGCGGTCTGGTGGCCGTGGCCTATTACCTTTTGGCCCCCCTGGGCATCATCCTCAGCCGCAGCTTTCAACCCGAGGCGGCGATGGTGTTTGGGTTCGTGGTCGCCCTGTGGTGGCTGGTGGTCCGCCTGCCGCCGCGGGCCGGTTGGGGCCAAACCGCGGTGGCGGGGCTGGTCTGCGGCCTGACCGTCGCCGTGAAACCTGGCTTTGCTTTTTTCCCGCTCGCGGCGACCTACGCCACCCTGCGGCTCCAACAGCTAGGCCTCCGCCGCGCCCTGCGGGAACCGCAGTGGCTGTTGTTTGGCGGTCTGCTGGTCTTACCGTCGCTGGGCTATGCCTACTTTTTCCTGGCCGGGCATCCGGGTCAGAAATTCCTGCCTCAGCTGCTGCTGCAGGCCAACTTTTACCAGGGCTTGGGGAACCAGATCGCGGCGGCTGTCGGGTGGTACTGGCTGGCCGCAGCGGTCATCGGGGCCGTGCTGCTGGTCTCGCAACGCGGCAGCTATGTCGGCCTGATCCTCCTGTCCAGCTACCTGCTGTTCTGTGCCACGTTCACCTACCATACGATGACGCACAGCTACTACCACGCCATCGCGATTGTGATTGTGGCGGTGGGGATCGCGCCGCTGGATTTGCCGCTGCGGGAGGCCTGCCGTGGCCTGGCGCGGTGGCAGACCTCCGTGTGTGGGCTGGTCGCCATCGTGGCGATGTGGCACTTTTCCGCCGCGGCCCTCCCGATCACCCGCCGCCATCCGCAGTTTGCCGAACAGGTCCGGTTTTACCAGCAGCTGGGGGAGGTCTGCGGCAGGGGCTCGGTGGTGATCTGCCTGGACCGCAACTACGGCTCCGCCTTGCAGTACCATGCCTGGCTGGTCACCGCCGCCTGGCCGACGTCCGCCGATCTGGCTTACGGCCAGCTGCGGGGGCAGGTGGCCGAGCCGGTGGAGGAGCGGTTAGGGCGGATGGTAAAGCAGTGGTCACCCGACTTTTTTGTGGTCACGGACCTGGCCGAGCTGAAGCGGCAGTCCGAGTTGGCGGAGCTGCTGGAGCGGCGGTATCGTCGGCATGCCGGCGGTCCTTCGGCCCTGGTCTTCGACCTGCGGGCGGGGGCCCCCTAGGGTCCTGCGGAGCGGGGCGCGGGGGGCGGCGGGTTTTTGCATTTTGACCAGCTTTCCTGGGCGTTTCCTCGGCCGTTCCGCCCCCGTTTCCTTTGCTGGTCCCTCCCGGTCGGCCTGCGTAGAATTGGTCAAGCGACCGGCAAACCGGGGCCGGGCAGGGCCCCGCGGGGGCGGGGGGTGTTGCTCCATGGACGAGCAGGGCGGGTCAACGCGTGCGACGGTCCCGCCTGGTCCCGACCAGACGGTCGGACACCGTACCGGCCCGCCGACGCTTCTCCTGAACCAGGTGTCCCGCAACCAGGTTGTCCGCGGTGGTCCGCCCGGGCCGCTTGCGCGGCGAAAGCGGGTTGGGGGGTCGGCCGCGGACAGCAGATTACCAGCAGGCGGTAGGGGGCCTGCGAAGCAGACGGGTGAGAAAAAAGACGATGGCCACTGTGGACATGAATGTGTTTGGCACCGAGCGCGACGGCGAGCGTCTGGGCGGACCCGAGCCAGTCCAGCGGCGGATGGATCGCGGGCACGGGGCCCCGGGGGGACCCTTGGCGGACGGGACAGCGTGGGAGGCGGACGATGCGGGCGAGCCGCAACGTGGCAAGGCTGGGGGGGAGTCCTGGTCGGATGACCCGGTGCGGATGTACCTGAACCAGATCGGGCAGATTCCGTTGTTGAGCCGGGCGGAGGAGCTGGCCTTGGCAGAGCGGGTGGAGACGAACCGGCGGCGTTTTCGGCGGTGCCTGTTGGAATCGGACCTGGTGGCGCGGATGGCGGTGGGGCAGTTGAAGCGGGTGGCCGCGGGCCGATTGCCTTTTGACCGGACGGTCCAGGTGGCGGTCAGCGACCGGCTGGAAAAGCACCAGATTTTGGGCCGGCTGCCCCACAACCTGAAAACCCTGGAATCGTTGCTGGACGCCAATCGCCGGGACTTTGCCCTGGTGGTCAATCGTCGCCGACCGATCTCGCGGCGGCAAGCGGCTTGGCTCCGCGTCTGTCGCCGCCGCCGACGGGTGGTGGTTTTGATTGAAGAGCTGGGATTGCGGCTGGAGTATTTGGAGCCCGAGTTGAACCGGCTGATCGAGTTGGCCGAGCGAGCCAGTCGCTTGCAGCGGAAGATCCGCGACAGGAAGCGGCGGGGCGTGCCCCGCGCCAAGTGGCAGGGTGTCGCGCGGGAGTACTCGGCCCTGATTTTCGCCACTCAGGAATCCCCCGTCCGCTTGCGGCGGCGGGTCAAGCGGCTGTTGCAGCTGCACGGGGCGTACTCGCGGGCCAAGCAGCAGTTGTCCGAGGGGAATTTGCGGCTGGTGGTGTCGATTGCCAAGAAGTATCGCAAGCGCGGCGTGGGCCTGCTGGACCTCATCCAGGAAGGCAACGCGGGCTTGATGCGGGCCGTCGACAAATTCGAATACCGCCGCGGCTTCAAATTCTGTACCTACGCCACCTGGTGGATCCGCCAGGCGATCACACGAGCGATCGCCGATCAGGCCCGCACGATCCGCGTCCCCTGCCACATGATGCCCCACGTGGCTCGGGTCCGCGAGACGATCAACCAGCTGCAACACCAGCTGGGGCGGCAGCCGACAGCCGAGGAACTGGCTCATGTTCTGCAGATGGGCCTGGACGAGGTGCGACAGATCGTCCGGATCAGCCGCACACCGCTCAGCCTGGAAACCCCCATCGGCCGGTCGGAAGACAACAAATTTGCAGACCTCCTCCCGCACGATCAGCAGCAGGACCCGGAAGAAGGGGCCACGCACCAGATGTTGCGCGGCCGAGTGATGAAGCTGCTGGAATCGCTCAGCTGGCGCGAGCGGGAGATTATCAAGTTGCGTTATGGATTGGGGGACGGCCAGAACTACACGCTGGAAGAAGTGGCTTATGTCTTCAAGGTGACCCGCGAACGTATCCGCCAGATCGAGGCTCGCGCGATGCAAAAGCTACAGCAGCCCTACCGTACCGCAGAACTGACAGGATTTCTGGACTGATGCCCCAGACCTACACGACTGGCCAGGTCGGCAAGATTTGCAAGGTGGCCGCCAGCACGGTGAACAAGTGGTTCGACTCCGGTCAACTGAAAGGCTATCGTGTGCCCGGTTCGCGGCACCGTCGTATCCCGCGGGAAAGCCTGGTGGAGTTCCTCAAGGCCCATGACCTTCCCCTGGACATTCTGCAGGAAGCGGCTCAGACCAACGTGCTGGTGGTGGTCCGCGATACCCAAGTCTTCGCTCGGCTGGACCAGCAGTTCCGCGACCGGGGGGGGTTCCAGCTGGCCGCGGCCGCCAGCGGTTTTGAGGCCGGGATCCAGGCGGAAACGCACACGCCCCGCTGTGTGATCGTCGACTTTGCCACGGGCCAGTTCGATGCCCTGCAAATCTGCCGCAACCTCCGCCGCCGCCGCAGACTGGCCGGGGTGGTGATCGTGGCCCTCCTGCCGGCAGACCGCCAGCTGTCTGCGCTGGAACGCTCGCTGGTCGACGACGCCTTCGTCAAACCGTTCGATGCGGCCCTGCTGGTCCAGCGGGTGGTGTCGCTGCTGGAGCGGACGGGCTGAGCGGGTGTGGGGAAAGGGGCAACCGCTGACCCCCTTTGCGGTCGGGGAAGAGAGGGCACTTTTGGGGGAGCGAAGCACGTCATCTGCTGGCGACGCGCAAGGGGTCGGGAGTCTTTTTCGATCGATGGTCGGCCCGCCTGGGGCGGCGGTTGTTTTCGAAAAAGACTCCCGACCCCGTGGCTTTGCCCCGCCTGCGGTCCTCTCTCCCCCATCCCGGCTGGGCGACCCACCCCCCGGCCGCTCAAGCTTCGCTGGTCATCAGGAACAGCGACTGATTCTGGAACGTGTCGTACTTGGGCCGCAACCGCTCGCCGTCGTAGTCCCGGGCCACGTTGACCGTCTTGCTGCGCCCCGAGATCTCTTCGATGGGCACCGAGTCATAGCAGCCGTTGCGCAGTGCGACCAGGCGGCCCGAGACGCCGTCCAGCATCAGGTCCAGGGCCAGGGTGCCGTAGGCCATGGGCACCAGGGAATCGATCGCGTCCGGTTCCCCACAGCGGACCAGGTAGGTCAACCGCTGGTTGATCACATTCACTCGACGGCCCTGGTTGAAAGTGGGCGAGAGTTCTTTCAGCTGTTTGGACACGATGTCCCCGATGCCCCCCAGCTTCTTGTGGCCATACTGATCCCGTTCTTCGTCCGAAAACACCATCTCTTCGTTGCCTGCCAGGCGAGCGCCCTCGGAAATCAGCACCACCGAGTAGCGGCTGGGATTTTTATTGCGATCTTTCACCAACAGCTCGGCCAGCTGCTCCATCCGAAACGGGTGTTCCGGGATCAGACAGCGATCGGCGGCCCCCGCCATGGTCGGCAGGAGGGCCGTAAAGCCGGCGTAACGACCAAAGACCTCCACCACCAAAAACCGCTCGTGAGAACCGGCACAAGTCCGCAATTCGCGCATCAGCTCGATGGTCCGAGTGACACAGGTGCTGAAGCCAATGCAATAGTCCGTGCCCGGCACGTCGTTGTCCATCGTCTTGGGAATGGCGATCACCTTGACCCCCTCCTGGTGCAGCCGCAAAGCGTAGCTCAGCGTGTCGTCGCCACCGATGGCGATCAAGAAGGTTACGCCCAGGGCGTCCAGGTTTTTCAGCACCTCGGAGGTCACGTCATTGATGTCGTCGTCGTATTGGCCGCGAAGGTGGTCGGGCAGCATGATCTGCGGCAGGTTGCTGGGGCGGGTCCGCGAGGTGTGCAAGAAAGTACCCCCCGTGCGGGCCGCTCGATTCACCGCGTCCTCGGTCAACTCCAGCACAAAATCGCTGCGGCTCTGCGGATCGTCCCGGTTCAATTCCACCAGGCCTGCCCAGCCGCGGCGAATGCCCAGCACCCGGTAGCCTTGCCGCAGGGCGCGGATCGTGACCCCGCGAATCGCCGGATTCAGCCCGGGGACGTCCCCCCCGCCCGTCAAGATCGCAATCGTGCCTTTCTGACTTCCCATGATTTCCTCCGCAAAACCCCAAATCCGCGGCTTTTCCCGTTCGGCCTGCAGATTTTAACGGCTGAGAACACCCTGTCGAAGGGCGGTTGCCCCGGGGACCCCGGGACTCCGGCGGCGGATCTCGCCGGGCAGGTGCCGGGCAGTGCTAGCTTGTCAAGCTTGCCGGGCTTCGCCGGTCGGCACACCCGGCCGGTAGGCCGTGGCCTCCGCGCCAGATTCGCATAGCAGCTGGTGGTCCGGGCCGTTAGACTGGTGGGCCTGACATGGCGCGGTGGCCTGGAGGTGCCGCGGCGGAAGGGCGTGGGACCACCCCACCTCCCCCAGCCGGACGTTTTGTCCCGGTGCACCCGATGGGGCAGGAGGATGGGGCGGCAGCGCATTTTCGGCCGCTCAGGCGGCTCAACAGGCGAGCCAGGCCGGTCCCCACCCGACCGTGTGAACGGCGGAGTGCCGCGCAAGGAGGCGCGTATGTCCGAAACCTGTCTGCGGTTTGTCCACGCCAGCGATTTTCAGCTGGACTTGCCCCTGGCCGGGATCGCTCAGATCCCCTCCCACCTCCTGGACCTGCTGGTCGACGCCCCCCTCCAGGCGGCGGCCAACGTCTTCCAGGCCGTGCTGGACCAGGAAGCGGACTTCCTGGTCCTAGCCGGAGATCTGGTGTCCGCCGACCGCTGCGGGCCGCGCGAAGTCTTGTTTCTGGTCGAACAGTTCGAAAAGCTGGCCCAGCGACAGATCCCCGTTTACTGGATGACCGGCCCTCACGATCCCGACCGCCACTGGACGGCGGCCAGCTTGTTGCCGGACAACGTGGTGCGGCTGTGGCCCGACGACGCCCCGCCGCAGGGGGACCCGCGGCCCGGCGCCAGCCCGGTGCGGATCGTCAACGAGGCCTCGCTGGCCGCAGGTACGACGGCTGAGGCGACGGCCGCAGACCAGCTGATCTCGATCGGCATTTCCCGCAGCATCCCTGATCCCGAACTCCTGGATCAGCATGCGGTTGCCTACTGGGCCCTGGGGGGAAGCGCGGGGCGGCGGACGGTCAGCCGCCAGCCGACGGCGGTTCACGACAGTGGCAGCCCGCAAGGTCGCGGGCCCGCAGCCACCGGTCCCCACGGCTGTACCCTGGTCGAAATCTCGACGGCGCACACGGCCACGCTGACGCCCCTCACGACCGATGTCGTGCGGTGGCACGCCGAAAAAGTGGAAATCGACCCGGGGGTGGACGCCATCCAGCTGGAGTTGCAGCTGAGACAGCGTCTCCAGCAGTTGTTGACCAGCCACGCCGACCCGTCGGTGCAGGTGGTCTTGGTCCAGCTGGCCATTGGCGGCCAGGGCCCGGTGCTGGGGGCTCTCCAGCAGCAGGGCGTGGCCCAGCAGATGACGGCCAAGCTGTGTGCCGAATTCGGGCAGCAGACCCCGGCGTTGTGGACGATCAGCTTGGATGCCGAACCGCGGCACGATTTCCCTCCCGCCTGGTACGAAGAGGAAACGATGCGGGGGGAATTTTTGCGGAACGTCCGAGCCCTGGAATCGGCTCGGAAGAGGAAGATTGACTTGAGCACCTACCTGGAGCGGTTGCCGGCCGACCTGGCCGCCGCTCTGGATATTCCCGACGCCGCCACGCGGGCCGAGGTGTTACAACGCGCGGCCACGTTGGGCGGCGAGATGTTGAGCGGTCATGGTACTTGAGAGAACCCATTTCGCCAAAGAAATTCCCTGACCCCCGCCCCTATTCTTCTGTCCTATTTGCCCCACCCATGAAGATTCTGGACATCTCGATCGACGGGTTCGGCACTTTCAGCGGCCTCGAGCTGCATGATCTGTCCCAATCGGTCAGCGTGCTGTACGGCCGCAACGAGGCGGGTAAGACCACGCTCTTGCAATTCCTGCGGACGATGCTGTACGGGCTGACGCCCGACCGCCAGCAGCGTTATCTGCCCCCCCGCGGCGGCGGCGCTGCGGGCGGCTGGTTGCGGGTCAAGACACCCTCCGGAACGTATCGCGTCCACCGCCAACTCGACGCTCAACCCATCACCACAGAAATAGCCGATGGCCAGCTCCGCATCCTCCCCAACGACCCTGGCCAGGAAGAAAAAGACCAGCCCGGGGGCCAGGCCTGGCGGGTGATGCTGAGCGGCGTGGACGAAAATACCTATCGCAACGTCTACGCGGTGGGCTTGCGCGAGATGCAAGAGCTGGCGACGCTGAGCGACAGTGATGCGGCCAGCTATTTGTATGATCTGAGCGCCGGGTTGGATCGCGTCTCGCTGGTCGAGGTGTTACGCCAGCTGAAACAGTCCCGCGAAAGGCTGTTAAACGGCAGTGACCCCGATGCGGAAATCTTCCGGCTGCTGCAGCGGCGGGATGAACTGCAGCAGCAGCTGCACCGCGTCGGCCAGTCCCTGGGCCGCTACCACGACCTGCTGGCCGCACGCACCGAACTGGCGGCAGAGATTACCCGGTTGGAGGACAAGCGGCGGGAGGTGGCGCACCGCGTGCGGCTGGCCGAACTGGCCAGCGGGCTGCTGCCCCCCTGGCAACAGCTGCAGGCGGTCCGCAGGCGTCTCCGCGAATTGGGGGATGTGCCGCAGGTCCTGCCCGCCGATCTGGAGCGGGTGGAGGGGTTCAGCGAGCAGATCCGCGGCCACCAAGAGACGCTGAAGCAGCTGAAAACCGAACGCCGCCAGCGGCGTCAGCAGGCGGCCAGCTATCCGATCCTCCCCGCTCTGCCCCAGCTGGCCCCACGCGTAGCTGCCCTGGCCGAACAAACAGACTGGATGCGATCGCTGGAGACGCAGATCGACCAGTTGGAGGCAGAAGTCCAGCGGCGGGAGGCTGAGCTGGCCGAACAGCAGCAGGCGCTGGGGATCGATCCGCCGCCGACGGTAAAGACCCCCGCCGAACGTGCGGACCTGATGGCGACCCTCAAGGGTCCGGCCCGCGCGGTCCGCCAGGCCAGGCAGCGGCTGCAGCAGCACCGGCAGAGCGCCGCCGCCGAACGGCAAGCTGGCCAGGACGACATCGATCGGGCGGCCGACCAGCTGGCGGGCCACGCTGCGGAAGACCTGACCAGCTCGCTGGAAAAAGCCAGCGACCGCGTGGAACTGCTGCGGCAGCGGCTGGCCGTGGATGCCAGGCTGGAAAAACTGGGAGCCCAACGAGCGGATTTGGAGGAGGACCGCGAAGAACTGCTGGACTGCCAGGTGTTGCCATCCTGGGGACTGGCGGCCTCCGGCTTGGCCTTCGCCCTGGGCATGATGCTGCTGCTGGCCGGCATTTTCACCGCCCTCTACGGGACCGGCTGGCCCTACATCCTGATGGGCCTGACCTTGGTCGTCGGCGTGGTGTTGATCAAGGTGATGTTCGAGCAGGGTGCGAAAAAGGATCTGGAACGCTGTGGGCAGGCGCTGGAAAAACTGGACGCGACGCTGGAAGAAACCCGCCAGACGCGCGACCAGCTGGACACGCAAATTCCGCCCGGCGGCGGCCCGCTGGCCAGCCAGCTGCGGCGGGCGGAAGAGCAGCTGGCGGGGCTGCAGGCCCTGGTTCCGCTGCAGGAGCAGCAGGCCGAGGCACAGCGGTGGGAAGAGACGCAGTCGCAAAAGGCCGCCGCCCTGCAGGCCGACTACCAAGAGGCCCGCAAAACATGGTGCCGGACTTTGCACCAGGCCGGCTTGCCCGCCAACCTCTCGCCGCGCCAGGCCCAACAGGCCGTGCGCGAGGCTCAGCGGCTGGGCCGGCTGCGGCAAGTTTTAGAAGACCGCCGCGACGAAGTCGCTCGGCGGCGAGGCGAGTTGAGCGGTTGTGCTCAGCGGGTGGGGGCGTTGTACGAGGAGTGGGGAATTGCGCCGGTCCACCCGCGGCTGGTGGACCAGGTCCAACAGCTGGTGCAGGCGACGGCCGAACAGCAGCAGTGGATCGCCCTCCGCGAAGGCTGTTGGAAAGAATCTCATCAGCTGCGCCGCCAGCAGCTGGCCCTTTCCCGCGAGTTGTGGAAGCTGCATCAGCACCGCCGCGAACTGTTGGAGCGGGCCGGGGCGGAGTCGCCCGCCGAATTTCGGGAACTGGCCGAGGCGTATGCCCAGCAGGTGGAGTTGCGCGACCAGCAGAAACAGTTGCAGGCCCGGATCCGGACTGCGATCAGCGGAATCTGCCAGCCGCCGGAGCTGGCCCAGCTGTTGAAGGGGGCCACGGCCCGGCGGCTGGAGCGGCGGTGGGAACAGGCGGCGGCGCGGCTGGAAGAGCTGGAACAGGGCTTGCAAGAGGCGTTTGAAAAGCGGGGTCGTTTGAGCGAACAGTTGAAGGCCCTGGCCGAGGACCGCCGGGGAGCTCAACAACAGCTCAAGCTGAACTCTGTCGAACAACGCCTGCAAAACGCAATCGATCGCTGGCGGCAGTACGCGGTGACCAGCTGCCTGTTGCAGTCGATCCGCCGCCGCTATGAACAGGAACGCCAGCCGGCCACCTTGCAGGAAGCGTCGCAGTACTTCCAGCAGCTGACCGACGGACGCTACGGCCGGATCTGGACCCCGCTGGACGAAGACGCCCTCCGGGTAGACGACCGCGAGGGCCACAGCCTGAGGCCGGAAGATTTGAGCCGCGGGACGAGGGAACAGTTATTCCTGGCGCTAAGGCTGGCGTTGGTCAGCCTGTATGCCCAGCGGGGCGTGCAGCTGCCGCTGGTCCTGGACGACGTGCTGGTCAATTTCGACTCGCAGCGAGCCCAAGCGGCCGCTCGGGTGCTGTGCGATTTTGCCGCTCGCGGCCATCAGCTGTTGGTCTTCACCTGTCACGAGCATCTATGGGAGATGTTTGCCAGCCTGGGCAGCGACGCGCGGCGGCTGCCGGGCGAACCGTCCCCCCCCCGGGCCGCTCAGCCACCGCCGACCCGCCGCCGGCGAAAAAAAGTCGCTGCCCCGCCGCCGGCCGAACCGATCGCGCCGCCCGCCGCGGAGGAACCCTCCCCGCCCAGCGCGGCTGGAGAGGCTGTCGGCGAGACCGCGGCGGCGGCCGCGGAGTCGGCGGGGTCGCTGCCGGAGCCCAGCCCGCGGGCCGCGGCGGACCCGCAGGACGGTTGGGAGGTCGACGACGCCGAACAAGCCTACCTGGCGGGGGCCAACCCCCCGCAGGAAGGTGTGCCGCAAGACGGGAAACCCCCGGCGGGCGAAGCAGAAGGCTCGATTCCCGAGGCCGCCTGACCGACCCGGTCAGCTCTGGATGTAGCTCTTCAAGTAGTGGTTTTCCATCGCCAGCTGGTCGAACTGAGCCTTGACGACGTCGCCGATCGAGATCATCCCCTTCAGCTGGGAGTCCTCGACGACCGGCAGGTGGCGAATCCGCTTGCTGGTCAGCAGGCCCATCACCGATTCGACCGAGGCTGCCGGTTCGGCCGTGATGACGTTGGCCGACATGACCTCGGAGACCTGGGTTTCGCTGAGCGGCTTTTTCGCGGCGGCGGTCGTCCGCAAGATATCCCGTTCGGTGACGATTCCCACCATCGGCTGATCGCTGTCCGGATCGCACACCAGCAGGGATCCGCAATTATGGTCGACCAGCTTTTTCACGACCGTTTCCAGGGTCGCGTCCGGTCCGATGCTGAACACGTCGGACCCCTTGACTCGCAAGATGTCTTGTAGCGTCATCATCTTCCGCCTCCAGACAAATGCTGCCTGCCGCGGCACGCCAGACGAGACGGGACCTGGGGTGATCTTTGACACCCAGGTCGGCTCCGCGACGGCAATGGAGCGATTTCCTGCTATTCAGGATAACGGACCGGGCCGGTGGGCGTCAAATTCGGCTGGGGAGACACTGGAAAGGCCCTCGGCGGCGAGTGCCGCGAGTTTCGTGGACAAAGCCACGGGGTCGGGAGTCTTTTTCGAAAAAAAGGTCCACTTGAGGCGGGCCGGCCATCGATCGAAAAAGACTCCCGACCCCTTACC
>CAYFZZ010000157.1:0-2698 GCA_964347545.1 uncultured Planctomycetaceae bacterium | reverse complement strand
TGCGGCATCCACGATCCGATCTGCCATGCCAATCGATTAAACATGACGTACCTGGCCCTGTCGTTGAGCCATTACATCAATGGGGTGGCCAAGCGGCATGCGGACATTTCCCGGCACATGTTCGCCGACTACGCCATCGACGCCATCACCAACGGGGTCCATGCCGCCACCTGGGTCTCGCCCCCGCTGGCGGCCCTCTTCGATCGCCACATCCCTGGCTGGCGTCAGGACAACTTCAGCCTGCGTTACGCTCTCTCCATCCCCAACCACCAGATCTGGGAGGCGCATCAGGAGGCCAAGCAGCGGTTGATCGACTACGTCAATCGCGAAACGAACGCGGGGCTGGGCGACCACATCTTGACGCTGGGGTTCGGCCGGCGGGCGGCCACCTACAAACGGGGTGACCTGATCTTTGAAGACCTCGAGCGGATCCGGCAGATCGCGCGGGACGTGGGCCAACTGCAGCTGGTCTTTGCCGGCAAAGCTCATCCCCAGGACGACGCCGGCAAGCAGCTGGTCCAGCGGATCGTCCAGCTGGGTCGCCAGCTGGCACCCGAGATTCCGATCGTCTACCTGCCCAATTACGACATGCAGCTGGCGGGCCTGATGACCGCCGGCGTGGACGTCTGGCTGAACACGCCCCAACCGCCGCTGGAGGCCTCGGGGACCAGCGGCATGAAGGCCGCCCTGAACGGCGTCCCGTCGCTCAGCATCCTGGATGGCTGGTGGATTGAAGGCTGTATCGAAGGCATCACTGGTTGGGGGATCGGCAGCGACGGGCAGGCCGATGGCCGCGGCCGGGACGCGGCCTCCCTCTACCACCAGCTGGCCACCTGTGTGATTCCCCTCTATTACCAAGACCGCGACCGGTTTATTGAGATCATGTGCCACGCCATCGCCTTGAATGGCTCGTTCTTCAATACCCAGCGTATGGTACAACAATATGTGCTGAAAGCGTATTTCGAGTAGCAATCCCGGTGGGCCTGCCTGGTGCCCGCGGCGGGCGCTCGGCGTGACCCCTGGGGAAAAACAGGCGATCCCCGTGGAAAGACAACCCAGCAGCCGCCCCCCGCGGCGGGGGCCATTCGTTTCCTGACATCCGCCGCCTGGCGGCGGACTGGAGCAACCTTGTGACTCGTCCCTCATCCCACCATCGCCGGCGGAAAAAACCGCGGTTTCATCGACACACTCAGCCGGGGGCCCGCCCCGGCACGCTGAAAGCCGCCCCCGACACGCCGCGACCGGTCATCCAGATCATCTCCTTCAACGACACGCAGCTGGTCGAACAACCCATCGAAAACGTCGGCCAGCTGGCTAAATTTCTGAACGACACCATGATCACCTGGATCAACGTGGATGGCCTGGGAGATGCCGACACGATCGGGGCCATCGGCGAACTGTTGGGTCTGCATCCTTTGGCCCTGGAGGATGTGATCAACGTCCACCAGCGGTCCAAGGTGGAACCGTACAGCGACCATCTGTTCATCGTGACGCGACTGGTTTCCCTGACCCCCTTGGATCATCTCGAGTCGGAACAAATCAGCATCTTTCTGGGCAAAAACTATGTGTTGACCTTCCAGCAGCGGCCGGGCGACTGTTTCGATCCGGTCCGCGACCGGATCCGCAGCCAACGCGGCCGCATCCGCAGCCGCAAGTCGGATTACCTGGCCTACGCCCTGATCGATGCCGTCATCGATTCGTACTTTCCCGTGTTGGAACGGTTCGCCGACCATCTGGAAGAGCTGGAAGACGCCGTGGCGGCTGGACAAGGGGCCGCCGTGATCGACCGCATCCACGAGGTCCGCAACGAGCTGCTGATGCTGCGCCGCAGCGTGTGGCCGCATCGCGATGCGCTGAACCAGCTGGTCCGCGACGAACACCCGCTGGTCCATCCCGAAACGCACGTCTTTCTGCGCGACTGCTATGACCACACCGTGCAGTTGATCGACCTTTTGGAGGTCTATCGCGAAACGTGCGCGGATCTCCGCGATTATCATATTTCGATCGTCAGCAATCGCATGAACGAAATCATGAAGGTGCTGACGATCATCGCCACGATTTTCATCCCGCTGGGCTTCATCGCCGGGCTCTACGGGATGAACTTCAACACCCAGCTGCCGGGCAACATGCCCGAGCTGAACTGGCCCTACGGCTACCTGCTGACCCTGGCCCTGATGGGCGGCGTGGCGGTGGGGATGTTGACGTATTTCTGGCGGAAGGGTTGGATCGGCGCCTCCCTCCGCTCGCGCCGGACCGACTGACCCGGTTAGCCGACCCGGGGTCCCCCACCTGTCTGCTCGACAAACACGCCCTCGCCAGCACCACGCGGCGTTCCCGCTGCAGGGACTCCGTCGGGCACCGGCGCCAGATCCAGCCCTGGGCAGTCCACCCTACCGCTACTGTTCGGATTCCCGCCGACAGCTGATGCAGGTGGTGGCGTAGGGCAGAGCCTCCAAGCGTTCCAGGCGGATCTCCCGCTCGCACTCCTCGCACTGCCCGTAGTTGCCGTCCCGCATTCGCCGCAGAGCGTTGTCGATCGCCTGCAGTTCCTGGCTCTCCGTCTCGACCAGACTGGACGTCGTCCCATCTTCGAACCACTCGTCGTCGTCCTCGTCATGGCCGCTCAACAGCGAAAGATCGCCCTGCAGGGCCTGCTTCAGTTCTTCCTGCCGCTGCAGCAGCTTGGTACGTAGCCGTT
>CAYFZZ010000156.1:0-4703 GCA_964347545.1 uncultured Planctomycetaceae bacterium | reverse complement strand
CAAATTAACGCGGCGGGA
This sequence comes from uncultured Planctomycetaceae bacterium, assembly GCA_964347545.1. Taxonomy (GTDB): domain Bacteria; phylum Planctomycetota; class Planctomycetia; order Pirellulales; family UBA7805; genus CS4-C045. Next base: position 4,685 of record CAYFZZ010000156.1, on the reverse strand, counting down.
ATGATTTCCCTTCCGACGTGACCGCCCGCTGGTGTTCAACGCCTGGTTCGATCATTTGCCGCTCACAGAGACGCGGCGACACAGAGAGCCATTCAAAGCTGACAGTTCATGGTCCCAGGGATACGCTCCTGCATCAGGGACTGCCGTGCCTGTCTCGTTCTCGTAGATCCCCGTGTCTGTGTGACTCTGTGAGTAACTGTTCTGATGATCGAACAGCTGCCTCGCTGAGCGGCTGGCGGTGGGGGGGGAAAGCGACGGGGGATCGAGCCTGCCCGGTCAGCTGCGGACGCGTTCTACGTAGGCGCCGGTCCGCGTGTCGATCTTGATCACGTCGCCGATATTGATGAAACCTGGCGCCTGGAATTCGCCCCCCGTTTCGACCTTGACCGGCTTGGTCACATTGGTGGCCGTGTCCCCTTTCACCCCGGGCTCGCAATACTCCACCTTCAGTTCCACGTGATTGGGGGGCGACATCGTGATGCAGTTACCGTTCCACAGCACCATGGAGCAGATCATGCCGTCCTTGAGATACTTCCAGGCATCGTCCACCTGTTCGGCCGACAATTCGTACTGGTCGTACGTAATGTTGTCCATAAAGACGAAGGTATCCCCCTGTCGGTAGAGGAACTGGACCTCGATCTCTTCGACATCTGCGGCCTCGATCGATTCGCCGCCGCGGTAGTTCCGTTCCAGGACCGTCCCCCGGATGAGGTTCTTCAGCCGCAGGGTGTAGATCGCATTCCCTTTGCCCGGCTTGCGAAAATTCGACTCGATCACCAGGTACGGTTCGCCGTCCAACTGGACTTTCAGGCCTTTCCGAAAATCGCTGGTGCTGTAGGTCGCCACGACACAGATTCCTCAAGGATGATTTGGGGGGGATGATTTGTGGGCGGATGATTTTTCCACAGAGGGTTTTCGTGGGCGGTGGTTTTTGCGGGGGTTGCCAGGGGGGTTTGGCGAGCCGATTTCTGCGGGCGGTTTCGTGGTGGATTCGTCTGGATTTGTCTGTCGTTCCCGCTATGCTAGTGCAGATGGACATTGTAGCGAAGGCCGCCGCACCTGTCGTGACCAGTTCCCCGCGCCGTCGTCCGCGGTGGCAGGCATCCATGCGGGATGCCTGGCGGGATCCGGTGCAGTTGTGCCGCGCGTTGAGCTTGCCGGCTCGGCTGGAACCGGCCGCTCGCCAGGCAGCTCGCCTCTTCCCCCTGTTCGCTCCGCGGGAATACGTGGCCCGCATGCGGCCCGGCGACCCGCTCGATCCGTTGTTGCGCCAGGTGTTGCCGTTGGCCCAGGAGCTGGAGCCCGCCCCCGGGTACTCGACCGATCCGGTGGGGGACCGCGCGGCGACGCGGCAGCCGGGGCTGCTTCAAAAGTACGACTCGCGGGTGCTGCTGTTGTTGACCGGCGCGTGTGCCGTCCACTGCCGTTACTGTTTTCGCCGCCACTTCCCTTATTCCCAGACCCCCCACGGCCTGGAGGCGTGGGAGGGGGCGTTGGACCAGATTGCGGCCGACCGCTCGATTGACGAGGTGATCCTCAGCGGCGGCGACCCGCTGACGTTGGCCGACTCGCAGCTGGCCGAACTGGCCCGCCAGCTGGCGGCCATCCCCCACCTGCGGCGGCTGCGGATCCACACGCGGCTGCCGGTGATGATTCCCGCCCGCGTCAACGCCTCCCTGCTGGGCTGGCTGACCGCCACCCGCCTGACCCCCCTCGTGGTGATCCACGCCAACCACCCGCAAGAGATCGACGACGCGGTCGCCACCGCCCTGGGGCGGCTGGTCGACCGCGGCATCGTCCTCTTGAACCAGTCCGTGTTGCTGGCGGGGGTGAACGACCAGCTGGAGGTCCTGGTCGAACTGTCGCGGCGGCTGGTCGACTTGCGGGTGATGCCCTATTACCTGCACCAGCTGGACCGCGTCTCTGGCGCCGCGCATTTTGAAGTCCCCCTGGCCCGCGGTGTGCAGTTGATCCAGCAGATGCGGCGTCAGCTGCCCGGATACGCCGTGCCGCGGTACGTACGCGAACGGGCCGGCGCCCCCTCCAAGGAACCGCTGTACTAGGACCCCACCATGCGCGCCTTGTGGCTGACCGATATCCACTTGAATTTTGTCGAACCCCCGGCCGGGGAGGCGTTTCTGGAGCGGGTCCAGCGCCAGCAGCCCGACGCCGTCCTGCTGACTGGCGACATCGGCGAATCGCACAGCCTGCTGGGCTACCTCCAACAGCTGAACGACGCCTGGCCGTGTCCCGTCTACTTCGTGCTGGGAAATCACGATTTCTATTTCGGTTCCACCGCTCAACTGCGGGCGGAAGTGGACCAGTTCTGCCAGCCGCGAGCGAACCTGACCTACCTCACCACGCAGGAAGTAGAACCGCTGACCCCCCGCATTGGGCTGGTCGGCCACGACGGCTGGGCCGACGGCCGGATTGGCGATTACGAGCGTTCCATCGTGATGATGAATGACTACCGGCTGATCCACGAACTGGCCCCCTGGAACAAACGGGAACGGCTGGAAGTCCTGCACGCCATGGGCGACGAAGCCGCCGCTCATCTGCGCCGAGTGCTGCCGCAGGCCCTGGAGGCTTATGCCCAGGTGATCCTGCTGACCCACGTCCCCCCTTTGCGGGAAGCCTGCTGGTACGAGGGCCAGCTGTCCGACGACGAGTGGGCACCGCACTTCACCTGCAAAGCCGTGGGGGACGCCCTCCTGGAGATCATGCCCGGTTATCCCGAACACCACCTGACCGTGCTGTGCGGCCACACCCACAGCCGGGGCGAGACCCATCCGCTGCCCAATTTGAAGATCCTCACGGGCGCGGCCGAGTATGGTCGGCCGGAAATTGAGCAAATCTTCAGTTTTCCTTAAACCGGGGCGCGGCTTGGCTTGTGCCACTCCCCCTTCCTGGTACGATAAGCGGACCGGTCAGGTGACGGTCGAGCACGTTCAAGGAGGGTCCTCATGGCAGGCAAGGCCATACGCATCGAGAACGTCGATTGCCTGGAAGGTTTGCAGGCCATCGATAAGGGAACGGTCGATCTGGCATTCGCCGACCCCCCCTTCAACATCGGTTACGACTACGATCTGTACCACGACCGGCAGGAGGACGAGGCCTACCTGGCCTGGTGCCGGGATTGGCTGAGCGAAATCACGCGGGTGCTGAAGCCGCACGGCACCTTCTGGCTGGCCATCGGCGACGAATACGCGGCCGAACTAAAAGTCATGATGCACCGCCAGTTGGGGCTGACCTGCCGCAGCTGGGTCATCTGGTACTACACCTTCGGGGTCAACTGCCAGCGCAAGTTCAGCCGCTCGCACGCGCACCTGTTCCACATGGTGAAAGATCCGGACAACTTCACCTTTAACGCCGACCAGATCCGCGTGCCGTCGGCCCGCCAGTTGGTGTATGGTGATCGTCGAGCGGATCCTAAGGGTCGCTTGCCCGACGACACCTGGATCCTTCGGCCCCAGGACGTGCCGGACAGTTTTTCCAGCGAGGAAGACACCTGGTACTTCGCTCGGGTGGCCGGCACCTTCAAGGAACGCGCCGGTTTTCACGGTTGCCAGATGCCCGAACAGTTGCTGGGGCGGATCCTCCGCGCCAGCAGCCACGAAGGGGACCTGGTTTTGGACCCCTTTGTGGGCAGCGGGACCACGGCGGCCGTGGCCAAAAAGCTGGGTCGGCGATTTGTCGGTTTCGAAATGTCGGGGGAATACGCGGCCAAGGCGGCAGAGCGGATCAAGAAGCTGCGGCGGGGCGATCCCCTGGACGGTCCCGCTCAGCCCACGTTAAGCGCCCCCACGACGGCCGCCGGACGTCGCCTGGACCAGCCCCGCGGGGCCCAGCCGACCCGCCGCCGCCAGTCCACCACCGCTCAACAAAACTTGCCCGGGATCTAGCCCTGGCCGGCGTGCGGTGCGTGCGGACCCGCCCTGTGCCGCCACGGCCCACCGTGAAGACGACCAGCCCACGATGAAATTCCCCATGAAATTCGCCATCTGCAACGAACTGTTTCAGCCGTGGTCCTTCCCCGAGGCCTTCGCCTTCGCAGGCCAGTGCGGATACACGGGCGTGGAGATCGCCCCCTTTACCCTGGCCACCGACGTCCGCCAGATCAGCCCCACGCGGCGGGCCGAGGTGCGGCAGCAAGCGGCCGAGGCCGGACTGGAAGTCGTCGGCCTCCACTGGCTGCTGGCCAAAACGGAAGGTTTCTACCTGACCAGCCCCGACGGGGCCGTGCGGCGGCGGACAGCCGAATACCTCTGCCACCTGGCGTTGCTGTGCCGCGATCTGGGGGGCAGCATCATGGTCTTGGGATCGCCCGACCAGCGAAACCTGCTGCCCGGCGTGACGCCGGCCCAAGCCAACGACTACGCTGTGGAGGTGTTGCGGGAAGCGATGCCGGTGCTGGAGGACTGCCAGGTGACTTTGGCCCTCGAGCCGCTGGCGCCGGCGGAAACGAGCTTCCTCACCACGGCCGCCGAAGCGGTGGCCGTGATCCACCGCGTGGAATCGCCCCACTGCCGGCTGCACCTGGACGTGAAGGCCATGGCGGCCGAACCGTTGCCCGCCGCCGATACCATCCGGCTGCACGCCGCCCACCTGGCCCACTTCCACGCCAACGATCCCAACCGGCAGGGGCCCGGCTTTGGGCAGGTCGACTTCGTGCCGATCCTCGAGGC
>CAYFZZ010000155.1:0-3908 GCA_964347545.1 uncultured Planctomycetaceae bacterium | reverse complement strand
GGTCGGGAGTCTTTTTCGCCACCCGTCCTACAATCCATCGCTGCAGGGTTTTTGCGTGGCGAAAAAGACTCCCGACCCCGTTAGGCCGACCCCGTTAGGCCGATCCCGAAAAGCGTCTGTTCAGCGATTGCCAAGTCTTTGCCTGGCCCTGTTGGACGTCGCAAGGTGAGGTTCGACCTGTCAGCCATTCGTTTTTGATCCAATCGCATCGTCTTCCCTGCCAGGCAGACGACTTCCCGGCGCGGACTACGCGATTTGTGAGAAATTCGGGTTCGGGCAGAGGCGTTGGGCCGAAGCGGCTGGGCACGCTGGTGTGGGGGCGAAGCTGCCAGAGGTCGTGATGATCGGCTGACCATGGTGCTTGGTTCCCGACTGTTCGGCAGCGGGGAAACTGTTACAATTTGTGTTTTTGTGTGTCGGCGGAACCTGTGCCTGCTGTGGGGAAGCCTGTGGCGGAACGTGCGGTGTGGGCCGTCTGCTGTCCGGTGCCGGTTTCCACGTTGCGGTGAGGACAAAGAGGCGCTCGTTGGTCGGGGCGCTTCTTGGTCTGATGGTGGTTGGTCTGGTTGGTCCTGGAAAGTCTAAGGAAGCCCGGAATCTTCTTGATGGAAATCGCTGGCGGTGAACCTTCCGACGGGAAACTCGTGCAGGCGGGTGATGGTACGGAATTTCCCCGGATTGTGATTGTGGGTGCCGGGATCAGCGGCTTGTGCCTGGCGATCCGCTTGAGGCAGGCCGGGATCGATTCGTTCACGATCCTGGAAAAGTCGTCTGATGTGGGGGGCACCTGGCTGGACAATTCCTATCCGGGTTGCGGCTGCGACATCCCGTCGATTCTGTATTCGTATTCGTTCGCGCCCAAACACGACTGGTCGCGAAGGTTTTCCCCGCAAGGGGAGATCCTGGACTATTTCCGCGACTGTGCGGACCGGTTTGCGGTCCGTCGTCACATTCAGTTCGGCGTGGCGGTCCGTTCTGCTTCTTGGGACGAAGAGGCGCAAGAGTGGCGGATCCAGACCGACGGGGGGGAGGAGTTACGAGCGGACGTGTTTGTCAGCGCCGTCGGGCAGCTCAGCCAGCCGCAGATCCCGGCCCTGGCGGGGCTGGATACCTTCCGCGGGCCAGCCTTCCATTCGGCGCGCTGGAACCACGACTTCCAGCCGGCCGGCCGTCGGGTGGCTGTGGTGGGGAACGGGGCCAGCGCGATTCAGCTGGTACCCCCGCTGGCCAAAACTGCAGAGAAGGTGTTTGTCTTTCAGCGAAGTCCCAACTGGATTGTGCACCGCCACGACTACGCTTATCCCCGCCTCGTGCAGGGGTTGTTTCGCTGGCTGCCTGGTGCGGCGAGGTTGCACCGTTATGCGACTTACCTGCTGTACGAATCACGGATCCTCCTCTACCGACGCCGGTCGTGGCTGAACAACGGTTTTACCTGGTGGGCGCGGCGTTCGATGCGCCGCAAAGTGCCGCCCCAGCTGCAGGCCGACGTGATCCCCCGCTATCCGGCCGGCTGCAAGCGGGTGCTGTTATCCAACGACTATCTGGAATCCCTGCACCGCGATAATGTCCAGCTGGTGACGGACGACATTCGCCGCGTGACCGCCGACGGGATCGAAACGGACCGAGGGCTGACTGCCGTCGACGCCATCGTGTTTGCCACGGGCTTTCAGGCGAATCGCTTTTTGTACCCCATGGAGATCCGGGGGCGGGATGATTTGGATTTGAACCAGGCGTGGCGGACCCGACCGGTGACCTATCTAGGCATGCTGGCCGCGGGCTTTCCCAACTTGTTCATGCTGTACGGCCCCAATACGAACCTGGGGCACAACTCGATTATTTTCATGGTCGAATGTCAGGTGAATTATCTGCTGCAGTGCCTGCGGACGATGGTCCGGCAGGGGCAACAGACGATCGAAGTCCGCGAGGAGGCGGTGGACGCGTTCGACCACCAGCTGCAGGATCACTTACGGGAAAAGGTGTGGAACGGTTACGTCACCAATTGGTATAAAACTCCCGAGGGTCACATTGTCAACAACTGGGGGCGTTCTACGCTGGCCTATTGGTGGGCAACCCGCAAACCGGACTGGCAGGCGTTGCGGTTTGCCCCCCGCCCCAGCCGCTCGCCCGCTCGCCAAACCGCCTCCGTTGCCTGACCGCCAGCCGGCACGCTCACTTTGCACCTCCCGATCGACTACGGACCCCTTCATCCTCACCACTTACCCCGGATCTCTCCAGCTTCACGGGGCACGTTTCACCATGACCAACGATACGTTCATTCTGGGTGGTTTATCCTGCCGCGTGGTGGATGCGTTGCCCCAGGGCGGTCGGCCCGATTTGCTGGTGGTCTTGTGCCACGGATTTGGTGCCCCGGGGACGGACCTGGTCCCGCTGGCTCCGGAATTGCTGCACCTGGCGCCCGCCCTGGCGTCTTCGGTCCGCTTTGTCTTTCCGGCCGCTCCGCTTTCGCTGGATCACCTGGGGTTGTTTGGGGGTCGAGCGTGGTGGCCGGTGGAGGTGGGGGCCTTGGCGGCGGCGGTCGAGCGGGGGGAGTTGCGGGCCATGATGGACGACGCTCCCCCCGAACTGGAAGAGGCTCGATCCATGTTGACCGCGGCGGTTGGTCAGCTGGTGACCCAGTCGGGGCTGCCGGCCGGCCGGATCGTGCTGGGGGGATTTTCCCAAGGGTCGATGCTGGCCACCGACGTGGCCTTACGGCTGGACGAGACGGTCGGCGGGCTGTGTATCATGTCGGGAACGCTGAAGTTCGAAGAGGCATGGCGAGCTCGGACGGGGCGGCACGCGAAGATGCGGGTCTTGATCAGTCACGGGCGGCAAGACCCGATTGTGCCTTATATTGGGGCCGAGTGGCTGAGGAACCTGTTGGTCGAGGGGGGGATGGACGTGGAGTTTATCCCCTTCGACGGCGGGCACACGATTCCACCCGAGATGCTGACCGCGCTGGCCCAGCTGCTGGTGCAGCTGGCCGGTTCGAGTTCCACCAGCTCGTAACCTCCGTCCACCGGGGTGGGTGGCTTTTTGCACGGAAGAACGTCTCATGCGGGTGGGGATTTTCGCCGATTCGCACGATCACCTGGACAACCTCCGCCGCGCGGTGGAGGTCTTCAACCGGGCGGAGTGCGGGTGCGTGCTCTTTGCCGGCGACCTGGTATCGACCTTTGCGGTGCCTCCCTTGCGCAAGCTGGACTGCCCCCTGATCGCCTGCTTTGGCGACAACGAAGGGAACAAGCCGGGGCTGCTGGCGGGAATCCGCATTGTGGGCCAGCTGGGCGAACCGCCGCTGGGATATCGAGCGGCGGACGGGACGCGGTTTCTGATTGCGCACATGCAAAGCCAGCTGCGGGGGGTGGGGGGCCAGTTCGATGTGGCGGTCTATGGCCACACGCACAAGCCGCGAATTCACCGCGACGAATCTGGCCGGCTGTGGATTAACCCCGGCGAGACCAGCGGTTGGACCTTTGGCCAGCCATCGGTCGTGATCTTGGACACGGACGCCCGCGAAGTGCGGCTGGTGCGGCTGGACACGGGGACCGTGACGGCCCACGAAATAGGTCCCCACAAATAGTCTCCGGGTGCGATGTGTTCGGGGCGCATCGAGCTGCGGGCCGGCTTCACAGAAGCCGGCTACAGAAGCATGGGGCAGCTGGAGCAGGGGTGGGTCAGCCGGGGATGTCATGCCTGACGAGGTTAGTGAACAAGGTGACGTTGGGAGGGGGCTTTTCGCCCGTCGGGCTGGGGACGGGCAGGAGTGCCCGTCCTACGAGCAAGAATGCGCGGAGGAAAAGAAGAAATCGCCGAGTCGTGGAACCAGGCACGCGTTGGACACGGTCTCAGGGTTGAAGTAGGCTAGGGCGAGCGGCGGTTAGGGCGGGGAAGAAGCGGTAGTATGT
>CAYFZZ010000154.1:0-3937 GCA_964347545.1 uncultured Planctomycetaceae bacterium | reverse complement strand
ACGAGAGGCGGGAAGGGGTGATTTGCTGGACCTCGTCCTTTGCCAGCTTGGTCTCCTGACCGGCCAAATCGAGCACGATCAGATCGGTGGTCAGCGTATCCTGGAACACGACCCCCGTGTAGATCTTCCCTCGCTTGGTCTCGACCACCTTCGTGCCATACCGATCCGAAATCACGTGGGAGGGGTAGACGATCGACTGCAGGATCTCTTTTTCCTGAAGACGGCTGGCGACGGTCGTCAGGTCGGGGCCGATCCCCTCACCCTGCGGTCCGTGGCGGTGGCACTTGGCGCAATCCGCCTTGCGAAACACGGCGGCTCCGTGACCGGCATCCCCCCCGCGACCCTGGTCGCTGGCCAAGTAATGCAGCAACTGTTGGAAGGTGTAACGATCGGCCTGCGAGGGGCCGGGCAATTTGGCTTCTGGCTGGTCGGGGTACTGGTCCGCAAACCAGTCCTGCCAGGCGGCCAATTGGCTGGCGGGCGGGTCTTCGGCCTCCCCCACCGCTTGGCCGGTCCATTTTTCCAGGAGGGCCAGGATCTGCCGCCGCCCGGCATCGCTGTTCTGTTTCAGCCCGTGCAGGATCAGGTCCCGCACCGGCCGGGGGGACTGCGGCGCCAGATCGATGTCGGCCAGGGCGGCGATAACTTCTTGAGCGGCGTTGCCTTCCACGATCGGCAGGCAGCGGACCAGGTAGGGCCAGTTGTCCGCATCGTGGACCTGGGCCAGCCCCATGGCCAACACCCCCCGCCGCTCGGGTTCCTGGTCGTACAGTTCCCGCAGGTAGGCCATGGCGGCGGGGGCTTTGCTGCGGGCCAGCACCGCGGCGATCCCGATCCGCAGCTTCTCTGCCGGTTCGTCTTCCCGCTGGGCCAGTTTCCGGTCCAGTTCCTGCAGCTGTTGCAGTTGATCTTCCTCCAGTGACGCGGGCAGGCGGGCGATGGCTCCCAGGGCCGCTTGCGGCCAGCGTTCGGCTTGGGCCAACACCTCCACCCGCTCGCTGTCCGACATCCGGCTGACAAAGTCGCGGGCCGCCACGTCCAGGTATTGCGCCTGGTTCGAGCTGGTCGCGGCCTCGCGGAGGGCGACGAAATGTTCCAGCATTTGGGTGCGCTGGGGGGAGGAGAGGCCGGCGATGAAGTGTGGAGCGTGGACGGCCAGGTGGATGCGATCCTCGGTCTCTAGACCGGGCTCCAGCTGTTCCAGCAGGCGGTCGGCGATCTGGCTGGCCTCCAGGCGAGCCAAGAGGCGGACGAGCTCCCGGTTGATAATGGCGTTCCCGGAGGGATATTCGGCGGACAACTGCGTCGCAAACTCAGCTTGTTCCTGCTCGTCCAGCTCGCCGCGTCCCACCGCCAGCTGGCAGACCCTCAGCAGGTCCAGAAAGTTTGCATCGGAGACAAACCCGCGCATCAGGGTTCGCATTTGCTGCAAGGTAACCTGGCAGGTCTCGGCGTCGGGGTGGGCGCTGAGCATGGCGGCCGAGCCGGCGAGGACGACCCGCTGGTAGGGAGAGCGGAGGACTTTTTCTTGCCATTGGTCGACGGGGACTGTCTGCAAGGCCTTGGCCGCCGCCCAGGCGACGTAACGATCGTTGCTGGCCAACAGCGGAATCAACCCGTCGACTGGCAGCGGGTACCCGCCCCGCAGCAGGGCTTCGCAGGCCCGCCGCTGGATCCAAGGTTCCGGATCGTCCAGCAGTTCTGCCAGCCGATCGGCGAACTCTGCCGCTCCGCTGACGCCGATCAAATACACGGCCATCCCGCGGACATCGGCGTCCCGGTCGGCCGACAGTTCCCGCAACAGGTCTTCCGCGGGGGCCGGGCCGAACAGTTGCAGCAGTTGCAAGGCCCGGGTCCGCCGGGGGGCCGCGGCCCGCGTGTCGCGGGCCAGGGCGACCAGCTGCGGCTCCCACTGGGCCCCCAACTCCTGCTTGACCACCGCCATCCGCTGCCGGGCGTAGGCGGAATAGATCTGGGGCTGTCGCAGGGCCGCTTCGATTCCCTGGCCCCGGTCGTGGACTTCCTCAGGCACGCTGCCGGTCCAGGTGATCCGGTAGATTCCGCCCTCGGTCCCGCGGCCGCCGGTGCAGAAATAGAGCCAGCCGTCGGGGCCGACCTCCAGGTCGGTCACGTTCAGGGGATGCCCTTCGACAAACACGTTGGCCGTGGCCTTGACGCTGGCACCGTGGCGGGTCAGCCGCACGGCCATGATCTGGCCCCGAGCCCAATCTCCCATGAACAGTGTGCCGTGGAATCTGGTGGGGAACATGACATGGTCGTAAACGACCATCCCCGTGGGCGAACCCTGTCCGGTCTCCAGGATGCTGGGAAGGCTGTCCGGATAGTAGGAGGGCCACTTGGCCCAACCGCTGCGCCAGCCAAATTCTGCCCCGGGGATCACGTGCCCTACCCGCGTCGGCCGATACCAGCTGGTCCCCTGGTCCCATTCCATGTCGGCGTCCCAGGTGAACAGTTCCCCGTCCCGATCAAAGGCCAGGTCGTACGGATTGCGCAACCCGCCGGCGAACCTTTCGACCAGCGACCCGTCCGGGGCCACGCGGAGGATCATCCCGCCGGGGGCCTGAACGTTGCGGGCATGGCCGCGGGGGTCTTCGTAACGGGGCTGGACCACGTCGCCTTCATACACAAAGCGATGCGGACTCTCTTCCGCGGGCGGCGTGGCCAGCTGGGTCTGATTGCCGCAGACCAGGTAGATCCATCCGTCGGGACCCAACCGCAAGCCGTGCGGTCCGTGTTCTTTCATCGTCCCGGCGAACTTGACGATCGCCGTCACGGTGTCCGCCACCCCGTCGCGATCCTTGTCCTGAGCTCGGTACAGTCCCGCTCCCTCCGGTCCGTCCGCGGTCGCGTAGACCTCGCCGTTGATCCCCACAATTCCCTGGCAGTTTTTCAGCTGATCGCAATAGACCGTGACCTTGTCGCTGATCTTGTCCTGGTTGGCGTCCAGCACCAGCAGGAGGGGCCCATTTTCGCGTGAGGCCAGCAGATTGCCGAATTCGTCGAAGCCGATGGCCAGCAGCGAGCCGGTTTCCTCCCCCTTCACCACCCACTCGATCCGGAACTCGCGCATCACCTCAAACCGTGCGCGTTTCTTGGGCGCCTCGGCGGTGGCCGGTTGGTTCCAAGGGGAGGTGGACCCCAGCTTGCCCAGCGAGGTGGCTGCCTGCCAGCGAGCGTCCTTAAAGCCACGCTGTTGCCAGCCGATCTGCCGCCTCAGGCTAGCTCGCCAGCTGGCATCGGTCGCATAGCGGATCTTGGTCCCCGCTCGGTCCTGGATCTCGACCGTGGCCACCAGGCCTGCGGGTCCCGGTTCCGACTTCAAGGCCTCGACGGCAATCACATTCTGGCCACGCACCAGATAGGCGCTCACGTCATACACGTCCTGCCGCGACCAATCGTCGCCGCTGCCGACCTTCACCCCGTTGACGTACAGCACGTATTGCTGGTCACACGCAATCCGAATCTCGCCCGAATCGACACTCCGCAACTGAAACGTGCGGCGGAAGAAGGAGGGACCGGCCGCCTCGTCCGAGGATGCCTTGACCGGCCCCCAGATCCATTCCGGCTGCTGAGCCCCCACTGGGGGCGGCGAGGTGAACCCCGCAACCCACACCACCAAGCCCATCAACACCAACGACCACGGGGAACGGATACGCATTGCAGAGATCATCCTTGACGCCTGCCCTGGAGGGAGAGAGAAGATGCCGGCCAAACGCCGCCGGGGGACCGCGCCAGACCGCCCCCGCGGAACCCTTGCGGAGGGGGCGTAGAGTAGCAGCAGGCACCGGGTGGGACAACAGAGTTTGCCCGGGCGTGGGGGGGAGGGGGAGGGGGAAGGTAGAAGGTGGAAGGTAGAAGGTGGAAGGTGGAAGGTGGAGGGTGGAAGAGTGAAGGTGGAAGGTGGAGGGTGGAAGGT
>CAYFZZ010000153.1:0-20836 GCA_964347545.1 uncultured Planctomycetaceae bacterium | reverse complement strand
CACACGCCTCGTAAAAACCTCAGGACACGCTTAGAAGTTGCTTGCCATGACAGATTCACTTTCCCCTGCGTCGGATTGGATCGTCGAGACGACCGACGAGACCTTTGACGCGGATGTCCTGGACCGGTCCGGACAGCAGCCGGTGGTCGTCGACTTTTGGGCCGAGTGGTGTCAGCCTTGCCGCCTGTTGACGCCGGTGCTGGAGAGGCTGGCCGCCGAGTACCAGGGACAATTTGTGCTGGTCAAGGCCAACGCCGAGCAGGCGCCGGCGTCTGCCAGCCGCCTGGATGTGCAAGGGATCCCGGCCGTCTACGCCTTTCGCGACGGCCAGCTGGTGGACGCCTTTATGGGCGTCTTGCCAGAAGAGCAGTTGCGGATGTGGCTGGACCGGCTGTTGCCGACCGAGGCCGAGCGGCGTGTGGCCGAGGCAGAAAAACTGGCTGCCGCCGACGCGGCCGCGGCCGAAGCGGCTTACCGCCAGGCCCTGGCCCTGGACGCCAACCTGGCCACCGCCAAGATCGGCCTGGCGGATCTCTTGTTGCAGACCGGGCGGGCGGACGAGAGCCGCCAGCTGATCGAACAGCTCGAGCGGCGGGGGCACCTCGAAGTGGAAGCTCAGAAGGTCAAGGCCCAGCTGGACGTGCAGGCCATGGGCCAGCAGGCGGGCGACGTGGAGGGGTGCCGAGCGGCGGTGGCCGCTGAACCAGACGACCTGGCGTTGGTCTTCCGCCTGGCCGAGGCGTTGGCCGCCGCCGGCCAGTACGAGGAGGCCCTCCCGATGGCCCTGCGGCTGATCCAGGACGACAAACGGCAATACGGCGAGTCGGCCAAACAGTTGATGGTCGACATCTTCCAGCTGCTGCCGGACGATTCGCCGTTGACCACCACCTACCGCCGCCAACTGGCCACGGCGCTGTATTAGGGCCAAGGGGGTCGGGAGTCTTTTTCGATCCGAGTGGCCGTCTGCGTTACCAAAACCGCGTGATCGAAAAAGACTCCCGACCCCGTCACGCTTCCAGTATGACCACTATTCACCTAGGCTTCCGTCGCGCGTCGCCGATCTGTCTTCTTGTCGAAGTCGCTCTGTTTCTTTGTGAAGCAACTCGATTTGTGGATCGTCCGCGAACATGCCGACGACCTGCCTCCAAGCGTCTTGCGCTGGTTTCGGTTGAACGATCTTCAACAGTTCAGCGAATTTCGACTCAAGGGCTTCCAGACGCTGTTCAACGTCGGCTGTGCTCATCGTGCTACCTGCAAAAGGGTGGGGTGCCAACATTTGCTTATTCAATTATACCTTATACCTTAGCCTCGTAGGCCGGAACAAGTGCAGCGCTGTTCCGGCACTGGAATCCAAGCGCAAAGCGCCCTCTGCCGGAATCCCGGCGCGCCGGAATAAGTTCCGACCTACCCTCGGCCAGGCTGCGCTGGCGCTGAATGCGATGTTCGTTCACCGCCACATGGCAGCAGGCCAGCGATGTCTGCAAACCAAAGGCGCCACGCCACTGCGTGACGCAGCGGGGGAAAGCGCAGGTATCCCTTCTCTTGTTGCTTGTGAATACGGGGCCCTATCCGATAGATTGATGACTCACCACGCATGGCCTGATTACCGGTCGTGGCACTTAGGGGCACCCGTTCTCCCCATGACGTGCAAAAACAACCATGTGACAGGTCGTTCCATGAGCAGCGAGCAAATCCGACAGATGCCAGACTACGAAAAGCTGGGCGCCTTCTATTTGGGCAAGGTCTACGACCTCGAGCGGGATGGTGCGCGTGACGAACTGGTGCTGTACGATTCCCGCGACCTGACCACGCACGCGGTCTGCGTGGGCATGACCGGCAGCGGGAAGACCGGGCTGTGCGTCTCGCTGCTGGAAGAGGCGGCGATCGACGGGATCCCGGCGATCGCCATCGATCCCAAAGGAGACTTGGGGAACCTCCTGTTGACGTTTCCCCACCTGGCAGCGGACGACTTCCGGCCGTGGGTCGAGGAGGCCGAGGCAGCACGCCAAGGGGTGGCGGCGGACCAGCTGGCGGCGGCGACGGCCCAGCGGTGGCGGGAGGGGCTGGCCGGCTGGGATCAAACGCCTCAGCGGATCCAGAAATTGCGGGACGCGGTCGAGATGGCCATTTACACGCCCGGCAGCCAACAGGGACTGCCTCTGACCGTGCTGCGGTCGTTGGACGCGCCGGGGCCCGAGGTGGTTGCCGACCGCGATGCGTTCCGCCAGCGGGTCTCTTCGGCAACCTCCGGCCTGTTAGGGTTGCTGGGCATCGACGCCGACCCGCTCCGCAGCCGCGAACATATCCTGATCGCCAAGATCCTCAGCCACGCCTGGCAGGAGGGCCGCGGGATGGAATTGGCCAATCTGATTCAGCAGATTCAGTCACCGCCGTTTGACCAGGTCGGCATTGTGGAACTGGACGATTTCTTTCCGTCCCCGGACCGTGTCGAGCTGTCGATGAGCCTTAATGGGCTGTTGGCCTCGCCCTCTTTCTCCAGCTGGTTGGAGGGCGAACCGTTGAATGTCAAGAACCTGCTCTACACTTCCGCAGGCAAACCGCGGCTGTCGGTGATCTCGATTGCCCATTTGGGCGACGCCGAGCGGATGTTTTTTGTGACGATCCTGCTGAACGAGGTCCTGGCCTGGGCCCGCCGTCAGCCGGGGACGAGCAGCCTGCGGGCTCTGCTCTACATGGACGAGATCTTTGGCTATTTCCCGCCGACCGCCAACCCGCCCTCCAAAGGGCCCATGCTCACCTTGCTGAAACAGGCCCGCGCCCACGGCCTGGGGATCGTGCTGGCCACCCAAAACCCGGTCGACCTGGACTACCGCGGGCTGTCAAACACGGGCACCTGGTTTTTGGGGAGGTTGCAGACCGAGCGGGACAAGCAGCGGGTGCTGGAGGGCTTGGAAGGGGCGTCGGCGGCCGGGGGGGCGAACTTCGACCGGCAGCGAATGGAAGCCCTCCTGGCCGGGCTCCGCTCGCGGGTCTTCCTGATGAACAACGTCCACGAGGACCAGCCGGTCGTGTTCCAGACACGGTGGGCCCTCTCGTTTTTGCGGGGACCGTTGACGGGCCCACAAATTGCGACCTTGATGGCCGATCAGAAAGCGGCGGCGGCCGCTGCCGAGTCCGCCGCGGCCCCAACCGCTGGACAAACCGAATCGTTGGCCAGCGAAAAACCGCCTCTCCCCGCAACCCCGCTGCTCCCCCCAGATGTGGACGTCTATTACCTCCCACCCGCCAAGCCGGCGGCGGCCAGCCACCGGTTGGTCTACCGTCCCGCCCTGCTGGGTCGCGGCAAGCTGCATTTTGTGCGCAGCAGTTACCAGATCGACACTTGGCAAACGCGGACCGTGCTCCAGCCGCTGGGGCCCGAAATGGCCGATGCGGTCTGGCAGGAGGCGGTGGCGGTGAGCGGCGATGACTTGGAGCTGGAGACGGAAGCCGAGCCTGAGGGGAGGTTTGCCCAAGTGCCAGCGGGGCTGAGCAGTGCGAAGAAATTTGCCACCTGGGCCCGCCAGTTGAAAGGGTATCTCTACAGCTCGCAGACGCTACCCCTGTGGCGGTGTGCCGAGCTGAAGACGTACTCGGCAGCAGGAGAGACGGAACGGGACTTTCGGATCCGGTTGAGCCAGTTGGCGGCCGAGCAGCGTGACGCTCAGGTGGAAAAGCTGCGCAAGAAGTTTGCTGCCAAGGCGGACACATTACGGTCGCGGATCGTGGCCGCCGAGGCCGCGGTCGAACGTGAAAAGTCCCAGGCCCAGCGCGCCACGCTGGACTCGGCCGTCTCCTTCGGGGCCACCCTCCTGGGGGCGTTGCTGGGCCGCAAGCTGATCAGCCGCACCAGCGTCAGCCGGGCCTCGACCTCCGTGCGTTCGGCAGGCCGAGCGGCTCAGCAGCGGGGAGACATCGCGCGGGCGGAAGACAAGCTGGCAGGCTTGCGGGACAAGCTGCTGCAGCTGGAAGAGCGATTCGGGGCCGACGTGGACCAGCTGGAAGAAAAATATCACGCGGACCAGCTGCCGCTGGAGCCGCTGTCGCTCAGGCCCCGCAAGTCGGACATCGAGGTCCAGCGGCCGGCGGTTGTGTGGACCCCCTGGCAGGTCGATCCGTCAGGGATCGCCGCCCCGCTGTACGCCTTGCCACCGGCGGGCGATTAAAGGCGGCTTGCCCAGGGGGCGTCCCACGCAGCGGTTGGCGTGCGGACTCTGGCAGCCGGGGGCGTGAGCGAGCTATGGGCGAGCCCTTCTGGTTCTCAGGAGGTCCTCGCTAAGTTCTCGAGCGTCATTTCCGCCCGTCCCCAAACCGCTCGCCGACGCCGATGGCTGGCCCAGGAAATGACTTCCCTAAGTCTATATTTAAAAAGAACATAGGATACAGCTACGACTTGGCCGGCGTGAGCCGTCAGTCCCGGAGCTGAAATAGGGGTGATCGTCATAAATGAGGGTTTTTCAGGGGGAGGAATTCCCTCCCGGGTTACGTTTCCCTTGCGTTTATACAGATCGTCCCGCGGCGGATTTAGCACAAATATATGCAGATAAGTTGATGTATTATCCGGTTGTGATTACTCTGGAATTTAGGGGGAAGATGAAAGCGCCCAGAGACGTAGAGGAACCAAATAACGCTATGGCTGTGTGGCCAGTAAGAGTAGAAAAATTAAAAGCTTTAAGTAGTTTGGAAAATATAGGGAATTTGATGGGCAGGCCTCCAGCAGGTCGAAAGTTCACCTGATTCTGGCCCTGGACCCTGACGGATCCGCGGGCAGGCTCGCCCGTGACAGTTCGACCTGGAAGTCCGGACGCCTCGGCGAGCGCCAGCGACAAAACTTAGATGGGGACAGCAATGAGCCAGCATTCGGTGGTCATCTCCGGGACGCAAGTGAGCGAGCAAACTTACGTCCCTGAACAAAAAAAGAACGGACAGGCGTCCGCCCCCCAAGAGCTGCCGGCAAGCATCCGCTCGGCGTTGAGTGTCTTATTCCAGGCGCACATGTATGCCAGAACGTTGAGGCGAGACATCTGGGAATTTTCTTTGGAACTGCCCAACCTATGTGCGACGGGACTGTCCATTAACGATTTGCGGTGGCTGACCTGTATGGGGTACGTCAAGCATGCCGAGGAGATTATCTCCTGGCGAAATAAGCGGCGTTCCTTCCGCTCGTATTCGCAGCTCACCTTCACCCAGCGAACCTGCTTCGTCCTTACGCCGGACGGTATCCAGCTGGCCCGCCAGACGCTGAAGGCGGGAAAGACGGGCCAGACCCAGGAAGAGCGGTTGGAGGCTGTGGCAGCCGACGAGCCCGCTGCTGGGCAAGAGAGTGCAGACTTAACGGTGCTGGACGTCGTCCCTTCAGCCTCAGCGGCCGACGCCCCCTACGGTGTCTTGCCGCACTGGGACGTGGATCGTCGCGAACTGCGGATGGGTGGAGTGTTGGTCAAGCGATACAAGCTGCCGTCACCCAACCAGGAGATGATCCTCACCGCTTTTGAAGAGGAGGGGTGGCCCACGCGGATCGACGATCCCTTGCCGCCGGTCTCGAAGTTGAGCCCTAAAAGGCGCCTGCACGATACGATCAAGAGCCTCAATCGTCATCAGAAGAGTGCCCTCCTCCGTTTTATGGGGGACGGCCGCGGCGAAGGTGTCTTGTGGGAGCCATTATCTCCGGTTAATTCGACCGCCTAGGGCTCAAGACAAATCCCTCTGTCGCTGCTGCCAAAACCGATCGGCAGGCACCCCCGCTCAGGTTTCGAGGCGGCCTTCGATGTTGCTCGGACTGTCCACTCGGACGGAAAGCGTTGACGCGATGGCGACACCATTAGCGAGAGCGGCGGTGGGATACGGCAGGAACGATGCGCAGAGAGCCAAAGTGTCCTGAAGATTTCAGCTCAAGTTTGCGATTCGGACAGTTCTCCACGGCCGTGGGATGTTTCCGCTGCTTGCGTGACATGGTGGTCCTCTTTCTCATGAGACATTATTATCTCTGGAGGAGAGCCCTCATCCAAGTGGAAGATCGGGTGGGCCGGTCTGGATGGCACGATTGAGGTCTCGGAGTTGTGCTGTTGGGAAAAGATTAATCCACCTTCAGCACTCCAGCTGGAAAGAGCACCGGCTGGGGTCCAAGAACAAGGCCTTCACGAGCGGCGAGGCGAAGCTGTCTGCCAAAGAGGCGCCGTAGAAAGGCGACCTATTCTTGCGCGAAGGACATGATTGCCGAGATCACCGCGGAGAAGCTGGATCTCGACCAAGCCCTGTCCACCCGATTTTGCGGCAGGCGAAATGGGTTCGTCCGTGAAAGAGAAGAAAGAGGCCAAATCGCGAAGAGAAGCAGGAACCTAACAATCTGGGCGCCTGTTTTTTCGATGATCCTCAACATGTCTCATTGCGATTGAGACAATTCAATGTGCGATATTTTTTTTCGCTCGAGTGCCGCATAAGGATTCTTGAGCTCCTCTGGCAATTCTTCTTCTTTCGTCTCCTCGACGTCTGTGATTCGCGCGGTGGTCTCTGAATCCGGTACCAACCAGCCAATCACGCCCAAGGCGACGTGTAATGCATCTCGAAATCTATATTCCGTCTGTTCATGCACATCGATGCGCTTCCATAACATGTGTCAAACCTCCTCTAATAAGGGCTGGAGTTTTCTGCGAAGGTTGGCCATGGTCCGACGGCGCACCTGCCGAATATTATCCAGTGTCGTACCATGTTTCTCGGCAAGCTGTTTGGCAACGCCGTTGGGAAGACGTTGATAAGTCGTCTCGGGTTGGTAGTAAAGTTCTGCGGTCGCGAGTATGTCTCGCTGTAGCGGGGAGAGATTGTTAAGTTCGTCTTGAAGGGCTTTGACGATCGGTGAGTCCGGGTCCGATTGGGGATTTAGATTCGGCCGTCTGGACCATCCTCTTTCCAGTTGATCCATCTCGACGACAGCGGGACTATTGCGCCGCAGCATGTCTGCAATTACCCGATTGGCGATGCCGCCTAGCCAGCCGCGAACCAATCCTTCCTGCCGATGGGGATCGGAAACACGATGTGGTTCAAAAGTATGCGCTCCCTTGTAGGCGCGAAAGAAAGTTTCTTGGACCACATCGGTGATGGCGTCTCCCGAATTCAGCAAGCCAAAAGCGCTGGTTCGACATATCTTGCGATAGAGCCAGCTGGCATGCCGCTGGTAGAACTGAGCAAACGCGTCGCGGGCCAGGATGTCCGCATGGTTACCGCCGGCAAAAGCAATCCGCTCAAGTAGCTCAGCGTCCATAAATATGTTTCTAATTCATGTATATGGTAGTTTTTACGGAGATGAATTGCGTGCATTATTGGCCAATTTTGTCACGCTTTTCGGTATTTTATTTAATGAGTGATCAGCGAGGCGAATTGGCATCGCGTGCCTGTCGCCAAGACGCGGGAGGGGATGCGCGCCAATCCTCTGGGTTTGTTATTTCGGAAATCATCCGCCAGCAATGGAAACGTCGTCTCAGCACGATTGTGCTGGATCACAGGAACTGTCTCCTATGGCTGACTCATTGGCTGTCCTATACTCTAGCGCTCTGTCGGTAATCCTCTTCACGCTGTTAATGGTGCTCAAGGCTCGGAAGGCCAAACGCAAATGTGAGATTGTGTTTCAGCCATTTCCTGGCAGCCTTCACGTGAAACGGAAGCCGGCACGGCGCCGTTAAAAAAACCAGCTGTCGTGATTGCCGTGCCGACTACTGTTCGCGCATCAAGCACGCGACTTTCTTCTGAAACGGCTGTGCGGCACAAATGTGAACGGACAACACGAGGAACCTGGTCATGATTTCAAAACGGCCACTGCGATGGGAACAGCTTGAAGATCGACGACTGTTGGCCGGAATGATCACTCAGGTCGGATACTTTGATACCTGGGACGGTGGAATCATCCGTAGCACCGATGTCGCGGGAATCGGCTATCACGCGCCGTCAGGACACCTTTACCTGGCCGATTCGGAAATTAACGAATTGTCATCTATTTTCAATGGCGACAACGTCTTTGAAACATCACTCAGCGGCGATCAGGTCTATCGAGAAATCGCTAGTGGCAATACGGAACCGACCGGAATAACGTATAGCGAATTCGACGGTTATTTCTATGTTACTAACGATACAGGCGACAAACTGGTTTCGCGCTATGATCACAATCTGAACAATCCGCTGTTGGAGGTTAGTACAGAAGATGCGATCTCAAATGCATCCGACCCCGAAGGCATCTCGTCCAATCCTTTCACGGGCGATCTCTATGTCGCAGACGGAGCCAACGGGGGACTTCAAGTGCTGGTCTATAACTCCAGTTTGCAGTTTCAGTACTCTTTTTCCGTAGCCAATCGAATGGATGATGCCGAAGGAATCGCTTACCATATTCCAACGAATCATTTATTCATCGTCGATGGAAAAAATGACAAGGTACTTCAGTACACTTTAACAGGAGGATTCATCGAAGAATACGATATCGGTGGGTTCTCGCCCCGTCCTGATTCCGCTCAAGGTGCGACCTTTGCTCCCACATCTGATCCCAACGATGATCCCCATGCATTGGCACTCTACATTGCGGATGGAATGGAAGATAACTTTGCCGATGGTCGCGTGTTTGAGGCAGTAATCGGTAGTGCACCGCCCACCAATGCGCCGCCGACGACCAGTGGGATCGCGGATGTCAGCGTGAATACGGATGCGCCCGATACGGTCATTGATTTGTTTGCGGCCTTTGACGATGCCGAGGATTCGGACCCAGAACTTTCGTATGCCATTGAAAACAATACGAACCCAAACCTTTTTACTTCGACAAACATGGATGGAGTCCAAGGCACGTTAACGCTTGATTACGCCTCAGGTACTAACGGGACGGCTGAGATCACTGTCCGAGCGACCGATACGGGCTCCTTGTACGTCGAAACGACCTTCACCGTGACCGTGGCACCTGTTAATCAGCCACCTGTCACAACAGGAATAGCTGATGTTTTAGTCGCGGAAGATGCTGTCAACACCGTGATCGATCTGTTTTCGGCATTTGAGGATCCAGAAGATCCCGACTCAGCGCTCACCTACACGGTTCACGCGAATGACAACCCCGGCTTGTTTACTTCCCTTTCTATTAACGCTGTGCAGGGCACATTAACCCTGGACTACGCAGCTGATGCAGTTGGCATCGCCCAGATCACGGTTCGCGCTACGGATACGGGTATTCCCACGTTGTCTGTGGATGCGCCGTTCACGGTCACCGTTACGGAAGTCAATGACACACCGGCTCTTGCCTCTGGATTGGTCGATGATCTGACCGTTGTACGAGACTCTGGCACGACTTCGTTGGGCTTAAACAATCTTGCTTACGTTCCTGGTGGTGGGCCAGACGAAACCAATCAGTCGCTGACCTATGCCGTGACCGCTGTTCCCTCCGCCGGCCTGGGGAACATTGTGCTGGCCAATGGAGTGACGGTGGTCATGCCAGGCTCTTACACACTTTCTCAGATTCAAGGCATGCAATTCGCGGCGGCTCCCGGCACCATCGGCGGGCCCGAGACGTTCAGCTTTACGGTAACGGACAATGGCACAACGGGTGGCGTCAATGATTTTCAAACACTGAACCAGTCTTTGCAGATCGAAATTATCGAAAGCCTTCCCGACCCGGTGATTGTTGAGGTTCGAGTGAATTCAAGTTCAGACGATGCTGAAGAGCGTCCTTCGGGTAGTGTGAGGCTGACCAGCAGCGACCTGGAGCTGACACTGGACAAGACCAATCAGCAGATCATTGGGATGCGATTCACTGGGGTGAATATCCCGTATGCCGCTTCGATCCAAGCGGCTTATGTTCAGTTCCAGGCCGATGAAACCACTTCGGAAACCACGTCCCTGATTATTCAGGGCGAAAAGTCTGTTGACGCCGCAACCTTCACGAACTCGAGTCAAAATATCTCTGATCGCAGCACCACGTCTGCCTCCGTTTCCTGGAACCCGACGCCTTGGACAGTCGGCGATGCCGGTCCGGCCCAGCAGACCGAGGATATTTCTGCGGTCATTGGAGAGATCGTCAGCCAGCCTGGCTGGTCCAGCGGTAATTCTCTGGCCTTGATTATCCATGGTACCGGGAAACGGGTGGCTGAAGCCTTTGACGGAGTCGCCAGCGCCGCGCCGCTGCTGCATGTCGAGTACCTTCCCGCTGCTCCGCTTACGCTGGCGACGACTTCAGAACCGCTCCCTTCAACTCCGTCTCGATTAACGCAAGCGGCGTTGGCACCGATTCTCGACCAGGCTGTCGAGCGACTATCGTTCTCGTCTGGCACGGACGTTGCGGCTGCTGTGGGTGGTATGGATGTCCAGATTGCAGATTTACCTGCTAACACGTTGGGCCTGGCTTCCGGTAACGTCGTTTTGATTGATCAAGATGCAGCCGGGTACGGCTGGTTTATTGACCCGACGCCAGCCGATGACTTGGAGTTCAGGTACGATGTAAGCAGCGGCGCGCTCGTCTCAGTTGGTGATTCACCAGCGTCGGGGCGAGCCGATTTGTTGACAGCGATCATGCACGAGCTCGGCCATATGCTCGGCGACGAACATTCCGAGGGCGATGGGCTCATGAACCCCGTGCTCGAATTGGGAACAAGGCACGTGTCCCACTCTGAAACAATTGATCAACCGGATCATGACCAGCTTCTTGCGAATCCTTTTTTTCATACCGACATTGACGAGGAAGACGAGATCGACAAATTATTTCAGACGTGGGGTTCGTGACGGGAAAACGTCTTCCTTGACAGTGCTCGACTTGACAGTGCTCGAGAAGTGTTTGGCAGGCTGTTTCCGGGGCGATCGATCATGGGCTAGTAGGCCCCGTCACATTTTAAGACCACGCGAACCGTTTTTGCCAGAATGTATGCATCCAACCAGGGCGACCAGTTTCTGACGTAATACATATCCAGCCACATCCGCCGCTCGTAGGTTGTATCGCTGCGTCCAGAAACCTGCCACAACCCTGTAATGCCTGGCAGGACCTTCGTGTAAAGGTCAAAACTTTCCTGGGCATGGACGTACTGTTTGTCGTTTTGAAGGTGTATTGGCCGCGGTCCGACCAAGCTCATTTGCCCTGTCAATACATTCCATATTTGTGGCAATTCATCCAGGCTGGTCTTTCGCAACCAGCGCCCGATACGGGTAATCCGGGGATCGTTTTTCAACTTGCAGTCTCTTTCCCACTCTGCGCGCAATTCGGGGTCCAACATCAGCTGCCGTTCTAGCACCTCGTCCGCATTCTGCACCATCGTACGGAACTTCCAAATCCAAAACCGGCGTCCCCGAAATCCTACCCGCTCTTGCCGATAGAACACGGGGCCAGGCGAGCTGATTTTGATCAGCGCGGCGATCGTTCCCAAGAGGGGCAGTGCCAATAGCCCGCCGGTTAAGACCAGCGACCAGTCTAAGCTGCGCTTGACAAAGCACGGCACTGCCAACAGGAGATTCGCCTCCATTTGGATGCCTACTAATCCGCCGCAATCGCAAGCACGGCTCCATAGGGTCGGCAAACCTTTCATGTTGGGCACTACCAGTACATGCGGAAAATGGCTGGCATGAGATTCGATCAGTTTCTGCGCATGCGAGGGAGATTCATGAAGAACCGAAATTACGGCCCAGTAAATTCCGTGTTTTTTGGCCAGCGCCGGCGCGCTATCTGCGGTGCCTAGATAGGCAGCATCGTCCGCTCGATCGCCTTGATCCGACATCTGATCCACAATGCCGATGGGTTTGAGGCCCAGGTAAGGTCGTGAACGAAAGTAATTGTAGTTCCGTTGTCCCACGGAGTTGCTTCCGAAAATGATCATCGGTTGGCCCCACCATCTGAAATGGGACAGACATCGTCGAGCAGTCGAACGCATGATGGGCACCATGATGGTCGACAGGAAACAGGCCAGAGACAGCGGTAGCATATAACCCTGCCGCCCGTCGTGAATTAAGCTCGTAGCGACAAACGCGGTAAACACCAGTAGCGTCGCGATGGCGCTCTGTCGCATCTCGATGATCGGATTGAGCCCGGTGCCTGGATACAGTTTATATATCGCGAAGATCAGCGGGATCGCGCCGCACACGAAAATCAATAGCATGACAGGTGATGGGACAGCATCCGCCGAAAAGAGGCCATAAAGATGAAATATAAGTAGTGTGGCAGCGCAAATCGTGAAGACATCTACGACCAGAAGGGGAAAACCGGTCAGGAGAACCTGAGTTAGATAATGTCGCGCAAAGGCAGGAATTCGGCGATGGGTGGGTGACGCACGGCGCACAGTGTAGCTAATGACATCGTTTCTTTTTACTCTTCCAACGTCATTGTGCACCATCGACATAATACATTCTTCTCCTAGTTGCAAATCAAGGTGTTTACGAAGTAACTTGTCGTAGCAAGCACATCAACAGACTTTTCAGCGCTTCAATCGCAGAACAGCGAGTTGCCGCTTTCCATTTCCGCCATGAGCACTTCCTGCACCAGATCCCGCATAAACCAGTCGGGAAGCCTTTTCTTTGCTCGTAGCGATGCCCGCACTTCCGTACCAGAGATCATTTTCAGCGGTTGTCCCTCATCGAATTCATAATGACCGCTCGCCGGGTTGAAGCCTACCGTTTCGAAAAAGATCGGTTGGATACCGAGGTCACCGATCTGGTCAAGCAATTGGTGAATGCCGTTTTTGGGATAATAATTTCCGACGCCCGTATGATCTCTTCCCACAATAAAATGGCTGCAGCCCATGTTTTTGCGACACAGAGCGGTAAATACCGCTTCGCGAGGGCCCGCGTACCGGGGATAGGTAAAAAAGCTTCCCAAAACGACTTTGCCTTTGGGGTAACAACCAAACTCGAGCAACGTTTGGTAGCTGAGTAAAATAGGCTCGGGCAGAAAATCACCCTTTTTCTTGGGTCCCAAAACAGGATTTATGTACAAACCGTCCGCCCCAGTGCGCTCGAGGGCCATCTGTTGAATGGCTTCGTGGCCGCGATGCGCTGGATTTCTGCCATGAAAGCCCACGACCAGCGACCAGCCGAGTTGGGTAAAGATGAACCGCGTCTGTGTCGGGGTGAGGAGGTAGTGACGGTGTGGCGATACGAGAGGCTTCACGAGCGTCACGTCGCCGCCAACAAAGTAGTCGCTGCCATCAAGCATATTCATCACTCCCGGATGGCGGCGGTCCGTCGTGCCGAACATCTGCTGGGCCAGATGATCAAGGTCGCGACGGTAAATGTCCACAACGTCAATCAACGCATGCACATCTCCCCGCTCGTCCGTCAGGGCGACTCGATCTCCCATGCCAAACGTCCTGAGTGCGTCCGAGCTCGCTTGTAACAGGACCGGCAATGTCCACACCGGTCCACTGGGCAAATGATTAGAAGTTAATACTGAATCGAGCGTGGCTTGATCCATAAAGCCGGTCAAAGGCGAGTAGGTTCCGCACGCTAGTTGTTCGCAGTCCATAAGCGCCCTGTCGGAAACGGACAGGGTCGGAAGTCCGTGCAGATCCAGCAGATCATCAGGCGTGGCGTGACGATTTACGAGCTGGCCACCATGCGGTTCGATTAGTAGCGAAACGGCATCCAAGCTGAAAGATTCGGGTATACGCCCCGTGCTGTTGGCCGATCCATGAATAATCTTGCTGACCATCGCGGCGCACTGGATGGGATACTGGCCAATCGCGGTTTCTGCCGCCAGAACCAACCCGTCGGCACCGTCGGCCAGGGTGTTATAAATATCGTTAACTTCGGCACGCGTTGGATTGGGTTGGGTAACCATCGACTCCAGCAAGTTGGTGGCCACGTAGATTTTGCAACCCATCTTGCGCGCACGTCGTAAAACATACTTTTGTGTCTGGGGTAGTAATTCGATGGGAACCTGCCGAGCCAGATCGCCGCGGTCGATCAGTAATGCATCGGATTTCGCAATAATCGAACTCAGATTCTCAAGACTCCGGCGCGTCTCAATTTTGGAAATAATATGAGCGTCCTCGCCAACGATTTGGCGCAGGTATTCAACATCCTGTCCCGAATTGGCAAACGAAAGTGCGAAATGCCGAATTCCTTCTTCCACACCTAGCTTCAGCGCCGCCTTGTCCTTCTCGGTCAATGCAGGAATCGGAATGTCACGCTCGACCGTTACAGCTTTATTCTGCCCAACGACACCACCCCGTAGGACGCGCATCGAAACAAACGCTTCGTTGCGGGCAATGACCTGAACCAGGACTGAGTTGAAGTCAATGCTAATAAAGTCGCCAATCTGTAGTTGTGAGGTTATGCCAGGAGGATAAAAATAAATGTTCTTGTCATCCGCGGGCACCCGTTTGAAATGCGCATGGACAATTGTGTTTTCGCGCATGGTAATGCTGCCATCGACAAACTCACCCGTTCGAATTTGGGCCCCTTCGGTATCCAGGCAGATCGGCGCATCAGTTGCACGACGGATAAGTTCAATCCTACATGGCAAATCCGCCAATTTAGTATGCGACAGATTGATGCGAAAAAGTGTCGCGCCACTCTGTCGTAGACGCCTGATAATTTGCGTATCAAAGGAGGCAGGCCCCAGAGTGCATAAAATCTCTTTGTTCAACTTTTGCGAAAAGGCCTGAACGACGGCATGGTCAGTCTTTGTCTGTAAACGGGATACTATCATGATGCGTGCTCTCTTGATGAAAAAAGGGTTAACCTACGTCACATTTGAAACAGCGGTAGCAGACATATCAATTGTGGCAACGGCGCATAAATGTTTTGCTGTCGCCTGAAGTCGTACCTGCGCGCCAGCCAACGCTGTGAGGACACAAGTCAGTTGTGATGAAGCGGGAAGCAGGGTTGCTGCCACCAGGAAATAATGGCAAGTCAAGGGTCTAAGTCGAAGATCGTGCTCAAAAAGTACCAATCCGCGGCCTCCATCAACCGGCGAAGACGGTTTGCATGTTCTGTGGGAAACAGCCGGCCGACGAAAAAAACAGGGTGCTCATTTGCCACCCGTCTCGTTCCCAGAGGTAATTCATCTTCCATAAATTTGAATGGTGACGTGTGATCAAAACCGACAAAGTGGCCCAGTTCGTGGATGACTGCGGTCAGCAGGTCAACAGAGCCATACGCGGGACTGCCTGGTACCGCTCGCAGTTCCTGACTGCCATCCCAAATTGGAAACTCAAAATCATCCCAGGGCGTGCTGTCAACATACCAGCCATAACCTGCTGCATCTCGATCGATGGTAATCAGGTTGTCAGTCGTCTGCCCCAATAAATCGCCGGGCAAGTCCGAGATATTAAATTCGACGTTATCCAAGTCCATCGCTTGCTCGAACTCAATCAGCGCCGTTAATCGGGCAAAAGCTTGGTCGACGATCCCGTCCAACTGCTCCACCGTTAAAGCCGGCGTCATGGTCGTCGGTTCGTCAGCCGCTTGCACGGGAAATGCACCGCTTGGGGTAGACTCTATCTGCGGCAGCGGCGCCGCATTCGGGTTTTCATCAAAAGAACCAGTACTGGGCTGGACTAAGGGATCTGTCGTCCCACCGCGCAATCGATCGGTCGACTCGTCCGTGGCGATCACCAGCTGCCCATCGGTGGTCACCAGCTCGCCCGTTGCCTGAAGGGCCTCCTCCTGCAACCGATATTCCACGTGCAACAAGGGCGCTGCGGCAGCGATCCCGTCGAACGATTCAGCTTTGTACTTGCCTGTTCCGGTCAAGATCACGGCAAAGGCGTTTCCCGATGTCCAGCCGCCTTGGTCGACAATCTCCTGGATAATGGACGCAAGTGGCGGGGTTTGATGACTGGGCCCCGCAGCGCCCGACGGACCCCAAAGTTGATCGTCCGGCAACCAAGATACGGATGCCGTGGTCCGCGGCCGCGAGGAAATGTCCCCCGAAGTGCTGATGAAGGTGGAGGCGTTGGATGTCAGTTCTCCATAAATCGTCAGCGTGCCGGATTGCGATAGACGTCCTGGGTGGTCGTCCACCTGAAACTGGATATAAGCGTTATCGATGATCGCCCCCTGCGGAATGTTCACACCCGCAAACCGCAGCCCCGTGACCATTTCGCCCATGTCCAGGCTGCTGTTGGTCAGTTCTACTTTCCCGGACGACGGTCTTTCCTCGGCGTCGTCCGAACTTATGGCAATGCGAGTTTCAAAGACATCGATCACGTCAATCGTGAAGTCAGCTGTGCTGAAACTGCCGTCCGTACTGGTGGCCCGCACCGTGATCGTGTGGCTGGCCGACACTTGGCGGTCTAACAAAGTACCGTCGGCCACGCCCACCACGCCGCTGGTCCCCTCGATGCCGAAGCGGCCCCCGGCGTTCTCGTCCAGGGTATAGGCCACCGTGTCGCTCCCGTCCGGGTCGACCGCCTGGGCCGTGATTCCCACCGGCGTCCCGCTGGCCGCGCCCTCGGCCACCCTGTTGGCCGTCCCGTCCGCATCGCTCAGCGGGCCGATGCCCGCTTCATTGATATCGTTAACGCTGATCGTCACCGTCTGGGCCACCGACGTCTGCACGCCGTCCCCGACCGTCACGGTCAGCGTGTAGGCGGGCGTGGTCTCGAAGTCCAGCAGGGTGTTGTCGGCCACGCTCAGCTGGCCGCTGGCCCCGTCCAGGGCGAAGACACCGTCCTGGTTGCCGGCGGTGATCGTCCAGGCCTGCAGACTGCCCACCGTATCGGCGTCACTGGCCAAGAGGGTCCCCAGGACGGTCCCCACCGCCGCGCTCTCGTCCACCGTGAAGCTTTGTCCCGCGTCGATCACCGGCGGCGTATCATTCAGGTCGCTCAGGTCGATCGTGAAGTCGGCCGTCGTAAAGCTGCCGTCCGTACTGGTGGCCCGCACGGTAATCGTGTGGCTGGTGGCCGCTTCGAAGTCCAGGAGGCTGCCGTTGGCCACACCCACCACGCCGCTGGTCCCCTCGATGCCGAAGCGGCCCCCGGCGTTCTCGTCCAGGGTATAGGCCACCGTGTCGCTCCCGTCCGGATCGACCGCCTGGGCCGTGATTCCCACCGGCGTCCCGCCGGCCGCGCCTTCGGCCACCCCGTTGGCCGTTCCGTCCGCATCGCTCAGCGGGCCGATGCCCCCATCGCTCGGCGTGCGGTCAAACTGGAAGGGATTATTGGGGTCGTGCGTGACTGTTACGCGAACCGAGTCGGGGCCGGAATCGAGAACCACCCGCGTGACGTTGGGAGCGTCGGCGTAGGGTTGGTCCACCGTCCATGTATGATCGTCGCCCATCAAATAGAGGATCGGTTTCTCGAAGCTCTGGGCCAACGGGACGAACGCTTCACCAAATATCTGGTTGCTCCCGTCCAGGGGATCTGCAAAACTGTGCGCGAAGAGAACCATGCTGGTGACTTGGTCGCCGAACGCGGCCAAGTTCTGCTGCACCCAGTTGGCATTGTCGACTAGCCGTTGGTCCCACTCCTGAGGGTCGATCCTCGAAGTCGAACCGCCGACCAGGTTGATACCGATGAACAACACGCTGTTGTCAACAAAGGCGAAATTCTCGTTTCGCAGTTCACCGGCCGGCGCTTGACGCAAGACTGTGAATTCGTTGTTTGAAAAGTTCTGATCGAACTCTGCGAAATACGTGGTCCAGTAGGTCCATGCCAGATCCGGATCGCTGGTATCATTCCATTCATTGTCGCCGGGGATAATGAACACCGGCGAGGATGACTGAATGAGGATATCATGCACGCGCGAGTACCGGTCCTCGCTTAAAAGAACGCTTCCCGACTGTATATCTCCCACGTGAATCAGGAACTCGTCGTACGAGGCGAAGGTTGTCAAATCATTTGCCAGTTGGTCGTATTCCTGTTCATCGTATGGTGTGTCGCCGACCGCTCGGAAAATCACTGGCTGGAGCATATCGGTCATGTTGATCGTGACCGTTGCCGACCCAGACAGCATTGCGACAGTATTGTCGGTGGCTTGGACCGTCAGCAGGTATTGGGTGGTTCCGACACCAAGCTGTGCAGCGTTCGCGACGGTGATTTGCCCCGTGAGGGCATCGACGTCAAAGACGTTGTCGGTGTTGCCGGCCGTGATTTCGAACGAGACCTGCTGCCCGGCATCAATCTGGCTGGCGGTCACTGTCCCGACGACGGTGCCGTTATCGCTCCCGTACCGGACGCTGAACGTCGCAGCTTGCACGACGGGCGCCTCGTCCAGGTCGACGAGGTTCACGGTCATGGTGGCAGCACTGGATCGATTGCCGGGACCATCGTCGGTGGCAGTTACTGTCAACTGAAACTGCGGATTGGCCTCGAAATCGACCGCTGTTGCGTTGTTAACGGTGATCACGCCGGTCGTCGGGTGGATGGCAAACGCGCTTCCCGTGTTGCCGCCGGTGATCGCATAGCTGAGTGTCTGGCCGGTATCTGGGTCACTGGCCACGACCGTGCCGACCACCGTCCCGTCAGCACTGTTTTCGGGGATGGAAAAAATTTGATTATTGACGACGGGTGGTTGATTCACGAAATCAGATAAGTACTCGACATGCAGCAAGGGAGCGGCGGTTGGTATCCCATCATATGCCTCAGCAGTTCGCAGGCCCGAACCACTTATGATTACCGCCAATGAGTTACCGGCGGTCCAACCTGGGCGATCTACGATCTCTTGGATGACAGAGACCATGCTGCCTGTTTGCTGATTCGGGCCCGACTCGCCGGTCATCGTCCACTGGGGGGGGGTCCAAGGCACAGACGCCGTGGTACGAGGTCGAGATGAGATATCTGACGCGATGTCAACGAAGGTATTTGCGTTGTCGGCGGCCTCACCTTGGAGGACCAACGACGCTGGGCCCGAGCTGATCTCGTCCGCTTGGAACTGAACATAGGCATTGACGATAGTAGCGCCCTGGGGGATATTCAGCGAGTTGAATCGCAAACCAACGATTTGCAGGGGGTCATCGTCCACCATTTCCAGATCAGAGCTGGTCAGGTTCATCTTGCCGCTAAGCCGTTGTTCCGCATCATCAGAGCTTGAGGACACGCGACTTTCGACGACCATCGTAACTGCGTCAGCATCGACGACGACGACTGTCAGTTCGTCGCTCTCAAGAAACTGCCCGTCATCCGCAGTGAGCCGCAGAATATAGATTCCTGATTGTGGGAAGGTTGCTGTTGTGTCTTCTGCCGACGGATTGCTGAAAGTAACACCGGAAGGACCGCTGATCTGGCTCCACGAGATACTCAACATTCCTGGATTGGCTGGCAGTCCGTCGTCCGAGATGCTGGCGTCGAGGAAGATGCTATTTGTCGGCTGATAGATCGTGCGGTCAACACCGACGTCGACCGTGGGGGGCGCATTATCTGTGATGAGGGCCTCGAAAACTCGACCATCGGGATAATTATCGACCATGCCGTCGGCAATGTATAAAGCCTGGGCGCTGGGATGATCATTGGGATTCGAAGTGGGGGCAAAGGTAAGCCCTTGGGGTGCCATGGGAGTTGGGGTAAATCCGCTGATGTCAAACACGTTCAGGAATACGCCTGTGGTTGTGTATTCGAAAATCGCATTCTGCCCGGCTGACACAAGAAACAAACTGCCACGGGTGACATCAAAGGCGATTCCCTCGGCGTCGGTCATCTGGGTCGCAACAGAGAAACTGCTCAGAAAATTCAGATTGGAATTGTAGACAAGGACCTGGAGGCCACCCCCATTGCCGTCCGCGACGTAAAGGTTTCCAGTGGCGGGGTCCGACGTGATGCCTTCCGGGTCGTTTGCGGTGAGTAGGGCATCAAGCGTGCTGACCTGAGCGAGTTCATTGAAGGCCGCATCGTAACGTGTGATCGTTCGATCACCGGTGTCTTTGGTGACGTAAAAGAAGCCATCGTACTCGTTATAAGTGATTCCCGTCGGTTCTGTATTACCGCTGGCGATTTCGGCATATACCTGGTCACCGGAGAGCGATATTTCAAAGATATTATTTCCCTGGAACTCCGGAATCTCATTAATTTCCGAGTCTGACAGAAAGAGGTGTCCTGACGGCGAATGATAAGTAATTCCCGCAGCATCTGTGCTCGGTATCACACCTTCCCAATTATCGAAATATGCAAGCTGAACGACATTTGTGGTGAGCAAAAGGCGGCGTTCAAGCTGCTCAACAAATCTCAGCCAGCTTTTTTTCGGCTTTGTCACGCGCTTTCTCACATTGAATGCAAACGCCGAGTGCAACACTTGACAGCTACCGGTATTGCAGCGTCACACCCGGTTCGGGCTGAAAACCTAAGTAGATGTCATTTACGACGCTAGCAATTCTCGGACACGAGACGATGCAATTGAAAATGGCAATCTGTTCTCGTTAAAAGGTCCTAGCAGGATCCATTGTTCTGCCTTCAAGCCACGGCCGTCTGCGACGGATGCCGCACCTTACGAGGCTGCTTAAGCCAAAATGTCCCGCAGCCGCTCAACCAAAAGCAAAACAATCTGGTTGTGAAAGCGATGTTTGTATTCGGCGTCTTATTCACAAGCAGCGTTGGCGAAAATGGCCAGCCACGATGCAGGAGATTGGCGAGCACACAGCCGCTGATCCCGTTCGGATGGATGGTGGCACGGCTTCTGCCGACGGTGAAGTGCGATGCGCCGAGCGTATTGGGCGGACCGCCGCGCGCAGGGGGTGAACACAGATTGGCGTGGATCGGGTGCCAGGCGGAGGGTCGACTCGTCTTTTTGAATGCATTTGAATGCATCGGTGAAGTTACGTGACCAGTGCGGGGTGGGTCGGTAATACCAAGCCCGGTCCAGCTGGTCGGCGCACACTCCGTCCCTGTCGGTGACACCGAAGGCGTTACCCATCCCGACCTGAGCTGGCTGCACGAGGCGCGTCGACCTAGCTGCTTTG
>CAYFZZ010000152.1:0-18647 GCA_964347545.1 uncultured Planctomycetaceae bacterium | reverse complement strand
CGCCCCCCCCGCTCGCCCCCGCAGAACCCCCAAGGATTGCGTCGTGGTGCGAACGCCTGGAACCGACCACCGTCCGACCGGCCCCCGCGGCGGCAACACGCTGGCGGCCACCCTCGTCTGGCTGGCCGCCACCCTGGGCGGGACCTCTGCCGACGACCGGCCGACCCCCCTCCGGTTCTCGCGCCACGACGCGTTTGCCGTGCCCTTCCGCGTCACGGCACCTGCCGATCCGGCCGCAGCGCCGCGGGAAGTCTTTCTGTACGTCTCGTCCGATCAGGGACGCCACTGGCAACTGGCCGATCGCACCGACCCGGCCGCCGGGCGGTTCCAGGTCCGCGAGCTGGCCGATGGCGAACAATGGTTTCTGGTGCGGACCCTGACGCAGGCGGGTAAGTTCAGCGCGGTCCAGCCGCGCAGGCCTGACCTGCGGGTGGTGGTCGACACCGTCCCGCCCGAGGTGCACATGGCCTGGAAGGAGACCAGCGGCCGGCGGATCGCCGTCGAATTTGTCGCTCGAGATCCGCATCTCGACCGGCAACAGGTCCAGCTGCAATACCAGCGGACCGCCGACGGGCCGTGGCAGACGGTTGCGGACGTGGAATACGAAGCGGGGGACGAGCGTCAGCGGTTGAGCGGCTCGGCCAGCTGGGAGGCGGCGGCCGGCCGAGTGTGGCGGGTCCGCCTTCGAGCGGGTGATCGAGCGGGGAACGAGGCCACGGCCCACACGCCACTGGCGGACCCGCCCAACCCCGCCGCCGCGTCGGGCAAGGCGGCGCACACGCCGACCGGGCTGACCGGTTCGGCCGCCGAGCGGTCCCGCGGCGGGGCCGCGGCCGCTGGGCCCGACCCGGCCGCGGCCATTGTCTGGCCACCCAACCAACGCTCGGCCCTCCCCCTGGACCCCCACCCCCCCCAGCCCCCCGCGGCCCCCCGCGGCCGGCCACGGCCCAGGGTGGACGAGTAGCGACCGGCATGTGGACGGGATTTTGAAGAGGTTTTTTGAGACAGGATTTTGAAGAGGATTTTGCAGAGAATTTTTTAGACAGGATGGACAGGATTTTCAGGATCTCGCGGCCGGGGATTTGACGGCCGAGCGACCGCCGCACCAACCAGGCCTTTGGGATGCGGTGTGGGTTTGTGGTGGGTATCTGGTGGGTATCCGGTGGGTATCCGGTGGTGGCGCTTCGCTTACCACCGGCTAATGGCTGGCATCCCTTCGGGATGCGGTGTGGGGGTGGGGTGGGTATCCGGTGGTGGCGCTTCGCTTACCACCGGCTAATGGCTGGCATCCCTTCGGGATGCGGTGTGGGGGGGGATGCGGTGTGGGGACAACTGCTTTTTGGCGACCACCAGCTCCTGCTCGGACTTGTACTCGAATGCATCAACGTCGATCTATGAGCGGCTAAAGCGCAAAGCGCGAAGCGCCAAGCAGCGCCAAGCGGGGACACCAAGCGGGGACAACTGCCTTTGGCTGGGGGACACCAAGCGGGGACAACTGCCTTTGGCCGGGACACCAAGCGGCACCAAGCGGGGACAACTGCCTTTGGCTGGGCTCTGGCCCTCCCCCCCCCTCTCCCCCTCCCCTCCCAGCCCCCCTGCAGGCGGGGTACAGGCGGGGCTACGCCGGGGTATACTGTCGCCGGCGTCCTCTGCAGGGCTGCGGGACCTTCTGACCACCGGGGAACGGTAAACGATGGACAAGCCCGTTTCCGCGCTCGACTTTCTCGCTCGCGTCTCCTCCCACCCCGCCGCGGCGGTCAATGTCGTCTTTGGCGAGGAGGCGTATTTGAAGCGTCAGGTGGTGGAGGCCTTATCGGGCGGGGTGGCGAGTGGGCCGGATGCGGAATTTGCCATCGTCCGTTACGAGGGGGACGACGTCGTCTGGCGGGATGTTTCCGATTCCCTGGCCACGGTGGCCATGTTCGGGGGTGGGCAGCCGGTGGTGATTGTGGACGAGGCGGATGGGCTGGTCAGTCGCGAGCGGGGGAGGCTGGAGGACTACGTCGCCGGTGGCGGGGGCCACGGGGTGTTGATCCTGGTGGTGACCAGCTGGCCCAAGAACACTCGGCTGTTCAAAGCGATCGCCGCCGGCGGGCTGCAGGTCGATTGCAAGACCCCGGCCACCAAGGCGATTGTGCAGTGGTTGCAGGCCGAGTCCGAGCGGGGGTACCAGGTCCACCTGACGGCGGGCGCGGCGGAACAGTTGTTCGAGATCGTGGGCCCTAACCTGGGCCTGCTGGCGGGCGAGCTGGAAAAGCTGGCTCTGCTGGGCGAAGAAAAGATCACGGTCCCGCGGGTCCGCGAGATGGCGGGGGGCTGGCGAGCTCGGACGGCGTGGGAGATGTTGGACGCCGCCCAGGCGGGCGAGGCAGCGACCGCTTTGCGGCAGCTGCAGCGATTGTTGGAGGCGGGCGAGCATCCGGTGGCCATCCTGGCTCAAATCTCTGCCTCGCTACGACGGTTGGCGGCGGCCACCCGGGTCTACCTGGACGCGGCCGCGGCCGGCCGCGGCGTGACCCTGCGGGGGTCGCTGGAACAGGCGGGCGTGCCCCCCTTCTTCGTGGGCAAGGCCGAACAACAGCTGAAACGGCTCGGCCGCCAGCGGGCCGCGTGCCTCTACGACTGGCTGCTGGTAGCGGACCTGCGGTTGAAAGGCGAAAGCTCGTCCCCCGCTCGGGCTCGCCTGGTCCTGGAACAATTGCTGGTCCGCCTGGCCGCCGAGCCGGCGGCCGGCCCTCGGCCGTCGCTGGCCAAGGTCTCGTAGGTTGTCAAGGAAAGGAAACCGCCGATGTGGATGACTGCTGAAGGACCCGTGGTCTTGCAAGGTGCTCAGGCCACGCTGATCCGCACCGCGTTGGGATTTGTGATCGACCTGGTGGATGGCCAGGTGGACCGCGGGCCGGTCCCGTGGCAGTTCAGCGTGCCCCCCTTCGACAACCTGGAGCGGGCTGCCCAGCTGGTGCTCTTGGTGCGGATTGGCGACGCGTTGCTGTCGGACCGGCCAGCGGCGCCGCGGCCGACGGAATTG
This sequence comes from uncultured Planctomycetaceae bacterium, assembly GCA_964347545.1. Lineage (GTDB taxonomy): Bacteria > Planctomycetota > Planctomycetia > Pirellulales > UBA7805 > CS4-C045. Next base: position 15,619 of record CAYFZZ010000152.1, on the reverse strand, counting down.
AACGATGCCACGGTGGCGGCGTTGTACGCGGCGGTGCGGCAAGGGATTGAAAGCGAGATTGACGACGACGAACTGTTTGGGGGTGGGATGACGGTGGCGGGCCCCGCCGCCAGGGAGCTCAGCTGGCGCCAGCTGGTCCTGGCCGCCGGCGGGGAGGCCCGGCTGGAGGATCTGCCATCGTTCGACTCGCCCGATGTCGACCAGTGGCATCTGCTGGTCGACGCGCTGGCCACGCCGCTGCTGTGGGGGGCCGAGGGCGAGCCGATCGAGGGCTTTGCGGTCGGCGGCTGGCCGGCGGCGATCGGCGACGATTATTTCCACGACGTTCCGCCGCGGGGGGACGAGCGGCAATTGCAGGCCGCGCGGGCGCGGCTGCAACAGCTGTTGCAGTCGCCGGGGGATGCCGGCGGCGCGGGTTGAGCGGGCGAGCGGCCGGATCGTGGCAGCGGATGCGGTTGCGGTGGGGAATCGATTTGCCCGGGGCATCCCGGACCTGGGGCTGGCGCCCCAGGCTGGCGCATGGCGCCGCGTTGCGGCTCGTTTTTTTATTGGACCGCGGTTCCTGCGGCTGGCTCTCCAGGCTATTGCATGGCGCCGCTTCGCGGCTCGGGATTGGGTGACGGTGCGCGTCCTGGGGCTGGCGCCCCAGGCTGGCGCATGGCGCCGCTTTGCGGCTCTTTTTTCTAATCGGATCGCGGTTCCTGGGGCTGGCGCCCCAGGCTGGCGCATGGCGCCGCTTCGCGGCTCGTTTTTTTGGTTCTTCCGCAGAATCTATGGGTGGATTGCTGCCACCCAAGGGTGGCCACCGCGACAGTCCGTCCGCCTGGGGAAGAAGCATGAGCAGCGGGGAGGATGGAGATAAGCGGGTCGTTAAGGGGTATTCGGTTAAGAGTGTTCGGTTAAGAGTGGGGGTTAAGAGTACATTTCATCGCAGTCTTAACCGTTACTCTTAACCGGATACCCTTAACCGACCTGCTTAACCGCTCTCCACGGGCCAGACAATATCGCTGAATGAAAAACTGCACCGATTGTTGGCAGCCATCGCGCTCAATTCCCCTCTTTAATGGATCATTCCCTTTTCTGTTTCAGTCGCTGCTTACCCACAGATTCCTCTGAAGACCCGTTTTTTTATCCGATCGCGGTTCCTGGGGCTGGCGGACCAGGCTGGCGCATGGCGCCGCGTTGCGGCTCGGGATTGGGTCACCGTGGAACGGTACGCGGTTCAGTCCAGGGGGAAGGTCTCGCCCCGTTGGGGCGTGGCCGCGTCCAGGCCCAGCTGCTGCTGGAGGGCTTCGGCCAGGCTGCGGGCCGCCTCCGGCTCGCCGTGCACCAGGAACACCCGCCGCAGGCGGCCCGATTGGTGGGCTTGTCGAGCCCAGGCGAGCAGTCCGTCGCGGTCGGCGTGAGCGCTGAAGCCTTCGATCCGTGCGACCCGGGCCCGCACCTGGTACCGCCGCCCCAGGATGGGCACCTGGGGCATCCCGTCCAGGATTTTGCGGCCCAGGGTGTGGGGCGCCTGGAAGCCGGCGAACAGGATGGTGGTCGCCGGATCTTCGATATGGTGCTTGAGGTGGTGCAGCACCCGCCCGCCTTCGCACATTCCCGAGGCGCTGATAATCACCGCCGGGCCTTCCAGGTCGTTCAGCTTTCTCGATTCGCTGCTGCTGCGGACATAGCGGAGATGGCGAAAGCCGAGCGGGTCCTGGTCGGCTTCGTCCAGGATGGCTTGGATCATTTCTTCGTCGTAGCATTCCGGATGAGCTCGATAGACGTCGGTGGCGTCCAGGGCCAGCGGGCTGTCGACGTAGACCGGCAATTCGGGCAGCTGGCCGGCGTGCCAGAGTTGGTTCAGGTGGTAGACCACCTCCTGTGTCCGGCCGACGGAAAATGCGGGGATGATCAGCTTGCCCCCCCGCTGGACCGTCTCGGCCGCCACTTCCCGCAGGATCTGGGCGGTCCGTTGTGGTTCCGTGTGCTGGCGATCCCCATAGGTGCTCTCCATGATCACAAAATCTGCGTCGCCCGGGACGGCCGGATCGCGGAGGATGGGGGTTTCGTGGCGGCCGATGTCGCCGCTGAAGACCAGCCGCCGGGCGCCGCCTGGTTGGTCGATGTCCAGGGCCACGCTGGCCGATCCCAGCATGTGTCCGGCGTCGTGAAACATGGCCTGCACCCCATCCAGGGGCGAAAAGGGCCGCTGGTAGTCGACCGGCACGAAACCGCGGATGGTGGCCAGGGCGTCGTGCCGGGTGTACAGCGGCTCGAAGGGCCGCCGTCCTTCGCGGCGGCGAACCTTGTTGACATAAGCCACGTCGCTTTCCTGGATCTTCGCCGCGTCCAGCAACATTCGAGCGGCCACATCGCGAGTGGCACTGGTGCAGTAGATCGGACCGTCAAAGCCGGCTCGGACCAGGGAAGGCAGGTTGCCGCAGTGGTCGATGTGCGCATGGGAGAGGACGACCGCGTCGATATCCGCGGCGGCAAAGGGCAGCTGGCGGTTGCGCCGAAAGGCCTCCTTCCGCCGGCCCTGGTACAGCCCGCAGTCCAACAGCAGTTGGCCGGACTCGGTCTGCAGCAGGTGCATGGACCCGGTCACCGTCCCGGCCGCACCCCAAAAATGCAATTTCATCTTCACGATTCCTGCCACCAAGTCGGGGACACCTTACCACTGTGGCGCGAGCTGGCAAAGCCAGCCTGCCACCGGGCCGACCGGCGGCGGCGGGGTTGCCGTTGCTGCTAGCGACCCTGTCTGCTACGCTCTGCCCCCCCTGCGGGGCGCGGGGCCTGCCGCCGGGGCGGTGCCGCCGACCAGTCGCCACCCTTTTCCTGTTCCCTTTTCCTCTTTCCTGCTCTGCCGCCCGTCGTCGTCGGTGCGTCGCTCAAGCCCATGATGCCTCGGGGTATCTGCTGTTGGCCTAACCTGGCTGCGGCCCGCAAGGTGTTGCGGACCAGCGCGGGTCGCCTCCCGGTCCGCGCTGGCTGGCTGCTGGTGGTGACCAGCTGCTGGCTGGCCGGCTGCCGCAGTTGGCCCTGGCAACCGGGCCCGGTCCCGGCGGGGGTCGCCACCTGTCGCACGCTGTCGTATCAGGCGCTGAGCGAGATGGAGCGGGGACAGTGGGAGGCGGCCGAGCCGTTGTTGGTGCGAGCCTTGGACGCTTGTCCCACCGACGTCGACGCTCAACGTCACTATGCCGAAGTCCTGGCTCGCCGCGGCGCCACCGACGAGGCCTTGCGGCACCTGGAAGAGGCCCGCCGTTTGGCTCCGCACGACGCGTCGTTGAGCGTTCGGGCGGGGGAGATCCAGCTGGCGGCCGGCCAGCTGGACCAGGCCGCTCGCAACAGCGAGTTGGCCCTGGCGACCGACCGCAACGCGGCGGCGGCGTGGGCCCTGCGGGGGAGGATCCATCTGGCTGGTGGCCAGCCCCAGCAGGCCCTGGCCGACCTGTTGCGGGCCCTGGGCCAACGGCCCGACGACCCGCTGCTGTTAGAACAGGTCGCTCGGCTGTACCTCGGCCAGCAGCGTCCCGAGCGGGCGGTGATGTACTTCCAGGCGCTGGCCCAGCAACTGCCGCTGGCCGACCAGCCGCCCGACCTGCTGCGAGCTCAGGCAGACGCCTTTGCGGCCTTGGGCCGTTTGGGGGACGCTGCCGGTTACCTGCAGATCGCCACCGCTCGCCACCCGCCGTCGGCCGAGCTGTTTTACCGGCTGGCGGAACTGGAGTTCCGCCGCGGCCAGTTGCCCAACGCCCGGGCGGCGGCGGCCGAGGCTTTGCGGTTAGAGCCGGCTCATCCGGCCAGCCAACAACTGTGGGCTCAACTGGCCCAGGCCCCGCCGCACGACCCCCAGCGGCCGGTGGTCCCGGTGGCCGTGGTGAAGGGTGAAGAGTGAATGGTGAATGGTGAATGGTGAAGAGTGAGTGGTGAGTGGTGAGTGGTGAATGGTGAGTGGTGAGTGGTGAGTGGTGAGTGGTGAGTGGTTTTTCCCTTGAGCGGTCCCGGCGTGCCGGGACTAGCCGCCGGTCTGTTTTGGGGAGGGTGATTCCGGGGCCACCGGCGGCTAGCGCCTTGCCGCTCACCATTCACTCTTCACTCTTCACTCTTCCCCCTCCCCCCGGCCGCCGCTGGCGGCGGCCGGGGCGCGCCAGGCGTGCAGCAGCAGCATGATCGCTCCGCAGACCAGCAGGCTGTCGGCGATGTTGAAATTGGGCCACCGCCAGGCGTCGTTCCATTGCAGGAGGATCCAGTCGCGGACGGCGTAGGCCGGCTGCCCCGCTCGGTCCAGCCCGTACACTGCCGGCCAGGTCAGCTGGTGGAGGCCGATGCGGTCGTAGAGATTTCCCAGGATGCCGGCGGTGATGGCGGCCAGGGCCCAGGTCAGCCACAGGTCCCGCGCTTCGCCGACGACGAACAGCCAGTACAGCACGCCCACGGCGGCGGCCAGGGAGAGGGCCACGAACAGCCAGACCAGCCCCTGGCCCATCCCGAACAGGGCACCTTCGTTGAGGGTCACTTCCAGGCCGACGTGGTCGGGCCACAGCCACCGCACGGGGCGCTGCCCCACCTGGGGGGGCCAGAGGATGCCAAAAACCCACCGCTTGGTCAGCAAATCCAGCAGCAGGCCGACCAGGGCGATGGCGGCAAAGAGGTAGTAGCGGTTGGCCGGGACCTCGGCCCGGCGGGCGGCGGCATCGTCCTTGCCAGACGTCATAGCGTGACGTCGTCCTTGGTTACTTTTGTTCCCGCAGCGAGGCGCAGGTAATGCAGAGCGTAGTGTAGGGGATGGCCTTCAGCCGGGTCCGTTTGATCGCCTTGTTGCAGTCCTCACAGGTGCCGTAGCTGCGATCTTCGATCCGTTCCAGGGCCGATTCGATGGCGTCCAGCGTCGATTCCTCGGTTTCCATCATGCTGAGCGTAAATTCCTGCTCGTAGTTGTCGCTGCCCAGGTCCGCCATATGGATCGGCATGCTGGAGAGGTCCCCGTTGGCCTCCGAGCGGGTTTTGTGCAGAGCGGCCTTGGCCAGGGCGTTGACGTCGCCGCGGAGGCGAGCCCGCATGGCCAGCAGCATCTCTTTATAGGGCTTCATATCGGCTTTCTTCATACCCATCAACTCAACTCCGTTCAGGGCTTACCCGCCCCAGGCCGGCGGGGCCCTGGGAAGGGGGATCTGGATCACCAAAGACTTGTCATTGTAAATCGCCGGCCTTTGCAAGTCAAACTGCCCGGTGGCAGCTGGACGTTGCGCCGGGAAAAACGCTATTCTAGACGTTCCCCCGGGCAGCATGTTGTGGTCAGGAGCCGTGAATCATTAGCGCCGCCAGCCCCCAGGTCGATGCCGCTTTTCAACGCTGCATTTCGCCCGCCTGCCGCCGCGAGTACGGGGTGGACCAGGTCCTGGTCGCCTGCCAGGCCTGCGGCCACCTGCTGGACGTGGTCTACGACTGGAAGGCCACCGACCCACCCCGCTCGCTGGCCGAATTCGAACAAAGCTGGGCTCGCCGCAACGATCCGGTGGCGTTCAGCGGCGTGTGGCGGTTCCATCGCCTCCTGCCCTTCGCTCCGGCCGATCAGCTGGTCACCATCGGCGAAGGCCAAACCCTGCTGCAACGGTCCGCCGGCGTGGCCGATTACGTGGGGCTGCCCTCGGGCGAACTGTACCTGCAGTACGAGGGCGCCAATCCCTCGGGCAGCTTCAAAGATAACGGCATGGCCGCCGCCTTCACCCACGCGCGCAGTATCGGCGCCCGCCGAGCCGCTTGTGCTTCGACCGGCAACACCAGCGCTTCCCTGGCCGCCTTCTGCAGCGTCACTCGGCTGATGAAGGCCGTGATCTTCATCGGGTCGGGAAAGATTTCCTTTGGCAAGCTGTCGCAAGCGCTGGACTGCGGAGCACTCACCCTCCAGATCGCCGGCGACTTCGACGATGCCATGCTGCGGGTCAAACAAGTCACGCAACAGCTGGGCATCTACCTGGTCAACAGCGTCAACCCCTTCCGGCTGGAAGGCCAGAAGACGATCATGTTCCGCGTGCTGGAAGCGCTAGGGTGGGAGGTCCCCGACTGGATCGTCGTCCCCGGAGGGAACCTGGGGAACTCCAGCGCCTTTGGCAAAGCGTTTTACGAATTGCACCAGCTGGGCTTGATCGATCGCTTTCCGCGGCTGGCCGTGATCAACGCCGCCGGCGCCAATACGCTGTACGAACTGTACGAAAACCGCCAGCTGAGATGGAACCGAGGCCAGGTCGATGAAAACGTGGTGCAGGAGTACTACGCCCTGCTGGACCAACAGCAGAAACGGGCCTCGACCATCGCCAGCGCCATCGAAATCAACCGGCCGGTGAACCTCTACAAGTGCCTGCGAGCGCTGGAGTGTTGCCAGGGCGTGGTCCGCGAAGTGACCGATCAGGAGATCCTGGACGCCAAGGCTCAGGTCGGCGCCGGGGGGCTGGGGTGCGAGCCGGCCAGCGGAGCCAGCGTGGCGGGCGCCAAGAAGCTGAGGGAGGAAGGGGTGATCGGTCCCGACCAGCGGGTGGTGTGCATCCTGACCGGACACCTGTTGAAAGATCCCAATGCCACCGTGGCCTACCACACGACCGACCAGGAGATGTTCAACCGGGTGTTGGGCCAACGCGGCGTGCGGACCGCCTCCTTTGCCAACCGCGCGGTCGCCGTGCCCAACGATCCCGACGAAATTGTCAAAGCCATTCAGCTCTACAGTTAAAGCTCAAAACCATGACGCTCAAACTCGCCATTCACGGTGCCGCCGGACGGATGGGCCAGCGGCTGATCGCCCTGGCGGCCGCAGACCCGCAACTGGAAATCGTGGCCGCCCTGGAATCCCGCAAACACCCCCGCTTGGGTGAAGACGCGGGGGTAATCGCCGGCGTCGCGCCGCTGGACGTCCCCCTGACCGCCTCCTGGGACGGCAAGCTGGACGCGGTCATCGATTTCTCGGTCCCCAAGGCGGCGATCCACGTGTTGGATCAGTGCCTGGCCAGCCGCATTCCCCTGGTGCTGGCCACCACGGGGCTGACCGAGCAGCAGGAGAGCCAGGTGACGGCCGCCGCCGACCAGATCCCTCTGTTGTGGGCGCCGAATATGAGCCTGGCGGTGAACCTGACGATGAAACTAGCCGAAATCGCCGCTCAGGCCCTCGCGCGCCAGGGCGAATCGGTCGACGTGGAAATCCTGGAACGGCACCACCGCTTCAAGGAAGATGCCCCCAGCGGCACCGCGCTGGCCTTCGGACAAATCATCGCGGCCGCCATGGGGCAGACCACCCATCGCCACGGACGCCAAGGACGCCCCGGCCCCCGCCCTGCCGACGAAATCGGCTACCACGCCATCCGCGTGGGGGATAACCCGGGGGAACATTCGATTATCTTCGCCACCCTGGGCGAAACGGTCGAACTGCGCGTGGCCGCCTCCAACCGCGATGCCTACGCCCTGGGCGCCCTGGCCGCCGCCAAGTTCCTCCACGATAAATCCCCCGGCCTTTATTCCATGAACGATGTCCTGGGACTGTGAGGGAGGGGCTAGGGGCTAGGGGCTAGGGGGGATGCGGGTTGCGGGATGCGCGTACCATTCCCGGCGCGCCGGGACTAGCCGCTGATCTGTTTTGGGGACGGTGTTTCTGGGGCCACCGGCGGCTAGCGCCTTGCCGCTCACCACTTACCACTCACCACTCACTCTGCCTTCGACTTTCCCCCTCACTCCATCACCCCATCACTCCATCACCCCCTAACCTCTTCCCATGGCCAAATGTGACGAAGGCTACCTGTGCCAGGTCTGCGGGCAAGATGTCGCTGATATCACCGACAGCGATCTCTACCTCCGCTATGTGATCGGGATGGTCGATCCGGAAACGCTGCACACGACCCCCGAACGCCACATCCGCTGCAATCCCCCGCTGGCCCAGTTCATCGTCCACGACGACTTCCCGCCGGTGGTCTGCGAGGGGGAATTCGACAAACGGACGCTGGACACGCGGTTTGTCCGCCAGCGGGAGGATCTGGTCACGCGGGGCTGGCTGAGGCTGCGAGAGGTGCGGGACACAGAGGACGCCATCATCAACTACCCGCTGGCCGAAGTCCGCCAGGCCCTGCGGGACAAGTTTGGCGACGCCTGACCGGCCCGCCCCGCCCGCCTGGCCCGCGGCGGGCCGTCCCGTGCCATCCAAAAGACGGCTTGACCCGCGTGGCCCCGCTGCGGTACAAGCCCCATCCTCTTCTGGGAAGATTCCTCGCGCGGCCGGCTGCGCAGGGGGGACGGGGTGGTCCTGCCGAGCCGAGGGATTGGGGAAACGCGGGAACAGCTTGGTGAATGTTATGAGCCCAAACAGGCATTTCGTGGGCGGCTTGCGCGCCCTTTCGGTCCCCACGCTTCTGCTGGCGGCATGGTTTTGCCCCACCGGGGGAGACGCGCAAACCTCGGCACTCAGCCCGCCATCGGTGGTGATCCCCGGCCAGACGGATGAGGCGTCGGCCGCACCCGGTGGGGAGGCGATCGATCTGGACCAGATGTACCCGACCAGTGTCCTGGGCCCGGCCACGCTGCCAGGCACCACGCTGCCGGGCACCCCGCTGCCGGCCAGCGGCGGCTGGGGGGGTTGCGGAACCGGCTGTTGTGGGGGCGGTTTCAGCGGCCGGACGATCGGCGGCTGGGGCGGCCGTTGCGGACCGGGCCAGCGGGGCTGCGGCGGCGGCACGATCGGTTGCCAGGCCTGCCCCTGCGGAACCCCCCACCGTTACTGGGGACGGCTGGAATACATCGAGTGGTTCGCCGACGGGATGGACCTGCCGCCGCTGGTGACCAGCAGCCGCGACCCGCTGCCGCCAGTGGACGAAGCGGGAGTTCTGGGCGCAGAGGATACGACGATCCTGTTTGGCAACCACAGCACGCTGAAGGGCTGGCGGTCTGGCTACCGGCTGACCCTGGGCACCTGGCTGGATGACTGCCAGCACCTGGGCGTGGAATGGGATTACTTCAAGCCTGAAAACAAGTCGCGAGGCTTTCGCGCCACCTCCAACGGGATCAACGACCCCATCCTGGCTCGGCCCTTTTTCAACATCAATCCCCGCGATCCTGACACCGAGGACTTCGACCCGCCCGCTCGCCAGGACGCCCAATTGATCGGCTATCCCGAGATCGTGGGGGGCCAGGTGGAAGCCGGCGCCTCGACGTCGCTGGTCGGGTCCGGGCTGAGGATGCGCTATAACCTCTGCTGCTGCCAGCAGGCCAGCTGCCACGCCTGTGGCGGCTGTACGGGCGGCAGCGGTTCGCGGATCGATTTTCTGCTGGGCTACCGCTACCTCCGACTGAAAGACCGCGTGATGGTCAGCGAAGAACTGGTGACATTTGACGAGGAGGTCCCGATCAGCATCGACGTCGAAGACCGCTTTGCCACCCGCAATACCTTTCACGGTGTCGACCTGGGCGTGGTCTGGCAGTCCGATTGGAACCGCTGGTCCTGCGAGGCGCTGGGCAAAATCGCGCTGGGCAACAACCAGCAACGTGTCAACGTGGAAGGCAGCACCGATCGGTCCACGCAAGAAGAGGAAGCGGAAAACAACGGCGGCTTGCTGGCCACCCAGACCAACATCGGCAAACGGACTCGGGACGAATTTGCCGTCGTCCCCGAACTGGGCGTGACCCTGGGCTACCAGTTGACCCGCCGCGTGCGGGCCACGCTGGGATACTCGCTGATTTACTGGAGCCCCGTGGTGCGGGCCGGGGACCAGATCGACCTGGACGTGAACCCGGACTACCTGCCGCCGGTCGAAGACCCCGAGGGCCCGGCGCGTCCCCGCCGGCTGTTCCACGAGACCGACTACTGGGTCCAGGGCTTCAACCTGGGCCTCGACGCTCGCTTCTAACCCTCCCCCCGCCCTTCCCCCCGCCCTTCCCCTGCGCCAACTCCGAGCACCGGGGGCCCCCTGCGGCGGGTGCCTGGGGACCCGCGGCGCGGCACGGCACGGCTAGGCCGCTTCGAACGCCTCGCAGATCAAGTGGATCGCATGCAGGTCCAGCTCCTGGATGCGGGCGGTCGCACCCACGGGGGCGACCACCGCCAGGTCGGCCAGGTCGGCCAACTGGCCGTCCGGACCGCTGAAGCCGATCACCGTCACGCCCTGGGCCTGAGCCTGCCGGCAGGCCGCCAGGATGTTGGCCGAGTTGCCGGAGGTGGAAAAGGCGACCAGCACGTCGCCCGGCCGGGCCAGGGCCTCGATTTGTCGAGCGTAGACGTGGTCAAAGCCGTAGTCGTTGGCGATGCAGGTCAACACGGCGCTGTCGGCGGTCAGGGCCACCACCGGATACGGCCGACGGTCCGCCAGGTACCGACCGACCATTTCGTCGGCCAGGTGCGCGGCCAGCGTGGCCGACCCGCCGTTGCCGGCCACGTACACGGTGCCGCCGGCGTCAAAGACCTCGCGCAGCCGCAGGACCACCTCGGCGATCCGCGCGTGCCAGGGACCGACGTCGGCCAGCGCCTCCCGCAAGGCGGCCGTCTGCTGGGCCCAGCGTCGCGGCCAACCCGCCTCCCCCTCCTGCGGCTGGGCCCGCCCGCCTGCCTCCCCGCCACCGATCTCCCGCTGTTGCACAACTCGCTCTGCCACAATCCGCTCTCCCTAAAAACACGCTCCGGATAAAACGCCTTCCCAACCGTCGGGCCTTTTCACCTCGGCGGACCACCTGCGACAAGCCTTGCCGCCCTACAACTTCGCGTCCGGGGGATGATAAGCCCAGGCCACGGGCAACAGCAACAGCCCGGTCAGGGCAAACGTCCCGCTGGGCGGCCAGCCCCACCCCTCCATCAGCAGCTGGCACATCCAGTAGTACAGCCCCGACAGGAGGATGCCAATCCAGTTTAGCAGATTCATGGTCCCAATCACGCGACCCTTCTGCTGGTCTGGCGGACGCGTCTGCAGATAGACCTGCAGCGGCACCGCCAACAGCCCGGTAAACACCCCGGCCGCCCCCAAGACCAGCTGGCAACCGCGATAGGTCATCGTCGGGGACCAACCCGCGGTGGGGACGTAGGCCAACAACAGCAACCCGCCGCAGATCCCCCAAGCCCCGATCCGCACCAGGCGAAAACTGACCCGCTCGGCGCTCAACCAACCCGCCAGGGCACAGCCAATCGCAATCCCGATCGCCACGCAGGCCAGCATCAGGCTGGTGTCCTCGGCGTTCAGCCCCAACTGGCGGATCCCCACGGCATTGGTGGCCAGCGGCACGACCGCCGCCACGAACCAGAACAGGCAGTAGACCCACAAGGCCATCCGCAACGAGGGATCGGCTTTCAGCATGGCCCACGTCTCGCGGGAAACGGCCACCGCCTGCCAGCTGAACCGAGCGTCGGGCTGAGCGACCGGGGTGCGGCGGACCAGCAGCGAGGTCAGCGTGCCCAGCAGAGCGATCCCCATGCAGAAACAGCCGGCGATCCACAATCGCTCCTGACCCAGCCGATGCACCAGGGACCCGGCCAGGGGAATGCCCAGGATCAAGGCGATGAAGGTTGTCATCTGGATCATGCCGTTAAAGCGGGGCAGGTCGCGGGCGCGGACCATTTCCGGCAGGATCCCGTACTTGGCCGGGCCAAACACCGCACTCTGCGCCCCCATGAAGAACAACACGCCCAGCAACCCCCAGGGCATCCCCCCGGTATAGACCCGAAAGGCCCAGGCGCCACACGCCATCACCGCGAACTCGGCCACCTTGCACAACACCACAATCGTCCGCTTGCTGATCCGGTCCGCCCAGAAACCGGCGGTGCCGGAGAGCAACACGAAGGGGATCGAAAAAATCTGGTTGGCCAGCCACTGCAAATCGACCGGTTTGCTGCTGGCGGTGAAAGCCACTTCCACCGTCAACAGCAAGAGGATCTGCTTGAACACGCTGTCATTGAAGACGCCCAGGAACTGGGTGATGGTCATCCCCCAGAAGGCGCGGTCCCGGTACAGCGACGGAAGGGACTCGAAATCACGCTCGGCCGGCGGCCGGCCACCGGCCGCCGGCAGCGAGGAAGGGTTCACCGCTGGCAGAGGACTGTCCGGCATGCCGCGTTCGCTGGGGCTGAGGGGAAGGCGGGGTCGCGGTCGAGGCGGTCGGGCCGCTAGCACCCGACGCGAGGACCCGCCATTATGGGCCGCTCAAACTGCTGGCAACAAGGTCAACAGGACCCATTGACCCCGACCTGCCCGCGCCTCTATGTACACCGGCCGATGCTTGTCGGCCCGCGGCGGGGGGTCTGCCCCCCAACTCTGCCGCGGGGCGTGACCGCAGGGACATCTGCCGGGACCAGCCGCGTCATGAATCGGGATCGTTCGATCCGCCGCTGGCGATACGCGCTCGCCACCCCCCCAGCCGCGTGCCACCCTGCGCCCCCCTGCCGGCCCCTCGTGCGGCTGGCCGGTCTCTTGCCCTGCCTCCTGGCCGGCCTGGCCCTGGCCAGCGGCTGCCATGCGACCGGCTGGATCGTCCCCCAGCAACCGCAGGGACCCCTGGGGCGTTACCTGCCCCAGCTGCCCGAGAGCCCGCCCCCCCTTTCGGACCGCACTCAGCGGCTGTTGCAGACCCACGACCTGGGCTCGCTGGATCCGGGAGATCCCCAAGGGCTGCTGGACGCAGTGGGAAGGTTGCTGGCGGAAGAACCGTCGGCCGAAAAGCGGTTCGCCGCCGCCGAAATCGCTCAACGGGCCGCGCGACACTACGAAGGGCGGGACGAAAAACGAGCGTTCGATTTGCACATCACGGCGGTCACCCACGCCTACCGCTACTTGTTTGACGACGCCTACCAGGCCACCCGCAATCTCTACGATCCCCAGTACCGCGGCGCTTGCGATCTTTACAACCACTCGCTGACGCGGGCCCTGCGGATCGTCAACCAACACGGGGGCCTCCAGCCCGCTCGGGCCCACCACTGCCAGGTGGGGGACGAACCGCTGGAACTGCGGATCGAGACGCGGTGCGACCACCTGCGGGAACACTCGTTCGAAAAATTCGAATTCGCCGCCGACTATCAGCTGAACGGGATCCCCCATCGCTACGTCACCTACGGACTGGGCGTGCCGCTGATCGCCCAGCGCCAGCATGGCGGGGCCGCCTCGGCGCTGGAACGCTTTTACCCCGAACGGCTCAGCATCCCGCTGACCGCCTTCCTGCGGATCCTCCCTCCGCTGTCGGGCGGCGGGGGCGAACGGCCGGTTCGAGCGGTGTTGGAGCTGTACGACCCCCTGGCCACCCGCCAGGTCGCCGTCGCCGCACGGCAGGTCCCCCTGGAAACCGATCTGACCACGCCCCTGGCGTATTTCCTTAACCACATCGATTACACCGACTTCGGGGCCGCCACGCGGGGGCTGTTCCGCCCCGGCCAGTCCGCCACCCACACCGGGCTGCAGATGCTGGAACCCTACCACCCCGACAAAATCCCCGTGGTCCTGGTGCACGGGATCTGGTCCACGCCGGTCACCTGGGTGCGGCTGTTCAACGACCTCCGCAGCGTGGCCGCCATCCGGGAAAACTACCAGTTCTGGTTCTACTTCTATCCGACCGGACAGCCGTTTGTGTTGAGCGGTGCTGAGCTGCGGGACCAGCTGGCACAGATCCGCAGCCTGCTGGACCCGCACCACCAGCAGCCGGCGCTGGACCGCCTGGTGCTGATCGGCCACAGCATGGGGGGGCTGATCTCGCGGCTGCAGACGGTCGACAGCGGCAGCCTCTTCTGGGAACAGGTGGCCCAGCAGCCGCTGGACAAGCTGGAGGCGGACGAGCGGACGGTGCGGACCTTGCAGGAGACCTACTTTTTCCACCCCAACCCGTCGGTCCGGCGGGTGATCACCATCGCCACGCCGCACCACGGCAGTTCCTACGCCAATGCCGCCACCCGCTGGCTGGGCAGAAAGTTTATCGACCTGCCGCCGGTGATCCACGCCCTGGCCGAACAACTGCCGGTGCAGGCCCCCGGCGTGTTGCGCGACGACGGGGTCCACTTGACGCGGACCAGCATCGACAGCCTGGCCCCCGACTCGCCGGCCCTGGAGGCCCTGCGGCAATCCCGCACGGCCCCCTGGGTCGCCTACCACAACATCATCGCTCAGACCCCCCCCGGCAAACTGTGGGGCCGTTCGGCAGGCGACTCCGACGGGATCGTGCCGGTGTCCAGCGCGCAGGCCGACGATGCCGCGTCGCAGATCGTCGTCGCGGCCGACCACCAGACCGCGCACCGCCACCCCCGCACGATCCTGGAAGTGCAACGGATCCTCCTGCAGCACCTGGGCTCTTCTCCCGAAATCAGCCCCGCCGTCTTTCCGGTGCTGAAATGAACCCCCCCCGTGGCCGGGACGGCGGTAGGGGGTGGGGGGAAGTTGGAAGGTCGAAGTCAGAAGGTGGAAGGTGGAAGAGTGAAGAGTGAAGAGTGAAATGGAAAGCGGGATGCGAGCGGCGGGATCCGCGATGAGGGATGCGGGATGTGTGATCCAACCACCACTCACCACTCACCAACGCCCCCGGAGTGATGGGGTGGTGGGGTGAGACCACCGGCGGCTAGCGCCTTGCCGCTCACCACTCACTCTTCACCACTCACTCTTCACCATTCACTCTTCACCACTCACTCTTCACCATTCACTCTTCACCATTCACTCTTCACCATTCACTCTTCCCGCTGGCCGTCCGGCCGGATTGGCCCCTCACCGGGGACGGTTTAGCGTCGGATCGAACGACTCGCAGCCAATCCAGGGGTAATCGGTAAAGCCCAGCGGGACCTGGTCCTCCTCCCCCTCGGCCCCCAAGGGGTCCACCTCAGGCCGCTCGGCCACCACCCGCCCCTCCGCCCCCCGACCGCTGGGCATCGCCCGCTCCCCAGGCCGCTCCCGCGGCTGCTCGAGCACCCTAAAATCCCCCAGCTCGCCCCGCACAATCTTCAGGTCCTCAGGCGCCTCAATCCCGATCCGCACGCTCTTGCCCCGGATCCGTAAGATCGTGATCGTGACCGTATCGCCGATGCGAATCGACTGCTGCAACTTCCGGTTCAACACCAACATGGCATACTCCTTTACGCAAACAAGAGGGATCGTGCCCCGTCGTTATAAGGATTCTACGCAGGAGGTGCCCGGTCGGTCAGGGAAAAGAAACCGGTTTAACGAAAATCATCTCCCCGGGCAGGTGGAAAAGGCCCGCCGCGCCGGGCGGGGACACGAGCCCCAGCAGGGGCTTGGCCGGTGGCGTGCCAGCGGTGCTGGCGGGGGAGAGAAGAGTGAATGGTGAATGGTGAAGAGTGAAATGGGAAGCGTGAAGCGAGATGCGGGTTGCGGGTTGCGAGATGCGGGCCTCTGCCCACCGCCGGACGCATTGTTTTTTCTGAGCGGTCCCGGCGCGCCGGGACCGCGCCAGGGAAGCGAATGGCTGGCATCCCTCCGGGATGCTTTTGGGGGCGGGCCGCGTATCCGGAGGTGGCGCTTCGCTTACCTCCGGCTAATCGCTGGCATCCCTGCGGGATGCGGGATGCGAGATGTGTGATCCAACCACCATTCACCATTCACCATTCACTCTTCACCATTCACTCTTCACCATTCACTCTTCACCATTCACTCTTCACCATTCACTCTTCACCATTCACTCTTCA
>CAYFZZ010000151.1:0-7263 GCA_964347545.1 uncultured Planctomycetaceae bacterium | reverse complement strand
GGTGCCGGAGGTGGGACTCGAACCCACACGTCCTAATGGACACTGGATTTTGAATCCAGCGCGTCTGCCAATTCCGCCACTCCGGCTGGCGTCAGGGACACTTGTCGGGACGCAGGTATTATTGTCGAAACGCGAATCACCGCAAGCTGGGCAGGCAGGGCGCCCCGAGAGGTGGACGAGGCGGGTCGGCCTTTAGCGGCCCAGCTGGCGGGCCAGCGAACGGGCGAAACCGTGCCAGCTGCCCCCGCCCGCCTGACTCTCCAACTCGTGCTGCTCGCCCATAATCCGCTCCAACTCCCCCTTGTCCAGCCAGACACCGAAACAACGTTCACAGCGGTCGATGCGGACCGGGTGCAGAAACGTGTAATGGCAACCTTGCAACCGAGCATGCTCGCATCGCGGACACCGCATGTACCCGGACGTCTCTCCGGCGGGGGAAGGCCGCTGGCCCCCTTCTTCCTCCAACACCGGCGCCACCTCCTGCAGCTCGGCGTCGCGCAGCCGTTCCATTTCGCCCCGGTCAAACCAGATACCCTCGCAGGCGTGGCATTTGTCCAGTTCAATCCCCGCCGCGGTGACGCGGGCCAAGGGGGTTCCGTCTTTAGGGCATTTCATGGGCCAGGCCGCTCGTGCTGCAACTCAGGACGGGGGCAGGCCGCCGCTGGCGTCGGGCGGCCGGCCGGGGCCGGCGAGGGTACCGCCGGGTGGGTTTCCCTGATTTGAAATTCCCCGCCGCCAATCGTCCAGGCGGGGGGAGGGGCTGGCCGGCGAAGGAGGCGGGGCACCCTCGGACCGCCGGACGGGTTCCCCCGGCCGCTGCGTTGACGCAACCCATCGTCGTATTTAAGGTTATAACTGGTGCCCTGCTGTTCCACGAGTCGGCCTCCGCCGTCCCTGGCATGAAGATTGTCCTGTTTGAAGACGAAGCGACGGCCGACCTGGCCCCCCTGGCCCTGACGCGGCCCGCCTTCGACCTGCTGTGCGGCGGCCAGCGGCTGGTCGAGCTGGTGCAGCAGGTCGATCGCAAATACCGCTGTGTCGTCCGCCCCCACCTCCGCGACCTGGCCGACGCCGATTTCGCTCGAGCCCCCCGCGACAGCCTGCCGGGCGACAAGCCCACTCTGTTTGTCAACGCGCGGCTGGTCCCCAGCTCCTCGGTCGCCGACCTGTTGCCCGAGCTGCTGGCCGCCGGCCACAGCGGCAAAGTGCGGGTCGGCCCCCACACCGCTCTGGCCGTCACCCGCACCCACACCACCGAGGACCTGTCGCAGCCGGACAAGCTGGCCGCCTGGCTGGACGCGGTCCCGGACGCCACGCTGGACGCCCAAGTCTCGCTCTTCACCTGGCCGCACGACGTGGTGGCCCGGCACCTGGAGATTACCGGGGACAATCTCGAGCGGCGGGTGGCGGGGGGTGCTTACCGCGAGGAGCGGGAGGGTGTCTTCCTGGGCCCCGACGCGAGGCTGGGTCCCCACGTCGTCACCGATACCACGTCCGGTCCGATTGTGCTGGAGTCAGGCGTGACGGTGGGTGCCCACGCTTACCTCCGCGGACCGCTGCATCTGGCAGCGGACGTGACGGTGATCGAACATGCCAGCCTCAAGGGACCGGTCGTGGCGGGCTGCCACAGTAAACTGGGAGGCGAGATTACGGCGTCGATCATTGATTCTTATTCCAACAAGAGCCATCACGGTTTCCTGGGCCACAGTTACGTGGGCAGTTGGGTCAATTTGGGCGCCGGCACGACCACCAGCAACCTGAAAAACTCCTATGGAGAAATCGCGGTCGAGTACCAGGGTCGGAAGGTGGCCAGCGGGATGCAGTTCCTGGGCTGCCTGGTGGGCGACTGCGCTCGGACAGCGATCAACACGGCGATTTTTTCGGGCAAGACCATTGGCGTGGCCAGCACGGTGTATGGGACGGCAACGGTGAATGTCCCCTCCTTTGTCAATTACGCGGGTGGGCTGGGGCAATCGACCGAGGTGGCACCCGATGTGGCCGTCACGGTCCAGACCCGCATGTTGGCTCGTCGGGGACGGAAGATGCGCGACTGCGACGCCAGCTTGCTGCGCTCGGTCTACCAGCTGACCAGCGACGCGCGGCGGCGGTGGGATCCCGAGCTGGATCAAGGGCCGCCCGTGTTTGGCTGATGGATGGCGTGACGAAAAAGGGACTTCCGAGGAAGGTGTGGGTAGGAGGCGACTGACATAGAAAGGGAATGGTCCATGGAAGAGGGGAATGGAGCGTAATGTCTGCCAGAGAGGGGTGGAGTTTTCGGGCAACGAGATGGTTTGGCTCGCGGAGAGTGGATCAGCAGGTCGGTTAAGGGTGTGCCGTTACGGGTGTTCGGTGAAGAGTGTGCGGTGAAGAGTGTGCGGTGAAGAGTGTGCGGTTAAGAGTGTGCGGTTAAGAGTGTCGGTTAAGAGTGTGCGGTTAAGAGTGTCGGTTAAGAGTGTCGGTTAAGAGTCGGGATGAAGAGTCCATGTTATCGCTGTCGCAACCGCCACTCTTTTGCGGATCCACTTCAACAACCCGCTTATTACCATCCTACCCGCTGCTCACACGTCTTTCCCACGCGGACGGACTGTCGCTGTGGCCACTCTTGAAAAACAGCAATCCACCCACAGACTGTCAGGAAGAAACCATAAAAAGTTGAGTGGCGTGATGAAGATTGGCGAAGCCTACGGCCCCAGCAAGTTCGGACTTTCGTTCGAGTTGTTTCCGCCCAAAACTGCGGCGGGGGAGAGGGCTCTGTTTGCCCACGTGGACCAGCTGGTCCAATTCCAACCCAGCTTTATTACCTGTACCTACGGCGCTGGCGGTTCTACGCGGGAGAAGACCCTGGAGATTGTCCAAGAGGTCCGCCAGAAGTACGGCTGCCCGGTCGCCTCTCACCTGACCTGTGTCGGGTCGACCCGCGACCAGCTGCGGGACTTTCTGCGGGAGGCGGCCGCGCGGCAGGTCGACAACATTGTGGCCTTGCGGGGCGATCCGCCGGCGGGCGAGGCCGAGTTTCGGCCGGTGGCGGGTGGCTTGCGGTATGCCAACCAGCTGGTCGAGCTGATTCGGGAGGAATTTCCCCACTTTGGGATCGCGGTGGCCGGCTATCCGGAGACGCATCAGGAGGCGCCGGACGCCGAGACCGACCTGGTGAACTTGAAACGCAAGGTCGAGGCCGGAGCCGACGCCGTGATCACTCAGCTGTTCTACGACAACCGCGATTTTTTCCGTTTCCGCGACGCCTGCGACAGGCTGGGGATCGGGGTCCCGATCGTTCCGGGGATCCTGCCGGTAACCAATGGTGCTCAGATCCAGCGAATCACCCGCCTGTGCGGGGCCTCGCTGCCCCCCGATTTTCTGGCTTGCTTGCAGGCGGCGGGGGAGGACGAGCAGCAGCAGTTTGCGGTGGGCGTCGAGTTTGCCACGCGGCAGGTGCACCAGCTGCGGGAGGCGGGCGTCCCGGGGATCCACTTCTACGTGCTGAACAAGTCCCAAGCCACGGCCGCCGTGCTGCGGAACGTGGGCCTCTGATCAAGCCATGTCGACTTGGGGGACGTCGGGCAGCACCGGGTTGGCCTGGTCCAGGAAACCGACCAGCCGTTTGCTTTGCTGAGGCTGCTGCAGCTTGCGGACTGCCTTGGCCTCGATCTGCCGCACCCGTTCGCGGGTCACGGAAAAGATCTGGCCAACTTCTTCCAGCGTGTAGGAATAGCCGTCGGCCAGCCCGTACCTCAGCCTGAGAATCTCCCGTTCGCGATGATTCAGTTCCTGTAAACAGCTCTCCAGGCGCTGTTTCAGCGCTTGCTGCTGGGTATCGAACAGCGGATCGTCGTCCCGGTGGTCTTCCAGGAATTCGCCGAAATAGCTGTCATCGTGATCCCCCACGGGCTGGTCCAGCGACAGGGGCTGGTGGGTCATCTTGATGATGCAGCGGGCGTCGTCCAGGGAGAGCCGGGCGGCGGTGGCGGTCTCTTCGACCGTCGGTTCGCGACCGTGCTTTTGGACCAGCTCCTTGGTCACGGCCCGCACCCGGCTCATCGCATCAATCATATGGACCGGCACGCGAATCGTGCGGCTTTGATCGGCGATGGCGCGGGTGATGGCCTGGCGGATCCACCAGGTGGCGTAGGTCGAAAATTTGTAACCCCGAGCGTGCTCGAATTTTTCCACCGCTCGCATCAAGCCCGTATTGCCTTCTTGGATCAGGTCCAGGAAGCCCAGCCCGCGATTGCGATACTTCTTGGCGATGGAGACGACCAGCCGCAAATTGCCTGCCGACAGGACCCGTTTGGCCGCGTCGTAGTCACGTTGCCATTGCTCGCTGCGCCGCACCCGGCGCCTCAGGCTGGAGGGACTTTCCAGGGTAATCCGCATCAGGTACCGCAACTCGGCTCGTAACTCGTCCGAGGAAGCCACAAACCCGTTGGTGCCGGCCTTGAGGTCGCCTAGCTGCTGTAAGATGGTGTCCATCCGCTGCGAGATCTCGCAGAGGCGCTGGTAGAGGGGGAGGATTTTGGTGAGCCGCAGGTTCAGTTCTTCGATCAGCCGCACGATTTTGTTGCGGCGGACGACGATCCGCCGCCAGGCCACCACGCGTTTTGCCTTGGCGACGCGGCGGCTGAGCGCCACGCGGAAATCGCGGCGGTTCTGAGCCAGCAGGTGTTCGATCGTCTTGAGATTCGGGGTCAGCCGCCGCAAGATCCGCTTCTTTTCGGCCGTGTTGGTCACCGAGACCTCGATCGTGCGGTCGATCCGCAGTTGGCCGTCGCGGACTTGTCTCAGCAAGTCAACGGCCCCTCGCAGGACGTAGTCCGAGGCCAGGATGCTGTGGCGAAAGTTGAACTGCGTGTATTCGATTTGGCGGGCGGCATCGATCTCCTGCTGGCGGGAGAGCATCGAGATCGAGCCCATTTGCATGAGGTACATGCGAATCGGATCGTCGGTGGAGATCACCCCGCCCCGGGAAATTCGCTTGTCGGCAAACTGATCCTCGCCGGGTCCGGGAGGGCTTGCCGACGCGGCCGCCTCGGCGACCGGCGCCGACCCCGCGGCGGCCCCGCGGGGACCTTTCGCCAGGGAGGGCTTGCTGTGGCCATTGATCTTGCCCGCCGGTTTGGCGGTCCGCCGTGGGGAACGAGTGCGGTTGCTGTGCGTCTTCTTGGCCACGATGTTCTCCTCCCTTGGCAGCGGACCTCAGCTGGGGCGACGAACCCCAAAGGTGTCGTGTTGCGGGGGACATCGAGCAGTTCAGGTGCCAAAGCCCGGGCGGTCAGGGCCGGGTTGTCGCAAGTGCTTTTCCGACAGCCAGTTGCAGCCACTGGTCGAGTGCCGGCGGTCGCACGGGACCGCCACCGGGACGCTGCAAAAATCCCACGTCCCGGCGGCCCTGGTGTGGCAAGCCTTCAACATGCCGATCTGGCCTGCGACCTGCCCCGCGGCCTCCCGCGCCGCGTGGCCAGGGGGACCGCCGCGGGCCTTTGTCGGCGGGCGGGAATCGGCCAAACTGGTAACCGTCCCGTCCGGGGTCCACCCCCGCTGGTCAGGGGGGTCGCTTACTTTCCGAGCACTCGCAGGATGTCTTCCCCACGCCACGGATCGCTTTTGGAACTGACGGCCCGCATCGCCGCCCAGCAGCAACAGCTGGCCGAGGGGGGTGGTCCCGAGGCGGTCGCTCGTCAACATGCCAAAGGCCGCTGGACGGCCCGCGAGCGGATTGAGCGGCTGTTGGATCCGGGCATGCCCCGGCTGGAACTGGGTGCCTGGGCGGGGTGGGAGATGTACGACCAGTTTGGCGGCGCGCCCGCTGCCGGCGTGGTCACCATCCTAGGAACCGTCGCTGGCCAACGACACCTGATCGCAGCCAACGACGCCACGGTCAAGGCGGGCGCCTTCTTTCCAGCCACGACCAAGAAGCTGCTGCGAGCTCAGCGGATCGCGCTGGTTAATCGCCTCCCGCTGATCTACCTGGTCGATTCGGCGGGGGTGTTCCTGCCGCTGCAGGAAGACGTGTTTCCGGACGAAGACGATTTTGGACGCATTTTCCGCAACAACGCCGTGCTGTCGGCCGCCGGGGTCCCCCAGCTGGCCGCGATCATGGGCAACTGCGTGGCGGGAGGCGGTTACTTGCCCGTGCTGTGCGACAAGACCTTGATGACCGAAGGATCGGGGCTGTACCTGGCCGGTCCGGCGTTGGTGAAGAGCGCCATTGGGCAGGAGGTGTCGCACGAACAGCTGGGGGGGGCCGAGATGCACGCGCGGATCAGCGGCACGATCGACTATCGCGAGCCGGACGACGAGCGTTGTTTGCAGCGGATCCGCCAGCTGGTGGGGCTGAGACCCCCCGATGCGACCATGCCCGTGGCCCCCTACAGCCGTGGGGAGGCCCAGCCGGCCCGCCGCCCGGGAACGGATCTGTACGACCTGGTCAGCCCCGATCCGCGGGTCGACTATGAAGTCCGCGACGTGCTGGACTGCATCGTGGATGGGGGAACGTTTACCGAGTACAAGGCCGAGTACGGCCAGACGATCGTGTGTGGCACGGCCCGGATCGAGGGCTTTGCGGTGGGAATCGTGGCCAACCAGCACCACCAGGTGCGACCGGCCGCAGGCCCGATCCAGTTTGGGGGCGTCCTGTACGTGGACAGCGCCGAGAAGGCAGCCCGGTTCGTGATCAACTGCAATCAAGACTGGCTGCCCATCCTCTTCTTCCACGACGTCAACGGGTTCATGGTGGGGCGGGCCAGCGAACAGGAGGGGATCATCAAGGCGGGCGCCAAGCTGGTCCAGGCGGTCAGCAACAGCCGCGTCGCGAAAATCACCGTCATGCTGGGCGGTTCCTTCGGCGCCGGCAACTACGCTCAATGCGGCAAAGCGTACGATCCGCGGTTCCTGTTCGCCTGGCCCTCGGCCCGCTGTGCCGTGATGGGCGCCGACCAGGCCACCTCCACCCTCCTGGACGTGACCGTCCGCAGCCTCCAGCGGCAGGGCAGCCAGGTCGATGCGGCTGAGCTGGCCGAACTGCGGGACAAGATCCGGGCCGATTACGAGCGGCAGATGGATGTCCGTTACGGCGCCGCGCGGGGGTGGGTGGACGCCATCATCGACCCAGCCGAAACGCGGCAGATCCTGACCTTGGCCCTGGAAGTCGCCACCCGACACGCGGAAGAACGGCCTGGGCAGGGGGGGAGTGAGTGGTGAGGGGTGAGGGGTGAGGAGTGAGTGGTGAGTGGTGAGTGGTGAGTCCCGGCGCGCCGGGATTGGTAA
>CAYFZZ010000150.1:0-6105 GCA_964347545.1 uncultured Planctomycetaceae bacterium | reverse complement strand
CACTCACCACTCACCACTCACCACTCACTCCTCACCACTCACTCCCTCGCTCACAGCTCAGTCAGGAGGGCCGTGGCCAAGGAATCAGGGCCTACCCAAAGGGATTGTCGTCGGCGTCGGCGTTATCGCCGCCGCCGCCGAAGGGATCGTCACCCCCGTCTTTGTCGTCGGCCGCGTCTCCGCCGTCACCGGCGCCGCCAAAGGGATCCTGGCCGGCGGCGGCACCGCCACCAAAGAGATCTTCCACGGCGCGGGGCTTGTCGGCCACGGCGGCTTCCTCGACCTCTCCCTGCTCGATCTTCGCCGGAGCCTTCTTCACCTCTTCGGTCATCACATACTGCAGGGGCTGCTCGAGCGCCGGTTCGTGGAGGCACTGAATCAGGCCGCTCGGCGTGGCCAGATAGATCCGGTCGGTCGCATGATTCGTCACGCTCAACGCCAAATGCTCCGTCGGCACGACGCCGACCAGGGCCCCCGTGTCGCGCCGTAGAATCCGCAGCCGGCCCTCCTTGTCCCGACCGTAGACGCGTGTCGGCGTGAGGGCTAACAGCCGGTAAATACCACGTGTGGACCACAGCTGGCGACCTGCTTCCTCCGGGACCCGCTGGTCCGCCTCCGCCGCGTCTTTCCCGTCGTCCTCCGCCTCCTGGGGGGCGGGCTTGGTGTGGTACTGCCTGAGCTTCATGTCGGCCACCACGCAGTAAAGCTCTCCATGACGGGTGTTGAAGAACACCAAACCGTCCGCCAACAGCGGACGGCATTCAATCGGGTCACCCGCCGAAAACAATTGCTCAACCGCCCCTGACCGCTGATGAATCTTGTACAAATAACCGTCCAGCGATCCCACGTAAAAATACGGGGGGCCGTACCCGGGAGCAGCCACAATCTCGTCCCGGGCCCGCGGAGGTGGGAAACGGAGCCGCAAGCGGTCTGTGTCCAGGACATAGAACAAACCGAGCTCGGTACCCCAGCCTACACTGTTCCCCACGCTGACCGGTTGGACAAAGCCGTGGCCTCCCGAATTGTAATGCCACGTGGGATGGGTTTTATCTTCCAGATCGTGAAGCTCTAGCACTCCGGAAGTCGTCACCAGGCAAGCGTACTTGCCGGAAATGGCCACGCCCGCACCCGGCGATCGCACCACCGGTTTCTCCCAGATCAGACTGCCCGTTTCCCGGTCGTAGACATACAACGTCGATCCGTTCGTCACAACCACGAACTTTTCGTTGAGCCCCGGGGCAGATGTATAGCTGCCCGGAGAGCCGACATGCACCGACCAAAAACTGCGGCCGGTTTCGGCGTCCAGCAGTTGAATCACCCCCTGCCGCGACTGGACGATCAGCAGTCCGTCGTGCAACCGCATCGTCTCGATCCGGTCCCGGCTGCTGTCCAGGTCCGCTTGAGCGAACCAGGCGCGGGTGAGCCCGTGGCGCCTAGCCTCCTGTTCGGAAATCAGCCGATTACCGCCCACCTGAGCGGCCAGCTCGGAACCCACGCAGCACCCCAGGACCATCAGGCTGGCCACGGCACACCAATTCCGCATCCCCATCACTCCTCAATCCCGTCCGCCAAAATACCGTCCGCCAACTCCCCCCCTCCGGCAGGGACGGCGGACACCCTCATGCCCAGATTGTCTCCTCCTCCATCATACTCAAAACCCCCCGGGCAGGCAGGCATCAGGAACGTGGATTTCCGGCTGCCCAGGGGGGTTGCACCGCTTGGAGGGGCGGCGCCAGGCCCCGCCGCAGGGCGTCCGGGCCCAACCTGGTCGCCGCAGTGCGGCCGCCGGGACCGGGGCGAAGCCGAGTAGCCGTGGTGGCGGTCACGCACTAGGATGAGCGGAAAGTTGGCTGGGCTCGCAGGGCGGTTCCCCCGCAGGGACCGCCGCCGTCGAACCTCACCCGTCGATTTTCCACCCACCCACCTGACCGTCACCCGCCCCGGCCGCGACCGTCCCGGCTGGCCAAAAATCTGCTCCATGCCCACTCATCCCCTATCGCCCGAGGACGCTCAACGGCTGGAAGCGTTGCTGGGATATTTGAATTTCTCGGCGGGCGCCCGTGACCCGCAGTTCCTGGGACAGCTGAACGAAACCTATCGCTGGCTGGGCGGCGCAAGCGGTAACGCGGCACACCGGGGGGCAGAGGTACCCTGCCAGGAGGTCTACCGCCAGCTGCTGGCCAAGCTGGACGAACTGCAAGCCGGTTCCGAAACGTTTCGCGATGCCCATCAGGCCCGCTTGGTGCTGACCCAGACCCACGAAAAAGTCCTGCCCGCCTATCGCGCGTTTCACGCCGACCTGTTGGGTCACCAAGACGACACCACGCTCTTCAATCCCTTCTTCCTGGGACGCGTGTACGAAGCGGTGATCGACGCCCTCCACCGCTCGGTGGCGAGCCCCCCGCAGGAGCCGGCGTCCGGGGAATGGGTCGAACGGGTCTTACGCCGGCTGAATGACTACGTCGGTTACCGGCCGGTGGCGGTGCTGGAGACGGAACAAAAACTGGAGCCTTATCCGCACGAACGTTGCCGGCCCGTGCCGATTTACCTCCGCGACGTCGGGGCCGCCTGGGGCCGCTACGAACGAGTGGTGGCGGCCACCATCGAGATTCTGGAAGAGACCCACCCCACGCTGAAAGACCAGGCCTATTTCGATCTGCCGCGGATGGAGGAACTGGCCCTGGATCCGCGGGCCTACGACTTTGACCATCCCGCCAACAAGCGGCCCAACTACCAGTTTGGAACCTGGGACCTGCACCTGACCGACGACGAAGGCTATTACTGTCGCTTTGTCGTCCAGCAGATCACGCTGGAAGCGCTGGTCCGCCGGATGGAAGAGGCCCAGCATGCATCGCCGGACGAGCTGTTGTTGGAATCGGCGGCGGCCCTGGCCGGGACGATCTTGATGGCCTCCGGCGTCTGTGGGCGAGGACCCGACACGCACACTTCGGATGTCAGCCTGGGCAATCTCCTTCCCCGGATCGCCGCGTATCGCGACGCGTTTTACGAACAGCTGCTGGTGGCGCGGGGCGACCAGCGGTTGATGGCCGAGGCGAAACATGTGCGGCAGCCATTTGGAGGCGTGCGGCAGTATCTGAATGCCGAACTGTCCCGGCAGCGGGCCCGCCAGCTGGAACAGGTCCACCTGGCTCGGCTCTACGCGCGGATGGGCTACGCCGAAGCATCCGCCGGGGAGGTCGCGGCCGTGCCCACGCCCTCGGCCAGAATCGTCTCCGGGATCCACTGCCACTTGACCGAAGCCCACCACCAGTTGGACCGCGATCAAACCACTGCGGCCGCCGACCGCCTGCCCGCCATCACCGACCTGTTGGAACGGGGGATTCAATGCGGGGCCATCGTCGATCCCTGGAATATGCTCGGCTTCGACGGCAACTTCAGCTTGTTCCCCGCGCTGGAAAACACCGTCCATGATCATCGCGTGGACGAGCTGAACGAGATGATGGACGAGATTTTTGCCTTGTACGCTCGCACGTGGTGTCGAGCGGCGGCGGCCCGTGACGAACAGACCGAAGGGAAGGTGGCCGACCAGTTTCGCCGGCTGGCCAACTGGTGGGACCAGTTTGCCGCGGAGGCCCTCAGCGGGATCGAAGGCGTCGCCGCGGGACCGCTGTACGACGCAGCCCACTCTGCCGCTCAGGCCCTGGCCGCCTGGCACGAGGCGGGAACCACGGCGGGCGATATCGCTTTTTGGCAGCCCTTTGTGGCCGACTTCGCTTCCCCCAAAGCCTACATCCTGGTGCTCAACGCCCTCCTCGACCAACGCGACTTCGTCGCCTCGCGAGGGATGCTGATGCACTGGCTGAGCCGCGCGGACGAGGTCGCCTTGCACCAGGGAGAAGACCTGTTCTATGCCGCCGCCACCCGCTGGCTGAACGAAATCTTCGCCCCCGCCACCGGCGAATGCGGGTCCCGCGGGACGGCGGCAACCGACCCGCCCGAGGCGGACGCCCGCCAGCCAGACGGCCCGCGGGACTGGCAAGCGGTACAGAAATTTTTTGACTTTCTGGAAGCCAACGCCGGCCAGTACTGGCAATGCCCGGAATTTTTGCTGGCCACCACCTCCGCCTCCGGACCCTCCCCCCCGCCGGCGGACGAAGAAGATCTGCTGGCAGAGGAAGACGACGAACAGGCCGAACCGCAGGAGGATCAGGAGGAAGGGCTGTACGCCGCGGCGTACGACGACATGGTCTACCGCGACAGCACGGACGACGGTGTCGACAGTCAACTGCTGGGCGAAGGATTTGCCGACAGCGACTTCGAACTGGACGAAGAGGCCCGGCGGCTGACCGACCGGCTGGCCTTCCTGGTCGCCCTGGCGCGGATGTGGAAGCGGACCGCCCTGGCCGCCCTGGGATCGACCACCCCCCTGGCCGGCCAGCCGCCCCGCGACCGCCTGGCCGCCTGGCTGGACCAGCTGGTCCAGTACCGCGACCAGCTGGTGACCCTGCTGGCCGACATCACCGGACATCCCGTCCCCCTGCCGGGAGACAACGAAGTCCTGCAGATGGAATACGACCGGCGGCGAATGATTAAGGACGCCCTCCTGGAACGCGTCGTGATTGCTTACATGGTCAGCACCGAGGCGGCCCAGTTCCTGATGGCGGTGGGGCTGGAACACGAGGCCCTTCAGGACGAACCGGAACTGCGGCAGACCAGCCAGCTGGTCCGAGCGGCCCTGGCCGGTGACCTCCCCGCCGCTCGGGAACAATACCAGGCCTTTGTGGACCACTTCCAACGGCAACCGCTGCTCTACGTCCCGCTCGGTCGAGGGGGCGATCCCCAGCGGACCGCTGCCAGCCGAGCTCGTCAACGGGCCGTGCGGCTGGTCCTGGAACTCCTCCCCCGCCTGGGACTGCTGGAGGAAACCTGCCAGCTGCTGCAGCGGTGCGCGGAACTCGAACGACAACGGCCGGCAGGGCCCGGGGCCGTCACCGAATTCGACCAGCTGTTCCGGATCGGCTACCAAGGCATGGTCCGCTGCCTGGTCGCCTCCACCACCGCCTGGCAAACATCCACCCCCCACAACGCTCAGCCCGATCCCGACGACGAACTGATCGAATATCTCCAGCACCTGACCGAACTGATGATGATCCGCTGGTTAGACCACAGTCGCAGCGTGCGGCTCTCCGTGCTGGAACGACTCACCAACGAAAAACAGTGGCAGAAACTGGCACAATTCATCAAACGCTATGGCCAGGGACTGTTCCATCAGCTGTTTTTCAACCTGGGGAACCTGCGAGCGATCTTGCAGATGGGCGTGGACCAGTGGCTGAACGAGCTGGCCCAGCGGGGGGACGAGCTGGAACTGCCGCTGCTGGACGTGCTGCACGAAAAGGCCGCCCGCCGAGCCGCCGTCGATCACCTGCAAATGATCATCGAGGCGATCATTGAAAACTACACAGAATACCGGGACTACAACGGCACCACCACCCAATCCGACCGGGGAGAAATGCTGTACACCCTCCTGGACATGCTGCGGCTGCGGGTGACCTATGACCGGTACGCCTGGAATTTGATTCCGATCGAACAGGCGCACGAAATCCTGGTCCGCGAAGGTCACGAAACGGCCGCCGAATTCTGGCGGAACGAGATGGCGCGGCGGACCAGCGAAATGGCCGACCAGCTGGGGCAGCAGATGAGCCAGTTGGAGGACGAGCATGGGATGAAGCTGACCACCATCGCCGATCGCATCGCCGAACGGTTTGTCCGCCCCCTGGAGGTCGACCGGGCCTGCGCGCTGGTCCGGCCCTCCATGACCGCCGCTGCGACGGCCGGCGGGAACGCGCCCGTGTTCGCCAAGTTCGCTCAGCAAGTCGAGACCCTCACCCGTAATCCCACCGGGGTGGGACTGGATCTCCCTCCCTGGCTGGAGGATATCGAAGACGAAGTGGAACGGACGCGGGCCGTGCGGATCCACAGCAACCTGGTCGACGAAGTCGGCCTGCTGGTCCCCCAGCGGCTGCTCTCTCGAGCCGAACTGCAGGCCCAGCTGGACGCCATGGAAATTTCCGCTTAGCCGCCAAGCCCCTTCCCGGGATCACCGGTCGGATCGCCAGTTGCCAAGCGGCGAGAGGCAACCGCCTG
>CAYFZZ010000149.1:0-16184 GCA_964347545.1 uncultured Planctomycetaceae bacterium | reverse complement strand
GCTTCGCGACTCAATTCTCCCGTCACATCCGGAACCTGGGGCTGGCGCCCCAGGCTGGCGCATGTCGCCGCTTCGCGGCTCGTTTTTTGTTAGATCGCGCGTCCTGGGGCTGGCGGCCCAGGCTGGCGCATGTCGTCGCTTCGCGACTCGTTTTTTGTCAGATCGAGTCCTGGGGCTGGCGGCCCAGGCGGGTGCGGGGCGGGGGTGAAAGCGGGTCCGCTCGGTTGCCCGCTGCCGCCTGGATCAAGCGGTCTTGGCGTAGATCCGCTCGCCCTCGGCCTGCCGGCGGCGGATCTGGTCGAGCGCCTCGTACCAGCATTCGTGGTCGCGGCCTCGGGGGCAGCCCTTGGCCTGCCAGATCTGGTAAGCCAGATCGGCGACGTCGACCGGTCGCGATTCTCGGGAAAGCGGGGGCTGCGGCTGGACGGACGGACTGCGGGCCACGGGCGACCCCGACGGTCGAAAGGCCACCGTCGCCGGAAATGTATCTTCCGCCGCCGGCGAGGGGGGGGCGACCCGGGCGGCCGGCTGACCGGGTGGGGTGGTGGGGGGGCAGAGCGGTCGGGGGGGGTCCAGGGGGCGGCGGAGCAGTTGCCGGACCGCGTCCCAGCGGGCCTGCAAGGCCTCAAGGATCGGTGGCCAGAAGAACCGCTCCAGCTCAACCTCGCGCTCAGGCCGATAGACCTGAGCGTCGAATTCCACCGCGTCGCTCAACAGGTCCATCAATCCCGCATCCGTCCAGGCTCGTCCCCCTTGGTACTCGTCAATCAAAGCTCGAGCGACAAAATGAAACCCGTGCCACCGCCGGGCGACCCCTTGGCGCAAGCGGTCGAGCCCGTTGAGCCGTGCGAAGGTGGCGGCGCTGGGGGCGGCGCCCAGCGACTGGGGGGGGAGCGTGAAGACTTGAGGGGATTGGTCGGCGTGGTAGGAGTTGCCCAGGGCCTTCAGCGTCCGTTCCCGGCCTGCCGGATCGTCGGCCAGGGCCAGGGTCACCTGGCGAATCCCGTGCGCGGCCAGGCGTTCCCATTGGTCGCGAGTCGGCACCTTGCCGGTCCCGCCGAAGGCAGCGACGTTCGTCAGGCCTTGCGTCTGGAAATAAACCACGTCCAACAGGCTCTCGACCAGGATCACATGTTGCTGGCCTCCTGCGGTATTGCGAAGTGCGTAGTCCAGCCCAAACGCGTCCGCGGTGGCATCGCACTTGCGATACAGTTGCGGCACCCCGCCGCTGGTTCTATCAAAGACCGCGCACGCGACCACGGTGCGGATGTTGCCCCCGCGATCGCGCCAGGGGATGATCACGCGGTGGGCCAGCCGCGGGTCGCAGACGACCTTGGCGGCCCGGATCTCCTCGTCGCGGAACCCACGGCGGCAGAGATGGTCCTGGACGGCGGCCGGGGAGGGGTAGAGCCCCAGCGGGAATGGGTGGGTTTGGTGGCCGTTGATACCGTGAGCCCGCCGTAGGTACTCCAGGGCCGCGTGCCCCGCACGGCTGCACAACTGATGGTGGCAATAGGCCAAGAAAGCCTCCAGCAGGTCGCGCTGCCGTTCGTACGCCTCCACCGCTCGGCCGTCCCCCCCCGTCCCCAGGTCCTCGGGACAAGCTGCCTCGCTGTTGGCCCGGAGGGCCAGCTGGCCAACAGCGGCCGTCAGGTCGGCTTTTCCGCTGAGCACGGTGTGACGGACATAGGCCAGCCAGCTGGTCGTCCGACCCCCGGCGTCGGTGAATCCCCAAGGGTGATGGCAGTGGACGGTCTGCCGGCCGGCAGGGGCCTGGTCGTCGGGTAGCTTGCCGGTCCAGCCGTGGGGTGTCCGTCTCCAACGAAACTCGGGGAACGCGCGGTCGAGCCGCGCGAAGAGCGGTGGCAGGACGTGGCGTTCGTAAGCGGCCACGATTGCCGGTACGGCCGGATCGGTGGGGGTTGCCGGGGCGGGGGGCAGGGTGGCAGCGGGCGAGCGGGCGGGGGAGGGCATGATTCCGAGCTCGGATTTCGCGCGGTTTCGCAGGTCCTTGGGGGGGGGTGGGAGAATAGCCCGGCGGGGGCGCCGGGGGCAAGATCATTTCCCGCATGGGTGGTGCCGATCGACCTGCTACAATGCAGGACATGGACAGGATCGAACGCTCGAATCGGGGCTCGCGCGACGAGCCATCCCTGCTGGCGGCGCTGAACGATCAGCAGCGAGCGGCCGTGACGCACGGCCACCAGCCATTGTTGATTGTCGCCGGGGCAGGGACGGGCAAGACGCATACCCTGGTTCACCGAGTGGCCAACCTGATTCGCGACGGCGTACCGGCTCAGCGGATCCTCCTGTTGACCTTTACCCGCCGCGCGGCGGCAGAGATGTTGCGCCGCGTGGCCAGCCTGCTGGCCGGGCCGGCGGGCCCGCGTCCGCGGGCGTCTGCCAGCGGGGGTGTGTGGGGCGGCACTTTTCACGCCACCGCTTGTCGCCTGTTGCGGATGCACGGCTCGTCCATCGGCCTGGATGTCGACTTCACGATTATCGACCGGGGGGATGCCGAGGATCTGATGGATGTGGTCCGCAGCGACCTGGGCCTGGCAACGGCGAAAAGCCGCTTCCCCAAAAAAGGGACCTGCCTCGCCATTTACAGCCACTCGGTCAACGCGCAGGTATCCTTAGCCGAGGTCTTGCGACGGCATTATCCTTGGTGCGAGCCGTATCACGATCAGCTGCAGAAGCTGTGCCGACAGTACGTGCGGCGCAAGGATTTTTCCGCGGTGCTGGACTACGACGATTTGCTGCTGTTCTGGCGGGGCTTGATGGCGGACGAACGAGCAGGCCCGGCCGTGCGTGATCGCTTTGACTGTGTCCTGGTGGACGAATATCAGGATACCAATCGCTTGCAGGCCGACATTTTGCAAAGCCTCTGCCGCGACGGTACCGGCTTGACGGTCGTCGGGGACGACTGCCAGTCGATCTACTCGTTTCGCGCCGCCACGGTCCGAAATATTCTCGACTTTCCCAAGACGTATCCGCAGACGACGGTCGTTACGCTGGAGCAGAACTACCGCAGCACCCAGCCGATCCTGGACGCGACGAATGCGGTGATTGGCGAGGCTCGCGAGCAGTTTCGCAAGGAGCTGTGGTCGGCCCGCAGGGCGGGACAGGCACCGGGGCTGGTGACGTGTGCCGACGAGTGGGAGCAGACGGACGAGATCATCCGCCGAGTGCTGGAACATCGCGAGAGCGATCTGAACTTGCGGGACCAGGCGGTGTTGTTTCGAGCGTCGCATCACAGCATCGTGCTGGAGGGAGAGTTAACCCGTCGCAACATTCCCTACGTCAAGTACGGTGGCTTGAAGTTCATCGAGACGGCTCATATCAAGGACGTGATGGCGGTGTTGCGGTTTGCGGAAAATCCCAAAGACGTGGTGGCCGGCCAGCGGCTGATGCTGTTGCTGCCCGGCATCGGCCCCAAGACGGCTCAGCGCCTGCTGCACCAGCGGCAGCAGTTGGGGGGCGACTTGGGGGAGTGGGGACAAGAACTGGTACCGCCAGCAGCGCGGGAGGAATGGCCGCAGCTGATCCAGCTGTTGGGGTGGCTGACCGGACCGGCCCGCCCACCCTTGGCGGCCCAGGTCGAGGCCATTGGCCGCTTTTACAAGCCCTTGCTGGAGATCAAGTACGACCAGGCCGCCGCGCGGTGGCGCGACCTCCAGCAGCTGGAACAGCTGGCCAGCCGCTTTGCCGACCGGCAAACGATGCTGGTCGAAATGGCCCTGGATCCTCCCTCCAGTTCGGCCGATCTGGCCGGCCCGGCACACCGCGACGAAGACTACTTGATCCTCAGCACCATGCATTCGGCCAAGGGCCTGGAATGGGACGCTGTGTATGTGATGCACGCCAGCGACGGGCATATCCCGTCCGATCTGGCGACGGATACGGTCGAGCAGATTGATGAGGAACGCCGTCTGTTTTACGTGGCCCTGACGCGGGCCAAGCGGTGGTTGTACGTCTTTTTTCCCCAGCGCTATGCCAGTCCCCGCAGCCGCTATTCGGACTTCAGCGGGATGGCTCAGCTGACACGGTTCATCTCCGAGGTGGTCAAGCAACGGTTCGACTGCCTGACCGGGGCGGGGGAGGAGCCGCCGCCGGTGGCGGGCAAAAAATCGCTGGCCGCCAAGCGCCGCCGCATCCGCCGCTCGGCAGCCTTTTTCGGAGATTCCTCCACCGGGGGCGGGTGAGCGGTCGCGGCCGCCCGACGTGGGGACAGCGGGGGGCGGAAGGCCCAGGCGGCCCGTCTGACGTGGGCGTGGGAGGGGGGGTAGGCGAGCCACCTGGCCGCCGGGGCGACCGACGGCGGGCGGCCGGTTTCGCAGCCTGGGCCGGTTACACCGGTCGGGGGCTACTGCGGTGCCAAGTGCATCGCAACGGCTGAGTAAACCGCGCAACCCGGCGGCAAAGCCGGTAATGCTGATCCCCCCCAACGGGCGATACCTATTCACACGCAGGACGGACACGAATCGGCACCCGCGCGATCATCGTTGCCATCCCCAAGCGCCCCCGCTGGGTCGTGCCTCCTGTCCTCTCGGCAGCGCGCACTTGCTGACGTCGGCGCAACGTGCTGTGACCGGCTGTTTCGAATCATCAGCAAGGAGTCCGTCATGACCATCCTGATCGCTCGTCGACCTGCTTTCCGCGCTGCCGCCCTGAATCTCCTGCTCTGCCTGGCCCTCGCCATCCCTGCCGCGGCCCACGACCCTGCTCCCCGGCATACCGAAGGCGACCATCCGTTAATGCCGGTGCTGGAATACGCACGTCAAGGGCTGGACCGCATCGATCGCGAGATTCACGACTACACCTGTACGTTGATCAAGCGGGAGCGGGTGGACGGCGAGCTGTTGGAACGAGAGTACTTGTTTGCCAAGGTGCGGCACCAGCCGTTCAGCGTGTACCTCTACTTCCTCGCTCCCCACGGCAAAAAAGGACAGGAAGTTATCTATGTGGACGGGATGTATAACAACAAGCTTTGCGCTCATGCGGGCAGCGGACCTCAAGCACTGATTGGCAAGGTCTTTCTTCCCCCGGATGGGATGTTGGCCATGCGTGACAACCGCTATCCGATCACCTTTTTCGGTTTTCGGACATTGATCCAGCGGTTGATTGAAGTGGGTGAGCACGATCTGCAATTTGGCGAGTGCGAAGTCGTCCAATTCGCGAACGCGAAAATCAATGGCCGTCCCTGCTCGTGCATCCAGGTCAAACATCCCCATCCCCGCGACGAGTTCCGTTATCACCTGGCGCGGATCTTCATCGACGAGGAGATGCAGGTCCCCGTGCGGTTGACCGCCTACGAATGGCCCGAGAAAGCGGGGGGACCACCCAAGTTGGTGGAAGAGTACACCTACGTGAACGTCAAGCTGAACCAAGAGCTGACCGACATGGACTTTGACTACAGGAACGAAGACTACCGTTTCGTCAGCCGGTCGAAGAAGTAGCTTTCGCGCCCCGCGGTTCCCAGGGCGGTCCGCGGGCGGTCACCGGTCCGGTCGCTGCTGGCCTGGGAGGCTGGCTTCCTGGCCGGCCCCTTCGCCCGCCGGGCCCAGGGCGGTGTTCGACCAGGGCCCGCCTGCCTTTCTGCCGACGCTTCGCGGCCTTCTGCCGCCGAGAAATGGCCTGGGGGCGAGGGTCCGGCGAGGGCCCACTGTGATTTGTGTCCCCACAGGCTCGCCCGCGTAACTTTGCCCCCCCGCGCGGCCCCGCGTGGGGCACGTTTTCCGTTTGACAAGTCGGGACAGCGCGCGATAATGCAAGCTGTCGTCCGCTCATGGATTACGGGAAGGTTGAGCGGTTAGCGAGGCGGGACGCAGCTGGCGTCCAAAAATGATCCGTCGTGGGTCAACAGTGGGGGGAAGATCGGTCGAGCATAAGTTGGAAGCCTGCCCGTCTCGTTGGTTCGGGGCCGCTGGTCCCCAGCATGTTGCAAAGGGTGTTTTCCGATGAATCCTGGCGAAGGTTCTGACTCTGCGGTGCCCCCGCCGCGGGCGTCCCTGATGGGGGCGGGGCGGCTTTTTTCCGTGGCGGAAGAGGTGCAGCGGGCCCTGGCTGCCAGCCGTTATTTCGCCCTCCGTGCGATCCGCTGCCAGTATCATGAGGGGGTTGTGACGCTGAGGGGCAGGGCGCCCACGTTTTATCTCAAACAGTTGGCCCAGACGATTGTCCTGCGAATTCCTGGGGTGGAAGAGGTGGTCAACCGGATTCAGGTGGACTCTCCGGACGAGTGAGGTGCCGACCGGCAGCTGTGGTCCACCGGCGGCCGGGAGCGCTCCACCCAGAAAGGACAACCCGCATGTTGGATTCTTCCGAAGAATTCCTGGCGTACGCTCATCACTTGGAGGCCGAGCACCAGCGGTTGGACCGCCTGGTACGCCAGATGCAAGACACCTGCGCGGACATCCTGAAACTGGCCGGCGGCCAGCGGGAGGCGCGTCGCACGGCCCTGATGGGCGGGTTCTCGGATCTGTACGACGAATTGAACCGACATTTTGCCGAGGAAGAGGGGGGGGCGTGTCTGGAGGAGGCGGTCAGCCGTCGGCCCGCGCTGGCGCCGTTGGTCAAGGCGTTGGAGGGCGAGCACGGGCAGTTGTTGGACCAACTGCAACGGATTATCCTGCAGCTGAAGCAAGATGTTTCGGGTGAAATTTTCGCACGGGTGGCGGACCAGTTTCAGCAATTTGTCGTTTCCCTCCACGCTCACGAAGCCGCCGAAAGCGAGATCCTGGAACGCGGATTCAATCTGAGTTTCAAAGAAGCGTGAAAAGTTGGCTGCCTTGGGAACCCGACCTCCCGCGATTTTGTGGTTTGACGAGATTGGCGCCGCCGATGTGGCTCAAGTAGGCGGCAAAAACGCCTCGCTCGGCGAAATGGTCCGCCAGCTCGTCCCACACGGCATCCGCGTCCCCTACGGCTTTGCGATCACCGCCTCTGCCTACCGCCACTTTTTACAGACCGCCGGCCTGAACCAACGGATCGCCGAGGCGCTCGCCGGGCTGGATGCCAACGATGTGCAGGATCTGCAGCGGCGCGGCAGCCGGATTCGGCAAGCGATTGGGGGGGCGGAATTTCCTGCTCAGCTGCGTGATGAGATCTTGCAGGCTTATGAAAAGTTGAGCGAGCGGCGGGGGGAACCGGTGGATGTTGCCGTCCGCAGCAGCGCCACGGCCGAAGACCTGCCCAACGCCAGTTTTGCCGGCCAGCAAGAGACCTATTTGAACGTCAAAGGGGGGGCGGGTCTGCTGGAGGCCTGTCGCCGCTGCTTTGCTTCGCTGTTCACCGATCGAGCCATCTCGTACCGCGTCGACAAAGGTTTTCAGCACGCCGATATCGCCCTCTCGGTCGGTGTGCAACTGATGGTCCGTTCGGATCTGGCCACCGCCGGAGTCATGTTTTCCATCGACACCGAATCGGGGTTTCGCGATGCGGTCCTGATCAATGCCGCGTATGGGCTGGGCGAAAACGTGGTCCAGGGATCGGTCAATCCGGACGAATACTACGTCTTCAAGCCCACGTTGGCCGCCGGATTTCAGCCGATCCTCAAGAAGACCCTGGGCAGCAAGGAATTCAAGCTGGTCTACGACGTCGGCGGCAGCAAGATGGTGAAAAACGTCCCGGTCCCCCCGGAGGATCGGACCCGCTTCGCTCTGGCCCCCCAGCAGATCCTGACCCTGGCCCGCTGGGCCTGCACCATTGAAGAGCATTATTCGCAGGTGCGGGGCCGGTTCACGCCCATGGACATGGAATGGGCGGAAGATGGACAGACCGGCGAGCTGTTCATTGTGCAAGCGCGTCCTGAAACCGTCCACTCGCAGAAGTCGCTGGATGTCCTGGAGACCTACTATCTTCAGGACCGCGGCCCGCTGCTGGTCTCGGGCCGCAGCGTCGGCGAAAAGATCGGACAGGGCTCGGCTCGCGTGATCCAGCAGGTGGCTCAGCTAGGCGAATTCCAGCCGGGCGAAGTCCTGGTCACGGACAAGACCGATCCGGATTGGGAACCGATCATGAAAAACGCCGCCGCCATCGTGACCAATCGCGGCGGCCGGACCTGTCATGCAGCGATTGTCAGCCGCGAGCTCGGTTTGCCAGCGATTGTGGGAGCGGAACGAGCGACGGAGGTGCTGCGGACGGGGCAGCCCGTGACCGCCTCCTGCGCCGAGGGGGATATCGGGCACGTTTATGAAGGGCTGCTGGGCTACGAGGTCGAGCGGGTTAGCCTGGGCACGCTGGCCAGACCCAAAACCAAAATCATGA
This sequence comes from uncultured Planctomycetaceae bacterium, assembly GCA_964347545.1. GTDB lineage: Bacteria > Planctomycetota > Planctomycetia > Pirellulales > UBA7805 > CS4-C045. The sequence continues at coordinate 7,916 of CAYFZZ010000149.1, read as the reverse complement.
TGAACGTCGGTAACCCCGAAGAGGCTTTTCGGCTGTCGCTAATCCCCAACGATGGTGTGGGCCTGGCGAGGATGGAGTTTATCATCAATACCTACATCCGCATCCACCCCCTGGCGCTGCTGGGATACGACCAGCTGGAAGATGCGGCCCTGCGGGACCAGATTGACCGGCTGACGGGAGGTTATCGCGACAAACCGCAGTTTTTCGTCGACACCCTGGCGGAGGGGGTGAGCATGATTGCGGCGGCCTTCTACCCGAAGGATGTGATCGTGCGGATGAGCGACTTCAAATCGAATGAATATGCCAACTTGATCGGGGGCCGCGGGTACGAGCCGGTAGAAGAGAACCCCATGATCGGATTCCGGGGGGCGGCCCGGTATTACGATCCGCGATATCGCGCTGCCTTTGGGCTGGAATGTGCCGCCATGAAAAAGGTCCGCGAAACCATGGGCCTGGAAAATGTCAAGCTGATGATCCCCTTCTGTCGCACCGTCGAGGAGGGGCGCCGCGTCCAGCAAGTGATGGCCGACCATGGCCTGCAGCGCGGTACTGCCGGGCTGGAAATCTACGTCATGTGCGAGCTGCCCAGTAACGTCGTGTCGGCCGCCGAGTTCGCCGAAATTTTCGACGGCTTCTCCATCGGCTCGAACGACCTCACCCAACTGATCCTGGGCGTCGACCGGGATTCGGAAATCGTGGCCCCGGTGTTTGACGAGCGGAATCCGGCCGTGATGCGGTCGATCGCCGCGGCGATCGAGGCCGTCCACCAGAAAGGACGGAAAATCGGCATCTGCGGGCAGGCGCCCAGCGACTACCCGGATTTCGCCGAATTTCTGGTGGCCCAAGGGATCGATAGCATCTCCTTGAATCCCGACGCGGTGCTGAAGACGACCTTGCGGATCCTGGAAATGGAAGGCCGCTGAGGTCGGTAGGCGACCTTTCAGGAGGGTGGGCCATGCGAGCCATGATTCTGCCAGCGATCGTTTCGCTGGACGAAGTGGACACGCCGCTGCAGAAGGTCGAACTGCCGGTTCCCCAGCCGGAACCGGACGAACTGCTGGTGCGGGTGAAGGCCTGCGGGGTGTGCCATACCGAGCTGGACGAGATTGAAGGCCGCACGCCCCCTCCCCGGCTGCCGGTGGTGCCCGGCCATGAAGTGGTCGGCGTGGTGGAAAAAACCGGCACCGCGGTCACGGGGTGGCGCGTGGGGGATCGCGTCGGTGTCGGCTGGATCCACTCGTCCAGCGGCAGGCCGGACGAAAACGTCAGCCCCCAGTTTCGCGCCACGGGGCGGGACGTGAACGGAGGCTATGCCGAGTTCATGGTGGTGCCGGCCGCCTACGCCTGCCCGATTCCCCCTGAGTTCAGCGACCACGAGGCGGCGCCGTTGCTGTGTGCCGGCGCGGTCGGGTTTCGAGCGCTCAACCTCACCCACCTCCAGGACGGGCAGTTGCTGGGGCTGACCGGTTTCGGCGGTTCGGCTCACCTCGTCCTCCAGCTGGTCCAGCACCTCTTTCCGCGGACCCGGACCCACGTCTTCGCTCGAGATCCCCTGGAGAGGGCGTTCGCCCTCCAGCTGGGGGCCGTGTGGGCAGGGGATATCACCGACCGCACCGCCCAGCCCCTGCACGCGATCATCGATACCACGCCCGTCTGGAAGCCCGTGGTGGAGGCCCTGGCCAATCTCCGTCCGGGCGGGCGGCTGGTGATCAACGCCATCCGCAAAGAAGACGTGGACAAAGACTACCTGCAGAACTTAAGCTATCACGACCATCTCTGGCTGGAACGGGAGATCAAAACGGTGGCCAACGTGACGCACGCGGATCTGCAGCGATTCTTGCCGTTGGCCGCGGAAATTCCCTTGCGGCCGGAAGTCACGACCTACCCGCTGGAAGCGGCGAATCAGGCCTTGCTGGAACTCCGCCGCGGCAGCATCCGGGGGGCCAAGGTGCTGGTGCCATGATCAAAACGATCCTCCTGGGACTGGACGGTTCCCCGTACGCGGATGCTTGTGTCGAGCTGGCGATCCGCTGGGCCAGACAGTTCGACTGCCTGCTGGTCGCCCTGGGCATTGTGGACGAACCTTCCATTCGGGGCGACGCCACCTGGGAAGGCCGCCGCGTGACGGCCGTGTTTGACCACCTGGTCGACGACGCGCGACACCGCATCGAACGCGTCCTGGAACAATTCGCCCTCCGCTGCAGCGAGGCGGAGGTGTCGTTCAAGCTGTTGGAAGACGTCGGCTACCCGGACGCTCAGATCTTTCGCGAATCGGAACGCTATGACCTGATCATGCTGGGGACCCGGACCTATTTTCACGCCGATACCCAATCCCGCCCCTGCAAGACGTTGGAAAGCGTGTTGCGGAATGCCCCCCGACCGGTGGTGGCGGTGCCTCAGGAAGCCCGGGAAGGGGAGGGGATCCTGATTGCCTACGACGGCAGTTTGCAGGCGGCGCGGACCCTGCAGGCTTTTGTCGCCGCCGGACTGGAAATCGAGGGGGAAGTTCAGGTCCTGCACGTCGGCCCGGAAAAATCGGTCGCCGCCGCCAAAGTCGTTGACCGGGCCATCGAGTTCCTCGGGTTCCACGGCATCCAGGCTCGTCCGCTCAAAATCGTGACGCTCGACCCCCCGGGCAGAATCCTGGTGGAAACGGCCGCCCAACAGAACGCTCGGCTGCTGGTGATGGGCGCCTTTGGCCAGTCCAAGATCAGGGAGTTTTTCGTCGGTTCGGTGACCTGCACCGTTTTGGAGACGACGCAGGTCCCCGTTTTCCTGTACCACTGAGGTTGTCGGCCGCCTGCAGACGCCTGTCGCGGCAGAACGGACGCCGCTGGTTGCCTTGGTGGCAGCTTCTCGAAGCGAGGATCAAGCGAATAAGTTCCCGCTGCGGCCCCTGGTTCCGGACCGGCTGCCAGGGAACAATGGAGTAATAATCCCAGTGCCGTGATCGCGATCGACGCCCTCCTGACCCCGCCGGCAAAGGGGGGGCCGCGGGTCCTGGCGAGAAAGCGGGTCGGCGGGTCCAGGGAAGCGGATTTGCGGCGGCCCCGCTAGCGGGGGTTGAGTATTATGGCCGAGGAGCCGATTTGGATGGGGCTATTGTCTGGATATACGCTGGTCTTGCTGCTGGTGGGGGTGGTCGGAAGTGGTCTGTTTCTGCTGGCCCTCTGGCAATTTTTTGAGACCGAATCGGAGTGGCACCGCGGGCGCCTGTTGTGGATCGCCATTGCCTTCATCGGCTTTCTGATGTTGGCGTTCGTGCTGGTCGCCAGACTGACCGGGGGCAGAGCTGTGGGCAGCGCCGGTGAGGAGGAAGGCCGCTGGCCGCCGGCTGTCTCGATGGCGGAGGGCGGGGGGGCGGGACCCATCGGGCCCCTGTGACCGCCTGTGGCCGCGGGCGGTGCGCGGGACCTGGTCCAGGAATGATGGGGGCGATCGGCCCTGGGCGGGCTATCCGCCGGCGAGCCCCCGCAGGCCGAACCCGACGGCAAAGGCGAGCACGGCGGCGGTGCCGCCGATCAAGAGGGTTTCTCCACCGACCAGCAGCGGGTTGCGATTGGTAAACCGCCCGCGGACCACCCCAATCAGGAAAAAGGTCCCTGCCGTCAGGAAGGCGCTGCTGACAAACATCTGGGAGGTGGCCAGCCAGGCGGAGGTGAAGAGGGGCAGCAGGGGGACCATCCCCGCCAGGAGGAAGGCCGCAAAGGTCGTCAAGGCCGCTCGGACCGGCGAGGGAGTTTCCAGCTGCAGTCCCCATTCCTCGGTCAGCATCGTGTCCACCCACCGCTTTCGATCGCGGGTAATCACCGCCACGATCTGGTCCAGCACTGGGCCGTCAAAACCCTTGTTCGCGAAGATCTGCCGAATCTCTTCCCGCTCGCCCTCGGGAATTTCCTCAATGTGCATCTCTTCCATCTCCCGGAAGTGCTGGACCGTATGCTGGTCCGCTCGTGACTTCAAAAAGTTGCTGACCGCCATACTGAAACCATCGGCCAGGACGTTGGCCAGTCCCAAAACGATCGCGACCCCGGTGGAAAGGCCGGCGCCGGCCGCACCCGCCACAATGGCAAAGGTCGTCACGGTGCCATCGACGGCCCCCAGGACAAAATCGCCCAGGTAGTGGTGGTGATTGGACGATTCGATCCGCTCCTTGATGGCAGCCGTGGTATGCTGATCTTCCAGCGCGGCCCGGCGGGCTTGGTGGTCCATGGGTTGGTTCTCGCGAGCTGGGGGTCAGGTGGTCACCCTTTGATTCTAGCGACGTCTGCCCGCGGTCCAACTGCCGAGCGGATGGGCACGTCCTTTTGTGCGATCTCGCACGATTTCGCCCTGGGCCGGACCTGTGCGAGCGGGACTTTTTCCGCGACAGAAGGGTGAAAAGGTCTGGCACGAAACCTGCTTCTTGGAGGGGGCGGCAGGCAGACAGGTGCGTCACCGGCTGGACCCGGCCCGGGGGCCGGAGGCCTCATGAACGAAAAGGAGGAACGAGCGATGACGAGAAACTTGACGCAACGCAAAGAGGGGCGGCCGCAGTCCTGGTTTCGCGAGGGGGCCCTCGCCCCGCTGCGGGAGGAACTGGAAGATCTGGTCTCGCGTTTCTGGGGCCAGGAGACGGAGGGCTGGTTCAGCGGCTCGGTGCCGGCGTCGATGGACGTCTCGGAGACGGATAAAGCGGTGGAGGTCAAATTAGACCTGCCGGGCTTCAAGGCCGAGGACGTGGACATTCAGTTGAGCGAAGGGACGCTGCTGATCAGTGGCACGCGACAAGAGGAGCAGCGGGAAGAGGACCCGCAGCGAAAGTACTTTCGCATGGAGCGTCGGCAGGGGAGCTTTTCTCGCACGCTGCCACTTCCCTGTGGCGTGAAAGAGGATGAGGCCGTGGCCGAATACAAGCACGGGGTGCTGACCATCACCCTGCCCAAATCCGATGAGGTGATGACCAAGAAGATCAAGGTCAAGAGTTGAACTGCCGAGCTTCGTTGCTGGGCTCCATCGTCGGCCGGCCTTGCCGAAGGCCAGGCCACCGCCGACGGTCGGAAAAGTAAAGAAGGGAGTCGGGGGAAAGCCGACTAGGCGGAAAATGCGAGGCGAGCAGAAAACGGCTGTGGAGATTTCAGCGGTTGAGTTCCTGTCGGATCCGCAGGCGTACGTCCCGCGGCCAGGGCAGGTCGAGTTGGTGGAAACGCACATCTCGTGGGTCTTTCTGACCGATCGGCATGCCTACAAGTTAAAGAAGCCGGTGGCTTTCGAATTTCTCGATTTCACCACCCTCGCCGCTCGACGCGAGGCCTGCGAAGAAGAAGTCCGCTTGAATCGCCGGCTGGCCGAGGGGGTTTATCTGGGCGTGATCCCCATCCGCAGGCGGTCCGACGGCCAGCTTTCGCTGGGAGAGACCGGTCAGCCGGTCGACTGGCTGGTCAAAATGAGGCGCCTCCCCGCTCGTCGGACGCTGGAGTCGCTGATCCTGCAGGGAGAGCTGCAGGAGAGCGAGATTCGGGATCTGGCGGCAACTTTGGCTCGCTTTTACACGCAAGCGGCACCGCTGACGATCAAGCCGGACGATTACCGGGAGGCGCTGGGGCATCATGTGGCGAGCAACTTTGACGAGCTGGCGGATCCGGTGCACGGCCTGGACCTGCGGCAGGTCCGCCGCATCCACGCAGCTCAGCGCCAACTGCTGATGCTGTACCCAGCCCTGCTGGATACCCGGGTCTGTGATGGCCGCATTGTGGAGGGTCATGGCGACCTGCGGCCCGAGCATATCTATTTTGACCGGCGGCCGGTCGTGATCGATTGTGTCGAGTTCAGTCGCGAGCTGCGGGTTTTGGACGTCGTGGATGAACTCTGTTTCCTCGCCATGGAGTGCCAGCGGCTGCAGGCCGGCGAGGTGGGCCAGCGGATTCTGGAGGCGTACCTCCAGGCCAGTGGCGATAGCCCTCCCCCCAGGCTGCTGGCTTTCTACAAAGCCTATCGTGCCTGTGTGCGGGCAAAGGTCGCCGTCCTCCGCGAAGCTCAACTCGATCCGCGCCATCGCCCACCAGCCCACGAGTTGGCTACCACCTACCTGGCCCTGGCCGACGAATATGCTCGGCAGATGGGCCCCCCCTTGCTGGTCGTCATCCGCGGCTTGATGGGTTCGGGCAAAACCACGCTCGCCCAAGCCCTGGCCGAAGCGGTGGGAGCGGAATGGTTCAGCACGGACATGGTCCGCCGCCAGCTGTTTCCGGCTGCAAAACCGGCCGCGGTCTACGGGAACGGCAAATACAGCCAGGCGCATCGGCGGGAGGTGTACGAGCGGATGTTCGCCCAGGCCGCCGAAACGCTGGACGCACCCATGTCGGTGGTCCTGGACGGCACGTTCTTGTTCGGCGATCTGCGTCAGCGGGCGGTCCAGCTGGCGCGGGGGGCCGGGGCGATACCCTTGATTGTCGATTGCCGCTGCCCCGCTGACATCGCCCAGCGGCGGATCGCCGAGCGGGTGGCGGCCGGCCGCGATGCCTCGGAGGCCCAGCCCGAGTTGTACGTTCAGCAGTGTCAGGAGGAGCAGCCGGACCCGCCGGGACTGCCGGTTTTGCAGCTGAATACGACCAGCAGTGTCTGCAGCCTGCTGGACGAGCTCTTGCGGCGGCTTGCCCAGGAGGCGTCCTTACCGGGACAATGACCTCCACGGGAATTCTGTCTTACGCAAGCCCACCCGCCGGGTGACCTGGGGACCGATGAGCGATCGCGATACAGCTGGCCCAGCCGGCGGACCGCGGGCCGGATACGGGCACCAGGTACCGCTGAGCGCCCGCTTGGCATTTTTGCAGCTGAGCGAAGAGGATGCCCAGCGGCTGCGGGCGCTGGGACCGCTGTACGAGTCCCTGGCCGAGCGGTTTGTGGCGGATTTTTACGACCACTTGTTTGCCTTCGAAGAGACGGCTCGGTTCCTGCAAGACCCCGCGCGGGTCAAACGCCTGCAGGACGTCCAACGGCATTACTTCGAGACCCTGCTGGCCGCGCAATGGGACCAGCGTTATGTGGTGGACCGGCAGCGGGTCGGCCAGGCTCACGCGGATGTGGGGCTGGAACCCCACCTGTTCCTGGGCGGGTTCGCTCAATTTGTCCAGCATTTCTTTCGCGACTGCGCCGCCGCTCATGAAGGGGACCAGCAGGAACTGGTGGAACAGCTGATTGCGTTGGCCAAGGTCGTGTTCCTGGACCTCAGCTTGACGCTGGATGCTTACTTTGCCCATTTGACCCGCGAGCTGAATACGGCTCTAGATCTTTATTGGGAGGCCAACAACGACCTCCGGCGATTTGCCCAGTTGGCCTCCCATGATTTGAAGACCCCGCTGGCCACCGTGGCCAATCTGTGCGAGGAGGCGCTGGACGAATTTGGCGAGCGGATGCCGAGTGAATGTCGGGACTTGATCACCGCCGCGCGGCAGCGGACCTTAAAAAACAGCGCCATGATCGATGACCTCTTGGAGGCGGCGCTTTCGCTAGAGCAGGAAACGATGCAGGAGGCGGTCGATTGCCGGGAGGTCGTGGAGGAGATTCTCGAGCGGTTACGTCCGGTGCTCAGCGAAAAAGAAATTCACGTCGTTCTCCCACCAGCGCTACCCACGGTCTGGGCCAACAAGGCTCGCCTCCGAGAGGCTTTTTACAACCTGCTGTCCAACGCCGCGAAGTTCATCGACAAGAAACCGGGCCGCATCGAAATCAGTGTCAAGGAGGGGGAAGCGCGGTGGATCATTGCCATTCAAGACAACGGTCCGGGCATTCCCAGCGGCGATCTGCAGCGGATCTTTGTCCCTTTTCGTCGCTTGGCCGAGCATCGCCACAAGCCGGGCAGTGGGCTGGGGTTGTATTTCACGCTGCACCTCATCGAACGGGATGGGGGGGAGGTGTGGGCCGAGTCGCAGCCGGGG
>CAYFZZ010000148.1:0-4982 GCA_964347545.1 uncultured Planctomycetaceae bacterium | reverse complement strand
CCTAGCCCCTAGCCCCTAGCCCCTCACCCCTCACCCCATGCCCACTTTCGTCTCCCCCTGGCTGCTGGCCGGCGGTCTCTTGATCGGGATCCCGATCGTGCTGCATCTGGTGATGCGGCAGCGGCCGCGGCCGCACGTCTTTCCGGCCCTCCGCTTCCTGCGGCCGCGGCGGGAGGCAAATCGGCGTCGTCTTCGTTTGCGGCACTGGTTGCTGTTGCTGTTGCGTTGCGCCGCGATCCTCCTCTTGGCCCTGGCGGTCGCTCGTCCCGTCTTCCATTCGGCCGGCCTGTTGTCCGGCGGCCGCGGGCCGGTGGCGGCGGCGGTGGTGATCGACACCCGCCCCCGGATGCTGTATCGGCACCGTAACCAGACCCGGCTGGAGGTGGCCCAGCAGCTGGGACGCGAGATCCTTCGCGAACTGCCGCGGGACAGCGACCTGGTCGTGCTCGACTCGGCCAGCGGCCGCACGCGGTTCGACGTCGATCGCGGCGCGGCGGCCGGGCGGATCGACCAGCTGCAGGTCACCTTGGCCGGCCAGGATCTGCTGGACACCCTGGACAACGCGCTCGGTGTCGTCAAGTCCAGCGACAAACAACACCAAGAAGTCTTTGTGCTGACCGACCTGGCCGCCGCCGACTGGCAGTCGCCCCGGCAGCTGGCGGCCTGGCGGGGTCGAGCCGAGGAGAATCCCCAGCTGGGGATCTATCTGATCGACGTCGGCACAGACCAGATCGAAAACTTCGCGGTGGGCGACCTCACCCTCTCGCAGGAAACCGTCTCGGAAAACGGACTGTTGCGGATCGAAACCACGGTGACCACCGACGGCCGCGAGGGACAGCGGACGGTGCAGTTATACCTGGAGGGGGAAGATGGCCAGCCGCAAAAGAAGGGGGAACAGACCGTGCTGTGTCGAGCGGGTGAATGGCAACCGGTCGAATTCAAGACCACCCTGGCTCGACCGGGAACCCAGCAGGGCTATGTGCGGTTTGCGCGGAGCGACAATTTGAGCGTGGATGATGTCCGCTATTTCACAGTCCGCGTGCAACCACCCTGGAAGCTGCTGGTCGTGGCACCCGCGCCGGCCCAGCAGACCGCGCGGCTGTTGACCGGCGCCCTGGCCCCGCTGACCCTCCGCCGCCGGGGCACGGCCCCGTACGAAGTGGAAGTCGTTGACAAGCAGGAATTCGCCGCTCGGCGGTTAACTGCTGTGGACGCGGTGTGGCTGCTGGATCCGCAGCCGTTGAGCGCCGAGGTGTGGAACCGCCTGGCCGGTTTTGTGGCCAGCGGCGGGGGGCTGGCCATCACGTTGGGGGGACGAGCCGGGATGAGCGGCCGGGAGTTCAACGCGGCGGCGTCCCTGGAACTGCTGCCGGCCGAACTGAAAAGGCAGTGGAAAAACGACGACCTGTACCTGGCCCCCGACAGCCTGGAACACCCGGTCCTGCAAGGCTTGAAAAGCCGTGAAGGGGATATTCCCTGGGCCCTCAATCCGGTCTTCAAGATCTGGGAGCTGGGGCCGCTGGCCGAGGATACCCAGACCCTGATCCGCTACAGCGACCGCCGGCCCGCCCTCCTGGCTCGCCAGGTCGGTGCCGGCCGAGTGCTGGTGATGACCACCCCCCTGGGGACCTCCAGCCCCCGGCCCTGGAACCACCTCCTGGCCCCCAAGGAAGAAGCCTGGCCCGGATTCGTGCTGGTCCACGGCATGGCCGAGTACCTGGTGGGCAGCCGGGGCCAGCGGCTGAATTACCAGGTAGGCGAAGCGGCCACGGTGCGGCTGGATGCGGGACAGCGCGAGTACGCGTCGTACTTGTTGAGCACCCCGGCGGGGACCCAGCGGGTCAAGGCCACGGCGGAGGGGGACCAAATCGTGGTCGCTCAGACCCCCGTGACCGGTCAGTACCGTATCGAGGCGGGCGGCCGTCAGGGGGTGCGGTATGGATTTAGCGCCAATCTCCCCCGCCAGGCCACGCGGCTGGAACGCGCGGACAGGGACCAGCTGGAAGACGACCTGCCGCAGGAAAACCTGGCCTGGGTCACCAACCTGGAACAGTTGCGCAAATCCCGCAAAGCGACCGGGGGCCGAGCGCGGTGGGAGGCCTACCCCTGGCTGATCCTCCTGCTGGTCGTCGTCGTGGCTGCCGAAAACCTGCTGGCCACCTTCTTTTACCGCAAGGTGGCACCCGAACCCGTTCAGCCCGATACCGCCCCCGCAACCTCCCCACCCGAACTGGTCGCCACCGGATAATAGACCTCGTATCTCGCATCCCGAATCTCGCATCCCGAATCTCGTATCCCATATCTCGCATCCCGAATCTCGCATCCCGTATCCCACCACCATGGATACCTGGCAAATCAGTCCCATCCTGGAACGTTATTTCGGCGGGACCAGCTATGCGCTGGTCGCCGCGCTGACCTGCGGGCTGCTGGCCGCCTGGATCCTGAGCGTCCTGTTTACGCGGATCGCTACCCCCCGCCGGGTCGTGCTGGCCCTCCTCAGGGTGCTGACCATCTTGCTGCTGATGATCGCCATGCTGCGGCCCGAACGGGTTTACACCCAGCTGCAAAAGCAGTCGGCCACCTTGGCCATCCTGATCGACCAGTCGCGCAGCATGACGCTGGACGATACGCTGAACGGCGTTTCCCGCTGGGAACTGCTGCGCGATGCCCTCGACAAGTCCGCCGCGTCGTTGGCCGCGCTGGCCGAGGATGTCGAACTGCGGACTTACGGCTTTGCCGACGATACCGAGCCTCTGCTGGGGGAAGGGGGACGGGTGGAGCTGGCCGATCAGCCGAGGGGCGAGCAGTCGGCTTACGGCCGGGCCCTCCGCGAGGTCCTGCGCCGCGAAGATGGCAAGCGGCTGATCGCCTTCATTCTGGCCGGCGATGGAGCTCAACAAACCCTCGGCGTCGACACCGACCTGCCCGAAACGGCCGCTCGCCAGCTGGCCCAGCAAAATTGCCCGCTCTACACCGTCGGCTTCGGAGGCCGCCAGGGGGCCTCCCAGGCGCGGGATATCGCCGTGGAATCGATGCCGGACGACCTGACGGTCTTCGCCAAGAACCGACTGACGGTGACCGGCACCCTGCGGGCGTCCGGCTATGTCAACCGAGACCTGCCGGTCCAGTTGATCGTGGTTGACGATCAGGGAGAGGAACAGATCGTGGCCACGGAGTCTTATCGAGCGACGCGGGATGGAGAGCAGTTGCGGTACCAGTTGAGCTATGTGCCGCCCCAGCCGGGCGAATACCCATTGTTGGTGCGGGCCGTGCCGCAGGAAGGAGAAGCCACCACGACCAACAACGAACTGCCGACCTACCTGACGGTCCTGGCCGGGGGGCTGCGGGTGTTGTACCTGCAGGGGGAATTGCGGCAGGAGCAGCGGTTTTTACGGCGAGCCCTGGCGGCCTCGCCCGATATCGATGTCAGCCTGCTGACGTTGCACACCCGCGATCGAGCTCGCTGGCCGTCCGACCTGGCCCGCTACTTCGAACCCGGCGCGTTCGAAGTCTACATCCTGGGCGATCTCGACTCGGCCGCGTTCCGCCCCGCCGACGCGGCACTCGGACGACCGAGCGACCTGGAACTGCTGGCCGAGGCGGTCCGCCAGGGAGCGGGCTTGTTGACGCTGGGCGGCTGGCACGCCTACCGCCCCGGCGGTTATCACAAAACGCCGCTGGCCCAGGTCCTGCCGGTCTTGATGGACGCCCGCCTGGACCGCTTTATCCGCCAGAACTTCGGCGAACCGGTGGACACCACGTTGCACTGGCCGGGGCCGCTGCAGATGCGACCGGCCGAACCGTGGGGTACGCGGCATTACCTGATGCAGCTGGGGGTGGGAGAGGACCGGCAGGCGGCGTGGAGCAAACTGCCGCCGCTGACCGGGGCCAACAAGTTTCGCGGCGTGCGGGATGGGGCCGAGGTCCTGGCGGAAGACCAGCAGGGTCATCCGCTGCTGGTGGCCGGCCAGCCCGGCGGCCGCGTGCTGGCCTTCGCCGGCGATTCCACCTGGCGGTGGGTGATGCAAGGAGAAAGGGACGCCCATCGGCGGTTCTGGCGGCAAGCCATCCTTTGGCTGGCCCGCCAGGAAGAAGGGGACGAGGGCAGCGTGTGGATCAAACTGGACAGCCGCCGCTTCCTGCCCGGCCAGCGGGTGACGTTCCGCAGCGGGGCCCGGTCGGCCGCCGGCGATCCGCTGACCAACGCCCGCCTGACGGCCACCGTCGTCCACCCGGACGGCGACCAGCGACCGGTGCGGCTGGTCCGCCAAGGTGACTATTTTCGCGGTACGGTCACCGATGCGAACCAGGCGGGGACCTACACCCTGCGGGTGACCGCCACCAGCGAGGGAGCAGAGATGGGGCAGCACGAGTCGCGGTTTATGGTGTATACGACGGACCGGGAGTTGAGCGGCGTGACGGCCGATCCGGGCTTGCTGCGAAACCTGGCGGCTCAGACCGGCGAGCAGGGCGGCCGCTGGCTGACCCCCGAAGAACTCCCCGCCCTCTTCGAAGCGCTGCGCCAGAAACCGTTGCAGTTGGAAGAAAAAGTGAAGCTGACCGTCACCTACTGGGATCGCGGCACCCTGCTGCTGCTGCTGGTCGGCGTCCTCTCCACCGAATGGTTCCTCCGCAAGAAGTGGAGGTTGGTGTAAAGCAACCATCCTTGAGAGTACCCGGCGAAGCGTCCGCCCTGCGGCCTCCCACTCTTAACCCCCACTCTTAACCCCCACTCTTAACCGCCACTCTTAACCGTCCCTCTTAACCGTCCCTCTTAACCTTCCCTCTTAACCGTCCCTCTTAACCGTCACTCTTAACCGTCACTCTTAACCGCGACTCTTAACCGCATACCCTTCAGCGGCTTCCTTTTGACGAAAGTATTCGGTGAAGAGTGTTCGGTGAAGAGTATTCGGTGAAGAGTGTTCGGTGAAGAGTGTTCGGTGAAGAGTGGTCGGTGAAGAGTGGTCGGTGAAGAGTGGTCG
>CAYFZZ010000147.1:0-18264 GCA_964347545.1 uncultured Planctomycetaceae bacterium | reverse complement strand
TTTCCACTACGCCGGCTCTATCGGCCCCCTTCCACTGCCGGACGCCACGCTTGCGGCGTGGCAGCGGATCGGCGACGCCTTGGCGCAGGAATTCCACCTGGTGGGCCTGTTCGGTGTGGATGCCATCCTGCAGGGTCCCACGCTGTGGCCGCTGGAGGTCAACCCCCGCTACACCGCCTCGGTCGAGGTCCTGGAACGCGCGCGGGGCTGGCTGGCCATGAGCCTGCACGTCGAGGCCTGTCAGCACGCCAGGTTGCCCGCCGCAGCGCCCCACAGCTCGACCCTCCCGCGCTCTTGCGGCAAAGCGATCCTCTACGCGCGGCGAAACGTTGCTCTGGGAGGCCGGTTTGAAGAGCTGGTCGCCCAGTGGAACCAGGCGGCCGACTGGCCCACGCTGACCGACATCCCCCCTCCCGGCAGCGTGATCGGTGCCAGACGCCCGATTTGCTCGATCCACGCCAAAGGGGTCGACCTGGAGACGGTCGCCGACCAGCTACGGGCGCTGGCCGCCGAACTGGAGGCCAACCTTTACCACGAGCGGGGCTAGGGGAAAGGTCGAAGGTCGAAGAGAGAAGAGGGAATCCCGGCGCGCCGGGACAGGGAGAGAAGAGAGAATCCCGGACCGCCGGGATTGGTGCCCGCACCCCGCCACCCGCACCCCGCAACCCGCATCCCGAAACCCGCAACCCGCATCCCGCAGCCGGTACCTAGCATCCCGGGCCTGGTCCGCGTACATTCCCAGGTTTGTCCTGGTTCGCGGTGCGAACCCCCCGTCCGCCATGCGGATCGGCGGCCCAGGTTCTGCGTCTGGCGACGTCCCATGACGGATGACATCCATTTCTCGGCGGTGATCGTGCTGGCCCTGGCCGCCCTGGCGGTGGTGAGCGCGATTGTCGTCGCCTTGCGGCGCAGCCCGTTTACGCCCGTGCAATCCGTGCTGTGGTTTGGCAGCATCCTCTTGTGTCGCGTGTTGTGGCGGACCGAGGTGGTGGGGCACTGGTCGTTGGACGACAGCCAGGGAGCGGTGGTGGTCTGCAACCACCGAACCTCGACCGATCCGTTTTTCATCCAAAGCTTGCTGCGCCGCGTCACCCACTGGATGGTGGCTCAAGAGTATTTTGACATCCCGGTTATCGGCTGGTTTTTACGCGTGACCGAAACCATTCCTGCTCGGCGAGGGGGCGTGGATACCAAGGCCACCAAGGTCGCCATCCGCTATGCCAGCCAGGGGGGGCTGGTGGGGATGCTGCCCGAGGGCCGGATCAACACCACCTCTCAGCTGATGTTGCCCGGCCGTCCTGGCGCGGTGCTGGTGGCCCTGCGAGCCCGCGTGCCGATCGTGCCCTGCTTTATCCACGACGCCCCCTACGACGGGACCTATTGGGGTTGCCTGTTCATGCCGGCCAAGGTCCGGCTGGTGATTGGCCAGCCGCTGGACCTGTCCGCTTACTTCCAGCGGGACCGCGATCCCGAACTGTTGAAACAGCTGACCCGGGACGTGATGAAAGAGATCGCTCGGCTGGCTGGCCGGCCGGACTTCGAGCCTCAGATTGCCGGCCGCCGCTGGAAACCTCGCGTTCGGGGAAGGTAGGGAAAGGTAAACGTCCCGTCGCCTGGCCCCGGCGGCCAGCCGGCGGAGGAGGGGGAGCGGGCTGCGCGATGCGGGGTGCGGGGTGCGGGATGCGGGGTGCGGGATGCGGGTTGCGGGTTGCGGGTTGCGGATACCAATTCCGGCGGGTTCGGACTCACCACTCACCACTCACCACTCACCACTCACCACTCACCACTCACCAGTGGGTCTCGTGATGCGGGGGACGGGCAGGAGTGCCCGTCCTACAAGAATGCCAATCCCGATCCCCAACCAACCGCGGAGCGGTTGCAGCGATTAGCCGGAGGTAAGCGAAGCGCCACCTCCGGATACGCGGCCACCCCCCAAGATGCATCCCGAAGGGATGCCAGCTAGACGAGAGGCGGGGTGCAGGTTGCGGGATGCGGGTGGCGAGATGCGAGCTCCAGGATGGCAAACCGCCAGCAGCAGAGGGCCGGAGTCTGGCTCCTTTTTCGGCCCCCGACATCTGGCCCTCGCGCAAACCCCCTCCCGAAAAAGGTGCCTGACTCCCTGGCGATCTGAGCGGTCCCGGCGCGCCGGGACTAGCCGCCGGTCTGTTTGGGGGACGGTCATTCCGGGGCCACCGGCGGCTAGCGCCTCGCCGCTCAGCACTCACCGCTCACCACTCACCACTCACCAGCACCAAGTGACTGAATCCCTGGCCATCCGGGTGGCGGGATGCGCGATGCCGGTCCCTGACCCGCGGCTCAGTCGTACAGCCGATACGCCTGGCCCCGGAGGCGGATCAGCAAGACTTCCCCGGGTCGCTGACGGGCCAGGATTTCGTTTTCGGCTCGGGTATTGGCCCGCACCAGGGCAAAGTACTGGTCGCTGAACCGCCGGATGGGCTGGATCTGATCCTGGTCTTTTTCCAGGTCGAGGTCGGCGCAGTTGGTGGCGATCCAGTGGTTGCCACGGCGGTAGATCGCGCTGTTGCCGACGTTGCGTACGGCCGGGGCCGAGACTTCCCGGTCCTCCGCCAGGCTATAACCCCGCGCCCCATCGACGCCGGATTCGCTCTCGGCCACGGGTGCGTCGGCCGGGACCCGCTGGGCCTCGCGCCACCGTTTCTTCAAATCCCGTTGCAGGAATGCGACCCGTCCGTCGGTGGCCTCCAGAGCTCGCAGGGCCGTGCCGGCCTGTCGAGCCCCCCTGCCCCGCCCGCGGCGAGCCTCGGCCAGTTCGTGCTGTTCGCCCTGATCGTCCGCCAGGAAGGACGTGTAGGGGGTGAGGATCCCGTGCTGGGTCGACAGCTGTACCAGTTCCTGGATCAGTTCTTCATTGCGGCCGTGAAGATCCAGTTCTTCGAGAATCTGTCCCAGGCGGCGGAGGGCCCACAGTTTTTCCACGAAGGCATATTTCGCGTCGCCACTGGCAGCGGCCAGGTCCGCGGGAAAGGTGAAATCCTGGGACCGGCCGTCGACCGTCCCCTGGATCTGGACCCGAGCGGCGCCGGCGGTGCGATAGCGGCCGACCAGTACCAGCTGTTCCCCGGCGAACAGATCGTGCATCTGGCGGGGATAGATCCGGTTGATGGCGCTGGCGGCGGCCCCCGCTGGCAGATCCAGCTCGAAATGGACCACCACATCGGTCATGACCGGCGAGCTGATTTTGCGGTACAGCCGAGCGACATGGTGGGCGATGTCCTCGTTGGGCCGCACGTAGTGGCTGGCGCCGAAGCAGTCGTGGGACAAGCGGTCCAGCAAGCGGCTGTTGACGTCGAAACCCACCCCCAAGCTGATCAGCCGCGCTCGGTTCTGGTTCTGCTCTTTGGCCAGCTGGACCAGCTTGCTTTCCTGATCTTCGCCAATCGTCGGAAGGCCGTCGGTCAGGAACAGGATATAGCTGGGTCGGGCATCTTCCTTCTGCAGCATGCCCAGCGCGGTGCGGAGCGCGCCTTCGATATTGGTCCCCCCGCCGGCATACAGGCTGTCGACAAACCCCAGGGCTTCCCGGCGAGACGCGTCCTGCAGCGGTTGCAGCTGCGGCCGAAAAGCTTCGACGTCGGTGTCATAAGCGATCAGATTGAAATAGTCCTCGGGCCCCAGCTGGTTCAGCACCCCCCGGAGGGCGGCCTGGGCCTGGGCGAATTTCGTGCCCCGCATACTGCCGGAACGATCAAACACGCAGACCACGTTTTTGGCACCGACCTGGCGGGTCGACCGGTCTACGTCGGGGCTGGCCAGCAGCAGGAAGTAGCCATCTTCACCGGCTTGGGGCCGGTAACTGATCACCGCCGCTCCCACGGGGGAGGCGGCCACGTCATAGAACAAGCGGAAATCGCCTGCCGGAATTTCATTGGACGCCTCGTAGCGGATCACCGCCCGCCGCTTGTCGGGCCGCTCGATATCCACCTCGTGCGTCGGGCTGTAGACGCTTTTCATCGGCAGCTCGCTCTCGATGCTAACCTTCAGTACCACCTTCTCGATGGGCGCCGAGGTATACTTGGCCGTTCCCAGCGGGAAGAGAAAGTCGGTCAAGCTGTGGTCCTTTCTCAACAGCTGCTGGTAACGGATCGTCACCTGCCGCTGGGCGCCCGGAGGAACCGGAAACACGCTGGTCTGAAACATGCCGCTGCCCATCCATTCCAAAAGGGCCGGGTCCTGATGGCGGCGGACATAGCCCTCGTAGATCTCGCGAGCCCGCTCCTTGGTCAGCAACTTGGCAGGAAATTCCCGGCCATCGACCAGCAACGTGAGGGCGTCGATGGCGCCGTCGTAAGGCAGGGGGAACACAAACTGGACCTCCAGCGGCCGGCTGCCCGTATTGACAAACGACTGAGCGACCTGGACCTGGGCGATCTGATCGACCACCCGGGCCTCGACCGACAGTTCCTGGATCTTGTAACTGGCCGGAGGGCGTGGCTGCGGCGGAAGGATCGGCCGCGGGAGGGGAACCGGATGGGGGGGATCATGAGCGACCAGGAGGCCTTGCCCGCAGAGGGTGGCTGCCGGCAGCAGCCAACTGGTCAGCAGAGCGGCCCCCAGGCAGGCGAGCCGCTGCGGCGAACGGGAGGGGGAGGGAAAGAGAGCCATGGCACACATCCTTTCGCTGCGGGTTGGGGAACGGGGGCCTCGCGCCGGCCGGGACCTTGGCTCGACCCGCGCAGGGCACCGGTCGGTCCGGCACCCCTTTCGACGCGAGGCGGGGGGGAAAAGTTTCCCCCCGGTCGGACGGCGGGCAGGCCGCCAGGGCCCTCCCCCCCTAGGGGCCCCCTTTTTCCTGGACACCGCCGGCGGGCCGGGCCGGCGGTCAGCGGGGAGGGGGCGGGGTTCGGGGGCGGGGCCGGGGTCGAGCAGCCGCCTGGCTGCAACGGCCGCAGGCGGGCGGTTATACTGAGGGTTTTGCCGGAGGGTTGCGACTCGTCAGAAACCAGCCCCCTGGGCGGCGGGCCACCCCGGCGGCCAGGCAGCGGCAGGCGGGAGACCCACCCAGACTCCCGACTTCCTTGGTGTGTTCCCCAACCATGACCGGGCCGATCGTGCAACGCGAGGCGCTCTACGAGGGGCATGTGCAGGGGGTCGGCTTTCGTTACACGACCCGGGCCCTGGCAGCGGGATTCACGATTACGGGATACGTCAAAAACCTGCCAGACGGTCGGGTCCAGGTGGTGGTCGAGGGTAGCGAGGCGGAGGTGGATCGGTTTCTGGCAGCGGTTGCCGGGCGGTTGGAGCGTTACATTCGCCGAGTGCAGATGCAGACGCGGGCGGCGACCTGCGGTTTCGAACAGTTTGAAATTGCCTTTTGAGCGAACCGAGCTCGGCCGGGTCGCGTACCGAGCCGGGAGGGGGGATCAGGATAAGTGCCATGTTGACACGCAACTTTATGACTTCGCTGCGGCCCTTTTGGCTGTTGGGCGTGGGGGCCCTGGCCGGCTTGCTGCTGCTGGCCGTGATCTGGATGATCGCCTACCTGGTCCATCGCCGCACCGCGATGGTGATGGCAGAGGTGGTCCGGGAAAAAGTGGTCTGGCCGGTGCTGGCGGTGGCCGTCGCCTTCGGGCTGTTCACCCTGATCATGACCGCCGTCGATCTGGCCGGGGGTCGGTTTTTTGATCTGAAAACCGCCGCCCTCCAGTCGGTGTTGCGGATCCCCTACGTGGGCGAGCGGCAGTGGACGGTGGAGGTTCCGGCGGCGACGGCGGATCACCCGATCGTGGTCGACATTCCCGCGGGAGAACTGAAAGGGATCACCCTGGAGGCGGACCGGCTGGTGACCATCGGCTGGAACCGGCCAGTGTCGGAGGCCGAGTCGGACGCGGACCTGGTGGAGCTGAGATCGGGGGAACCTTTCAGCTGGGTTCGCGGTGACGAGCCGAAGGGTCCGCTGGCGGGCGAATTGCGATCGATCTACGTGGCCAACGAGGCAGACGCGCCGGCGCGGTTGACCGTGCAGATTGACCAGCAAATCGTCGTACCCGAGGCGCGGATCATGGTCTACACCGCCCTGGGGTTGGTCGTGTGGGTGTTAGCCTACGTGGCCTTGCAGTTGTGGTTCCCCAAGATCGCTGCGGTGGCCTTCACCACGGGCAAGGAGGCGGCCAGCCAGCCGCTGTTTTACCTGACCATGGCCGCCGGTTGTTTTCTGCTGTTGCTGTTTATCTTCACCCCCTATTTCACCTTTGGCGAGGACGTGAAGGTCTACAAGGACGCCGGGTTGCAGTTGATCATGATTCTCTCGATCATCGTCGCGCTCTGGACTGCCAGCGTCTCGGTCGCCGAAGAGATCGAGGGACGAACGGCCCTGACGGTGCTGTCCAAACCCATCAGTCGGCCACAGTTTGTCCTGGGCAAGTACCTGGGCATCGTGGGCCCGGTGTCCTTGATGTTTGTCCTGCTGGGTTCGCTGTTTTTAATCTGCATTTCCTACAAAGTGATGTACGATGCACGGGAATCGTCCAACGCGTATGTCGTCTGGCAGGACTGTCATCTGGAAGTGGTGCGGATGGTTCCTGGCCTGGTGTTGGCCTTCATGGAAACCATCGTGCTGGCCGCGATCAGCGTGGCCATTTCCACTCGGCTCTCCCTCCTGGCCAACCTGACGATCTGCACGGCGATCTACGTGGTGGGGCATCTGCTGCCGTTGCTGGTGCAGTCGGGTGTCGGCGAGTTTGCGATCGTGCAGTTCATGGGCCAGCTGTTTGCCACGATCCTTCCGGTGCTGGAACACTTCAACATCTACGGCGCCGTGGCGGCCGGACAGGACGTGCCGCTGGGCTACCTGGCGTGGGTCGGCGTCTACACGCTGGTCTATGTAACGATTGCGATGCTGTTGGCCTTGGCCCTGTTTGACGACCGGGACCTGGCGTAGGCCGAGCGGCGGGTCTGCGTTGCTGACTGCGGAAATCGTCGGCCGGACCCTGGCAGGCCGCTCGTCCCGCCGCTACAATACTGGTCCGTTGTAGTCGCACGGACCATTCTCTACCGTGCTCAGCGCTTCGCTCTGCGAACCGCTCACCCGTCAACCCGAAAGGACCCTCCCATGCGCAAAGCGACTTTTCTGCTGTCTTGCCTGTGGTTCGCCAGTTTCGCCTGCACCCTGACCGCTCAGCAAAAACCCAACATTCTGGTCATTTGGGGTGACGACGTCGGCCAGTCGAACATTAGTGCGTACACCCGCGGGCTGATGGGATACCACACTCCGAACATCGATCGCATTGCCCGAGAGGGCATCCTGTTTACCGATTATTACGGCGAGCAGAGCTGCACCGCGGGTCGCTCGTCGTTCATCATGGGGCAGAGCGTGTTTCGGACGGGTCTTTCCAAAGTCGGTTTGCCGGGAGCGAAGGAAGGCATGATGGTGGAGGACCCCACCATTGCGGGTTTGTTGAAAGACCAGGGTTACGTCACCGGGCAGTTCGGCAAGAATCACCTGGGGGATCGCGACGAGCACTTGCCGACCAATCATGGCTTTGATGAATTCTTCGGCAATCTCTACCACCTCAATGCGGAAGAGGAACCCGAGAACGAGGACTATCCGCAGAACCCCGAGTTCCGCAAGAAATTCGGTCCGCGCGGGGTGATCAAGAGTTTTGCGGGTGGAAAGATTGAAGACACCGGTCCGCTGACCAAGAAGCGGATGGAGACGGTGGACGACGAAACCGCAGCGGCGGCACTCGACTTCATCCAGCGGGCGCACCAGGCCGGCAAACCTTTCTTCGTGTGGTGGAGCGGGACGCGGATGCACTTTCGCACGCATGTGAGCGACCAGCGCCAGGCCCAGATCAAGAAGAAGTATCCCCACGCGGACGAGTACACTTGCGGCATGCTGGAACACGACATGCATATCGGACAGTTTCTGGACAAGCTGGACGAGCTGGGCATTGCGGACAACACGATTGTGCATTATTCGACAGACAACGGCCCGCATTACAACACCTGGCCTGATGCGGCGGCGACGCCGTTTCGAGGGGAAAAGAACACCAACTGGGAAGGTGGTTGGCGCGTGCCGTGCGTGGTGCGGTGGCCACAAGTGGTCTCCCCGGGCTCGGTCAGCAACGGAATGGTGCATCACATGGACTGGCTGCCGACGTTCCTCGCCGCCGCCGGCAAAAAAGATATCAAGGAAGACCTGCTGGATGGCTATACGTCCCCGTCCCTGGGTCGCACCTACAAGGTTCATCTCGACGGTTATGATGTGACGGAACACCTGAAGGATCCTCAAAATGCCTCCAGCCCGCGCAAAGAAATCTTCTACTTCTCCGATGACGGCGACCTGACCGCTTTGCGCTACCAGGATTGGAAAATTATTTTTATGAAGCAGAAGACGATGGGCACGTTTGCGGTTTGGGCCGATCCCTTCATCCCCTTGCGCGTTCCGGAAATTTACAATCTCCGCCGCGATCCGTATGAACGGGCTTCGCTGACGTCGAACACCTACTACGACTGGCTGATCGACCGCGCCTTTCTGCTCGTCCCGGCTCAAACCTACGTAGGAAATTTCCTGGCGACCTTCCGAGAATACCCCCCCCGCCAAAAGGCCGCCACCTTCTCGCTGGACAAAGTCATGGAAAAAATGTCATCGCCCGGTGCGCGTTAAGCGGGGTGTCCGGCACGCGCGCGGGCCAGAAGGTTGGCCGCCGAGGGACCGACGTTTCCCTGGTGGCGATTGTCGCTGACCCGCCACACAAGACATGTGGCGACGGGTGTGGGACGGGAATTCACCCTCCGCCGCTCGTACTCGGCCCACCGTGACCGTCCCTGGCCACTGCACGATTTGAAGCGTCGGGGGTTACCTCGAAGGCCACGAAGAGCACGAAGGTAGAGGTTTGAGGATCTGGTCAGCCCAGCCGACCACGGGGAGCGAAATCATCGCGCCCCGATCAGGCCAGAAGCCGCCTGAAGGCGGAACTACGAACGCGTCCGCTCAGCGGAGACCGCCCCCGCAACCGCGAAGCGGTGACATACAACAGCCTGGGGCGCGAGCCCCAGGTAGGGGACGCATCATGATAAAAATCGAGTCGCGAAGCGACGGCATGTGTCGCCCAAGGCTGGGGTGGGTCGAAATCTCTAACACCACGCGGCCAGCAATCTCTCCCTGGCGTGCTTTGCACCACAAACCATCAAAGTCTGCGCAGGCCTCACGCCTTTCGTGGTCGGACTCTTTCCTGCTCTTCGTGGCCTTCGTGGTTGCCTTGGGCCCGCGGGGGAATTGCTGGCGAGCGGTGGGCAGATCGGGCCGGCCCGCATGCCTGCTGTGGCGAATGCAGGCACGGAATCGGAGCGACGAAGTCGGGCGGGTTGGCGCCGGATGATCGCTGGCCGCCGCCGGGGGGTGGGCTTCGTCCGGCCGAGCCCGTCAGCCAGCCCGTTAGCCGGCCCGTCGTTGGGGTTGCGGCTGGCCGTGCCAATGGGGCGGGCGGATGGTAATGGGATGGAGCGCGGCGGTGGGGCCGCGGCGGCCGTCGGGTCGACCATCCCACGCGTGCTGCTCGATGCTCTGCAAAATCCGTTCGCAAACCGCCACGGCCTCCAGGCCGGCGGTGCCGGTCACGCGGGGGGTGCGGCCGGTTTGGATGCAGGCGGCGAAATCCTCCAGTTCGTCGACGATGGCATTTCCTGGTTGAGGGCGTACTTCCTGTCTTGGCAGATAAGCCTGGAACAGTTGCTGCTGGGCCTGCTGCTTTTCCGCTCCGCTCATCATCTCCGGCTCGGGCAGCTGATCCAGCTGGGCGTGGTTGGGGCGAACCACGGTCGCTGCGGGGGCGGCAAAGTCCATGGTGACCACGGCATCAGGACACCAGACTTGCATTTCCCGCGTTTGCTGATAGCTGACCCGGGAGGCGGTCAGATGAGCGACGCAGCCGTCAGCGAAGTTAATCCGCACGTCGGCCGCATCTTCGTGGTGGCCCATCACGCTGACGCCCAGCCCTTCGCACTGCAGGGCTGCCCCGTCGACCAGCGAGAGGATCAGGTCCAGGTCATGAATCATCATGTCCAGGACCACACCGATGTCGGTGGAACGGAAGGTAT
The DNA here is from genome assembly GCA_964347545.1 of uncultured Planctomycetaceae bacterium. Lineage (GTDB taxonomy): Bacteria > Planctomycetota > Planctomycetia > Pirellulales > UBA7805 > CS4-C045. The sequence goes on along the minus strand of CAYFZZ010000147.1, from coordinate 8,184 downwards.
AGCTGCTGAGTCGGGTGGCCTGGATGTACTTGGGTTGCACGATTTGCTGGCGGACGGCGTGGAAAACGGGGTTAAACCGTTCGATATGCCCCACCTGGAGAATGCAATTTTTGGCTGCCGCGCAGGCGACCAGTTCCCGGGCTTCGGCGACGGTCGGGGCCAGGGGTTTTTCGATCAGCGTATGAATCCCATGGCTCAACAGATCCCCTCCCACCTCGTGGTGGCAGCGGGTGGGGGTGGCGACCACCGCGGCGTCGACACGGTCCAGGAGGGTGGTGTGACTGGCGTGCGGTTCGGCGCCCAATTCCGCCGCCAGCTGCTGGGCCGCCTCGGGCACAGGATCGGCGACGGCCACGAGGGTGAAGCCGGGCAGCTGAGCGGCCAGGCGGGCGTGAATGCGGCCCAGGTGTCCAGCGCCGATGACGGCCAGGCGGATGGGGGAAGTCACGGCAAGGGGGGCCGCCGTCAAGGACGCGGCCTTCACAGAGACATCAGGCAGCTCGCCGGCGTTCCCGTGAACGGCCGTGTTTGCCTTCCTGTTGGTGTTGAATAAAGTCCAGCAGTTGATTGACGCGAGGGATCAACTGGTCGTTGCCCCGCAGGATCTCGCGGGCGTGATCGAGCCCTACTTTGGCGCGGTAGATCAGCCGATGGGCCTCCGCCAGGCAGCTGATCGATTCCGAGGAAAAATTGTGCCGCTTGAGGGCCACGATGTTGATGCACCGCGGCCGTGTGGGCTGGCCTTCGGCCAGCATGAAGGGGGGTACGTCGTGGAGCGCGCGGCTGAGTCCGCCCACAAAGCTGTAACTGCCAATGGTCGTATAGTGGTGTACGCAGACATTGCCCGACAGGGACGCATAGTCCTGAACGTGCACGTGCCCGCCCAACAGGCAGCCGTTGGCCATCACGATCCAGTCGCCCAGCCGGCAGTCATGCGCGACGTGGCTATTGGCCATCAGGTAATTGTGGCTGCCAACCGTTGTCACGCCATCTTCTTTTTCCGTGGCGCGGTTGATCGTCACCCCCTCGCGGATGACGTTATGATCTCCCACGTAGACCTGCGTGTCGCTTCCCTGATAGCTCAGATCTTGCGGTTCCCCGCCAATCACGACGCCGGGGAAAATCTTGTTGTCCTGTCCGATGGTAACGTGACCGGTCACCGTCACGTGGCTCAGCAACCGAGTACCTCGCCCAATGCGAACGTCCGGTCCGATGACACAGTAAGGCCCAATTTCGACATCCGTGTCGATCTCCGCCCGCGGGTCGATGGCGGCGTTGTCGGCAAACAAGGTAGACATAGTCAACAGCTCCGTACGACGTGCTCCAGCTGCCGCAATGGGGGTCAGCCACCCCCTGCGTCAGGCGGATCGTTTCTGGGTCTCCACCAGGGTGCCCTCGTTTAGCAGGATCTTTACCAGTTCGGCGTTCAGCCGGTGTCCGCTGCGGTGAGCGACAATTCTTCCCACGATTTGGCAGCCGGCCAGGGAGAGGTCGCCGACGATATCGAGGATTTTGTGTCGCACGCATTCGTCCGGGTAGCGCAGTTCATTGTCGATCAGGCCCGTCTGGTCGAAGACCAGCACATCCCGAGGCTGGACACGCTGGCCAAAGCCCTGGGACAGCAGCCATTTGGCTTCCTGGTCCAGCATGAACGTGCGACTGGCCGCCAGTTCGCGGCAGAAGACCTGCCGGTTCACGGCAAACTCGGCCGTCTGCCTGCCGATGGCCGGCGAGGCGTCGGCGTAATCGAGCCGATAGCGAATGGTCAGGGTGCCGCGCCGCGCAGGTTGGGCCTCAATCCAATGCTCGCCATCCCCCAGCCGCGTGATTTCCTGCACCACCAGCTGGCGGCGGAGGGCATCTTGAGCGACCAGGCCGGCGGCCTGGAGGGCGTCCACAAACCGCAGGCTGGACCCGTCACAGCCGGGCATTTCGGGCTGGTCCACCCAGACTTCGCAGTTGTCGATGCCCAGTCCGGCCAGAGCGGCCAGGATGTGTTCCACCATTTCCACGTTGGCCCCGTCTTCGGCGAGCGTGGTTCGCCGCGGTGTTTCGACGCGGTTTTCGACTAAAGCGGGGACTCGCCGAGCCGGTGACAGATCGTGACGGACAAACACGATCCCGCTGTCGGCCGGGGCAGGCCGGAATTCGACGCAAACATCGATCCCGCTCCAATAGCCAAAGCCGTTGACGGTGGCCTTCGTGCCAATCGTGTGTTGTCGGGTCGTCAAGTTCAACGCAAAAGCCGTGTCACGGGGTTAAACGTTTTGGTTGCACCGCCTCCCGCGGCTCAACCACGCTCGACCGGCCTTCCGCCGCCCCCTCCTCGTCAACGTCGGGGCGGCAGGACCCCTTGCTGGCGCCCGACCTGCGCCGCAGGCCTGCCGTTGTGCAGGGCCTGGAGGATCCAGGGGGTGATGTCCAGCTGTTGAGCGTTGTACACAATCGGCCGGCTCATCCCTTTCACCACCTCTTCCGGTCGATTGCTGTCGATCTTGTCGCCGTTGAACTGGACGACCAGACCGATCCCATTCTGTTCGCAATACCGCTTGGTTTCCGTCTGAATTTCGTAATAGACATTCCACAGGATCTGCGATTCCTTGTTGCGAATGTCCTTCTTCAGCTTGTTCGCCTTCACCGTCCATTCGGCTTTCATCCGGGTAATCTGCTCTTCCAGATTGTTGTAATCCGGGGTGCCGGGATTGAGTTCGCTGAGCCGTTTGTCCATTTGTACGATGCGGTTACGTTCCTCCTGTAACCCTTTGCCGTCCGCTTCGAATTGAGTTTTCATCTGCTCCATCGAAGCCTTGAACCGCTGGTGGTTTTCCAGGATGTACTTGATGTCGATCACGGCCATGCGGCTGGGTGGTGGCCCTCCGGCGACTTGGGCCTGACCGCGGATCGCGTACAAGCCGATGGCGCACACCATGAGGACAAGAAACAGACGGGCGGTCCGCAATGCGGAGAAGATACGATGCAACACGTGTAGCACTCCTTGCTAACTGAGATGGTCTTCCCTGACCACGTGATCCAGATTGTCGTGCCGATCTCGGTCGGCAACAAATTCGCCGCGCCGGCTTGCGGGGAGGGCAAAATTTGCGGCGGTATTGTGTCGACAACTCCACGTCGCGTAAAGGCCAGTTTCCTCCCTGTTTTTGCGGGAGGAAGAAGCGGTGTGGGACGGCTCTCCGGTAGAGCGTCTTTACTCCTGCTACGCTCCCCAGCCGGCTTGGGGTCGCGCGGCAGCCACCCCAATTCCTGGCGGGTCAGCTAGCACTTCACGGCATGCCGCTGGCGGAAGGCGGGTGGCGGAAAGAACAGCTGGCAGCGGAAATCGGGGCGGAGATCGCCGGTGCGCCCGCAAAAATCGTCCGTCCTACGGCGGGGCCGCGCCCACCCGGCGCCCCTGGGCCGCCGGGAAAGATACCAGCCTAAGATGGGGCGGTTAGCGCCGGGGGGGATCGAGCGTGACGGTGAGGATCCGCTGGCGGCCGTCGCGGGACACCTCCACTTTCACGCGCTCGCCCGCCTTGTGCCGCCCCAGCGCGTTGGCAAAGTCGGCCACTGTCGTCACCTTGGCAGAACCAAACCGCAGGATCACGTCGCCGGGTTGGATGCCAGCCCGCTCGGCAGGACTGTCGACAGCAACCCCTGCCAGGCGAACGCCCGGTTTTTCGTAGCCGTAATCGGGCCGGCTGCCAAAGTAGGGCCAGCTGCCGGTGGCGATGCGGGTCCGCTTCGTCGCCTGATAACTGGGCCGCTGGTCTGCTTCCGCCAGGGCCACCGCCAGGTCAGCGACCAGGGAAGCGATCCGCCGCATCCCGGGCAGATCCACCTTTTCCGCGTCGTCGCTGGGACGGTGGTAATCGGAATGAGCCCCGGTGAAGAAGTGCAGCACAGGAATTTTTTGCTCGTAAAACGACGTGTGATCGCTGGGCCCATACCCGCTGGGCTGCAGCACCAGGCGGAAATCGTGTTGAGCGTTAATGCGTTTGAGCAGCAGGTCGAATTCTCGAGCGGTGCCGATGCCGTGCACAATCAGCTTGTCGTCCCTCAGTCTTCCCACCATATCCAGGTTCAGCATGGCGATCGTCTGTGCCAGCGGGATCGGCGGGTGGGCCGTGTAATGGGCGCTGCCCAGCAGTCCGCGTTCTTCGCCGGTGAAGGCCACGAACACGATCCGGCGTGGCAGGGGGCGGTCGAGGGCGACGATGCGCCGAGCGACTTCCAGCAGCACGGCCACGCCGCTGGCATTATCGTCCGCGCCGTTGTGCACCTCCCGGCTCTCCGGCTCGACCGAACTGGTCCCCCCGTAACCGAGATGATCGTAATGAGCTCCGATGACGATCGTTTCCTCGGCTCGGGGCCCCGCACCTTCCCAGCTGGCGACGACGTTCCGCACCTGGACCGGCTGGCGTTGCAAGGACGAACTTCCCCGAACACGCCACCCGCTCAAGATCCGGCTGAACGGCTCGCCACCCTCGTCCATCTCCCGCTCGACTCCCTCCAGGTCCTTCCCCAGGACCGCCCGGAACAGGGGATCCAGGCTCGCCCGGCGGCAGTGGAAGATCGGAATTTGACGATCGACGCTCCCCAGGCCGGCTCGGTGAAATCCCAGCAGCGGATCGTCCGCCACCTCCTTCCGCTGGCTCAACCCGGCAATCTCCCCAGCCAGCTCGCCGATACGGCGACGATGCCCGGCCGCCGGATCCGCGGTGGGGGGCAAAGCTTGCAGTTTCTGATGCTCGTCGACCAGCTGGTCGACCGCCTTCTGCCACTGCTGCTGCAGCTGAGCGGTCTTTTGGTCAATTTCGTGCTTGCCGGTACAGAACACGATCGCCGCCGCACCGCGGCCGACGGCATTGGCAATCTTGCTGGAAAAAAACGCATGCCGCGACGGATCTGCGCGGAAGGGGCTGTGATGATTCCCCCGTTGCGGCTGGTGCCGCAGGATCACCACACATTTCCCCTGGACATCGATGCCGGCGTAATCGTCGTAGGCGGCTTCGGGCGCTGTGATGCCGTACCCCACGAACGCCAGCGGCAGATCGAATTGGGCCGACCCGCCTGCGGCCAAAGTTTGAAAATCCGTGCCCAGCCCGAGGGGATTCTGAGCTGCGTCGGCGCCCGGTGGGACGAAGACCAACCGGTTTTCTGCGGGCGGTCCCAGCTGAGCGTCCATCGTGACGGAAAAACGCTGAAAGGGACCGTCCGGGAAGACGGCCGTGTCCAGCCCGCTGGCCTGGAACTGGGCCGCAATAAAGTCCGCAGCCTTCTCCAGGCCTTGCGTCCCGATGCCCCGCCCCTCGTAGCCGTCTGAGGCAAGTTCGTGCACCGTGTCGCCGAGCCGTTTCTCGATGGCCGCCGTATTCTCGGCCGCCGGGCCGGCCGTGGCTGTCGACAGCCACACCGCCATCGCTAGCAGAGGCATCAGAAGAGTTGGCCGGAAGAGTCGCATGGCACACCTGGGCTGGAGGGGTGGTTGGTGAGCGTCGAGCGGGCGGCCGCCGCGATACCGGCTGGGGCCGCTGGGCGGCAAACCGCCGCGCGGGGCGCTTTGCAGAAATTCTTGATGCCTGCGTTGCCGTCGTCAAGCGGAAAAACTCATTTTGACACCGCCGCACCCGCTCGGTATTCTCCCCCCCCACCGTTACGAGCGGTGGTGGCGAAGGACCGATTCCGGCAGCAGGGGGGGCGAAACCGCGGAAGGTGGCACCGATGGAAGGCAAAGTGACAGGCGCGACAGGCAACTTGCCCCCCGCCGCGAGGCCAGTGCCAGGCGAGACCGTTCCCGCCTCGCCCCTGGGGATTTCGCCGCCGAGGGTATTGATTGTGGACGAGTCGGAAGACTCGCGCGAGGTCCTGAAAACGGCCCTTCAGCGGCGGGGGCTGGAGATTCTGGAAGCGGACGCCGCCGACCAGGGGCTGGCCCTGGCGCAGACCCATCGGCCCAGCGTGATTGTGCTGGATTTGGAGATTGCCGAGCGAGCGGGGCGGCAGCTGTGCCACGATTTCGCTCAACAAGCCGGCCCTCAGCCACCCTCCTTGGTCCTGATCGGCAGTGTGCGGCGATCATCCCATCCCCCTTCCGAGGTCGCGGCTGACGAGGTGTTCTCGAAACCCTATCATTACGGACCGTTGATCCGTAGAATTGAGCAGTTGGTGACATGAACCGGTGAGGGTCTCCCCACCCGGCTGCTCATCGTTTGCTCTTGCTCGGCATTGATTCTTGCGAGGTCGAGTCGTGCCTTCGTTTTTCGTCATCCAGGGTCGCGATCGTGGCCATCGCTTCGAACTGGACGGACCGGCCAGTGGCGTGGGCCGCGACATGGCCAATGCCATTCGGCTGCATGACACCGAGGTCTCGCGCCGACACGCCGAGATTCGCTGTAGCGCCGAGGCTTGCGAACTGATCGACCTGGGAAGTTCCAACGGGACGTATGTCAACGGTCAGCGCGTGACGCGGTGCACGCTTTCCAGCGGCGACCAGGTCCAGCTGGGCCGCTCGCTGCTGTTGTACACGGCCGGCACGGACCCGTCGTCGATTGGCGTGGATGACAGCGTACGGATCGTGACCCCCACCACGCCGGACGAATCGCGGATTCTGCACAAGCTGGGCCAGGGCGAAGGAGAAGATATCCTGCCGGCCAGCCCCGACGCTTCGGAAAGTCCCTGGTTGGCCCGGGCGCGTAGCAATCTGCAGGTGATGTACCGCACCGCCCTGGCCGTGAGCCATACGCTGGACATCGACGAATTGCTGAACCGGATCATGGAACTGATCTTCGAATGGGTCGAGGCTGACCGGGGCTGCATCATGCTGATGGACAACGAAACAGAGCAGCTGGAACCCAGAGTCCGCCGCAACCGAGCTGGGCTTTCGGACCAGAGCAAAATTACGATCAGCAAGACCATCCTGGATTATGTCACTCAGCATAACGAGGGCGTGTTGACCAGCAATGCGCGGGATGACACCCGCTGGGATACGGGGGCCAGCATCCTGCAAATGAATGTCCGTGAGGCGATTTGTGTGCCGATGCGCGGCCGATACGGCGTGGTGGGCGTGATTTACATCGATACCTCTCTGACCCCGGACAAGATCCTGGCCCCCACCCCGCACCAGGGGGGCAACAAGTTTACCCAGGAACATTTAAAGCTGATGGTGGCCATCGCTCACCAGGCCGCCCTGGCCGTGGAAGACACCTCCTACTACTCGGCCATGCTGCAGGCCGAGCGGCTGGCCGCCGTGGGACAGACCATCGCCACCCTCTCTCATCACATCAAGAATATCCTCCAGGGCATTCGCGGTGGCAGCTATCTGATCGAAATGGGACTGTCCGAAGATGACAAGGAAGTCGTCCAAAAAGGCTGGCACATCGTGGAAAAGAACCAGGGGCGTATTTCCAGCCTGGTGCTGGATATGCTGACGTTCAGCAAGGAGCGCGAACCCGAGCTGGTGGATGCGGATCTGAACGAGACGGTGGGGGACGTGGTGGAACTGATGCAGGTACGAGCGTCCGAGCTGGAGGTGGCGTTGCACTGGTCGCCATCGGCCGACCTCCCCCACTCGCATTTCGACCCCGAGGGCTTGCATCGGGCCGTGTTGAACCTGGTCACCAACGCCCTGGATGCCTGCGAAGGCGTGGCCGAGGGAGCCGTTCATGTCTCGACCGAATATGACGAGGGGGCGAAGCTGTTTCGGGTGGTGGTTCAAGACAACGGCAGCGGCATTCCCCCGGAACAACTAGAGAAGATGTTCACGATTTTCGTCTCCACCAAGGGCAGCCGCGGCACGGGGCTGGGGCTGAGCGTCAGTCAGAAAATCTGCAAAGAACACGGGGGCCAGATTCTGGTAAACAGCGAGGTTGGCAGCGGCAGCCGGTTCACGATGGAGATCCCCTGGACGGGACCGAGCCCGAAGAGGCCTGAGGACGAGGGGGAGGGGGAGGGCGAGCACGACTTGCCCCCCGACCTGGAACTCTGATCCGCCCACATGCTTCTCCCCACGGGACGCCGGCCATCTCGTTCCCCGCCGGCGCACGTCCCCTCGCGGGTGCCCCGGCCCATCCTGCCACAACTCCTGCCGCACCTGCCCTCACCGCCACCGCTCCGCCACGCCCCCCCGCCGGACGGTGGGCCCCCCTTTGCTCGGACCGACCGCCCTGCTGTGAATTTAGGTATACCAAG
>CAYFZZ010000146.1:0-3610 GCA_964347545.1 uncultured Planctomycetaceae bacterium | reverse complement strand
GGAGAGAGCAGCCAGGGGATTCGCAGGGGCGTTCTTTGGGAGCCCGGCTGACGGGTGCGGAAGCCGATCATCTCGAACACGACGATCCCTTCCACCTGTTGCCCCGCGTTGCCGGCGATCGCCTCCACGTGGGCGCGACTCCCGCGCAGTCCCGATTCTTCCCCTCCGAACAGGCAAAACCGGATGGTGCGGCGGCAGGCGACGTCGCTGAGGACGCGGGCAATCTCCAGCAGCCCCCCCACAGCGCTGGCGTTGTCGTCCGCCCCGGGGCTGCCGCGGACCGTGTCGTAATGAGCCCCCAGTTCGATCACCGTTTCCGGCCGCTGGTGGCCAACCGCCGAGGCCAGCAGGTTGACCTCGTGCGGCTGAGCGCCGAACGGCTCGAGCTGCACGTCGTACCCACAGCGGGTCAGCTGGTCCTCTAAATAATCCCGGGCCCGCGCGACCGCCTGGGGGTCCTCGACCGACCGCGGGCCGAATCCGGCCAGCGTTTCGACGTGCCGTTGCAGTTCGGTTACGTCGATCTGCCGGATGCGGGTGGTAATCGGGTCGCGGAGGCGGGAAGTCACCGTGTCACCTGGAACGTTTGTGGCGGGCCTGGCGTGGCTGTCCGCAGAGCGGGCCCTCGGCGGGGCCGTTCCGTTTTTCTTTCTGCGGCCCGTCTACGATTGCGCGCCGCGCACCAGCCATGGGCGGAACGACCAACCCCAAACGACAAACCCCAGAGGTCGCCCAAAATCGCCGGCCGTTCAGCGGGCGCGCAAGTGCTTTGGTCATCACCAGCTGTGCTCATGGTTGACTCAATCCTGATTGTCTGTTTTAATAAATCTTTCGCCCGCGCCCGCCCTGCTGACTCCGCTCGTCCGTCGAGCGCCCCGCCAGTTCAGCAGCAACCCACAATCTGGATGAAGGACCATTAGACCATGGCCGCTGACGGCATGCGACCGAGCTTCTTCCGACTTGTTCTGCTGGCGGTTTTGGGCGTTGCCGGATCGCTGCTGGTTACCGATCGGACGGTCGTGGCGGAGGAGACGCCCGCCGAGGTGGACTACGTCCGCGACATTCGTCCCATCCTGTCGGACAACTGTTATTTCTGTCACGGCCCGGACGGGGGGCATCGCGAGGCCGACCTGCGGCTGGACCAGCAGGAGGGAATCCTGGGCGAGGCGGAATCGGGGGAGATTCCGGTGGTGCCGGGCGAGCCGGAGTCGAGCGAGTTGATCCGGCGGATCACCAGCGATGCCGAATATGAACATATGCCGCCGCCCGATTCGGGCAAATCGCTGACGGCCGACCAGATCGACAAGCTGCGGCGGTGGGTCGCGGCCGGCGCCCCCTGGCAGGAGCATTGGTCGTTCGTGGCTCCCCAGCGTCCCGCACCACCGGCCACCGGCGACTCGGCCGGCGCCCCAAGCCCCCTCGACCAGTTCGTCCTGGCGGGTCTGAAAAAACAAGGCCTGCAGCCCTCGCCCGAGGCGGACAAGGTCACGCTGATCCGCCGCGTCACGTTCGATTTGACCGGTCTGCCGCCGACGCCCCAGGAGGTGGATCGCTTCCTGGCCGACGACTCGCCGCAGGCGTACGAGCGACTGGTGGATCGGTTGCTGGCCTCCGAGCGGTATGGCGAGCACATGACCCGCTTCTGGCTGGACGCCGCCCGTTATGGTGACACCCACGGACTGCATCTGGACAACTACCGCGAAATGTGGCCGTACCGCGACGCGGTGATTGGTGCCTTCAACGAGAACATGCCGTGGGACCAGTTTGTGATCAAGCAGCTGGCCGGCGACCTGCTGCCCGAGGCGACCCTGCAGGACCAGGTCTTCAGCGGCTACAACCGGCTGCACGTGACGACCGCCGAAGGCGGTTCGATCCGGGAAGAAGTCTACGTGCGGAACGTGGTCGATCGCGTCTCGACCACCGGCACCGTCTTTCTGGGCCTGACCGCCGGGTGCGCCGTTTGTCACGACCACAAGTTCGATCCGCTGACCGCCAAGGACTTCTACTCCTTATTTGCTTTTTTCAACAACCTGGACGGCAGCCCCCTGGACGGCAATGCCAAGGCCCCGGCCCCGGTGGTCACTGTGCCGACCCCCCAGCAGAGACGGCGACATGGGCAGCTGACCCAGCAGATGGCCGCCTGGCAGGAGAAACTTTCGGCGCCGCTGCCCGAGCTGGATGCCCAGCAGACGGCCTGGGAGTCGAAATGGTACCAGCGTCTGCACCACCGCTGGCAGGTCATCCCGCCGGTCTCGGCCACCGCCCAGGGTGACGCTCAACTGGTCCGCCAGCCGGACGATTCGCTGCTGGCCACCGGCCCCAACCCGGCTCAGACCGTGTACGAGATCGTGGGCCGCACCGATGCCCTTTCCATTGCCGCCGTCCGCCTGGAGGGGCTGACGGATCCGTCGCTGCCGCGTCAGAGCAATGGTCGGGCCGCCAACGGGAACGCGGTGCTGAGCGAGTTCGAGCTGGCGGTGCGGCCGGCCGGGCAACCCGACGCAACGTGGACCGACGTCTCTTTCGTGGCCGCGACCGCCGATCATTCCCAGGACACGTTCCCGATCGTCAACGCCATCGATGGCGTGATCAGCAAAAACAACGGCTGGGCCGTGGAAGGGCACAAACGTAAAGAGACGCGGACGGCCGAGTTCACGCCGGCGTCGCCCGTGGGTTTCGAGGGTGGCACCGAACTGCGATTCCGTCTGCGGTTTGAGAGTCATTATGGGCAGCACGCCTTGGGCCGAGTGCGGCTGTCGCTCTCGACCGACGGCTCGATGTTGCCCTTGACGCTGGCCGATTGGTACGTCCTGGGACGCTTTGACGAGGGAGATCCGCAGGTCGCCTACAACACGGATTACGGTCCCGAAAACGATATCGACCTGGGGAAAACCTACCGTGACGGAAAGCTGTCGTGGCAACCTCGGCCGGAAGCGGCCGATGGCCAGCCGCATCCCTTGCCGGGAGGCGTGGGGGCCTGGTACCTGTATCGGACCATCTACGCGCCCAGCCCGCGGACGATCAAAGCCTCCCTGGGCAGCGACGACGCCATCCGCGTCTGGCTGAACGGCGAAATCGTGCACGAGAACAACGTGGCGCGTGGGGTAAAACCCGACCAGGACCAGGCGGAACTGGAGTTGCAAGGCGGCCAGAACCATTTGCTGTTGAAGATCATCGATTTCGGAGGTGATGCGGGTTTCTACTTCCGCGCGATCGCGCCGCCCCAGGAGATGACCCCCCAGGCCGCCCCGGCCAGGATCCTGGCGGTGCCCGCCGACCAGCGGAGCCCGCAGCAGCAGGCCCAGCTGCGAGATTACTACCGTCGCACCCATTCGCCCGCATGGGCCAAGATGGCGGGGGAACTGGAGGGATTGAAGAAGAAAAGAGACCAGTTATCCAAGGGCTTTCCCACGACGCTGGTGATGAAGGAACGGGCCCGGCCGCGGCCGGCCTACATCCTGAAGCGCGGCCAGTACGATCAGCCCGACAAGGAGACAGGTTCCCTGCAGCGAGCCGTGCCCCCCTTCCTGCCCCCGCTGCCCGACGGCGCGCCGGCCAATCGGCTGGGATTCGCCCAGTGGCTGGTCGATCCGTCCCATCCGCTGATGGC
>CAYFZZ010000145.1:0-7225 GCA_964347545.1 uncultured Planctomycetaceae bacterium | reverse complement strand
AGGACGGGCACTCCTGCCCGTCCCCTGCATGACGCAACCCGCTTCCCGCACCCCGCCTCCCGCATCCCGCAGCCCGCTTCCCACAACTCGCAACCCGTATCCCGCAACTCGTACCCTGGCCGCCTGTCCGAACCTGGCTGGCTGACTGGCTTTGCGCGACGCGGCGTGCGAATTTCTCGCACCCCGGCCAAATTCGGGTTGACGTTTTTGGTGTGGTGTGGCACCTTGAGCGGTATCGAGGGAATCGAGCGATCGTGGATGTGGAAGGGACGCTTCCACCCTTTTTTTGCTCCTTATCTGTTACTGACGATTCCTCACGATCTTTCCGTGTTCCTGTCTGGCGCAGGACGAGTTCCATTTTTCGATTCGCTGCGGGATGACCTGGCCGCCGGCACACGCTGAGGCGACGGGTGACACCGCCGGGCGGACGTTCCGTGGGCTCGTGCGCAAAGCGTTTTTTGAAATTCAATTCATCACTCGGGCCGTGGTTCGGCCAGTGTGCTGTTTCGCTGGCGAACGAGGGCTGGGGTGCGAGAGTTTCGCTTTTGAAATACGACGGAACGATTGCTTAATCTGATCGCTTCATTTTTATTATTTTTTATTCGAAGGAGCCCGTGGTTTTCCGCGGGCCGGGAGGAATGTGATGAGTATTGCCCCTTACGAAGCTGGGAATGCCACAGATTGTCAGGCTGTGGCGGCGCCGGTCCCCCAACCGAGGGGTCCTTTGCACCGCTTGCGGGAAGTCCGCCAGCAGCAACGGATCTCGTTGCGCACCGTCGCGCGGCGGCTGGGGATCAGCGTCCAGGACGCGGAACGGGAGGAGTCGGAGACGGAAGATTTGCCGTTAAGCCAGCTGTACCGCTGGCAAGAGGCGCTGGAGGTACCGGTCTGCGAGCTGTTGGAGGACAGCCAGATGGAACTCTCCTCGCCGGTGCGGGCGCGGGCCAGTCTGGTCCGTGTCATGAAGACGGCCGTGACCCTGTCCGAAATGGCTCACACCACGCGCGTCAAAAGCATGGCGGGCCAGCTGATCGAACAGTTGGTCCAGATCATGCCCGAACTGGAAGAGGTGGGTGCCTGGCAGAGTTCCGGCAGCCGGCGCAGCTCGAAAGATTTAGGCCGCGCGGCGGAATACCGGTTGGATGAATCCCTGCTTCGCTACTGACCGGCGGCTAGTACTTCCACAACAGGACCGCCGTGTAGTCCAGGTCGTTCGGCTCGGCCCCGTTGGGCGTGCTGTCGTAGTTGTTCAGCGCGCTCAGCTTCAGGCTCAGCTTGGGCGCTTCGTCCAGCAGAATCTCCCAGTCGGCCTTCGTTTTCACGCGGAAGTCGTTAAAGTCCTCCCAGGCGGGATAATAATCGGTTGTGAGGGTTAGCTTCTGCCGCTTGGAAATTTGCCGTTTGTAGTCCAGGCCCAACACCGCCTCCGGCACCCAGCTGTTGTCCGGCCCCCCAATTTCCCGCGAGACACCCCCACCCGCTCGACCCTTCAGCTCGTGCAGATCATTCTCGATCAACAGGTAACCCAGACCCATGTCCGTGGCGATCCGCTGGTCGAAGGCCTTGAAACTGTCCAGTTCCAGGGTGCCGTGCACGTACAGGTCCCACCGCGATTTCTCGCTGAACGACCATTCATAGCGGCTTTCCGTCAGGTGGCGATTGGCGGTCGTCACCCCGCCGCTCGAATTGTTGGTGTAGTCCACCTCTAAGGTATAGGTAGAACGGGGCAGTTCCTGTTCGAAATTGGCGCCCAGCTGGACATTGAACGTGTCGGTGTTTCCCCCCGTGCCGTTCAATCCCAGCTCGATACTCGCCTCCCAGGAACGAGCGGGGGGTTTGCCCAGCGGCTGGTCCCAGGCAAACATCTCGGCCGTCGGCGGTGGCACCGGGACGGTTTCCAGGGGCGCAGGCAGCTGCTGGTCCCGGGGAACCTGGGGCAGCGGACGGATGTAGGATGGGGTCTGCGGTTGGGGGGTCTGACCGGCCGCGGGCTGATCCTGGACGACCCAGCCCGGAAACAGGGGCGCGGGCAGCCGCGGTGCGGCCGCCGGAGCCTCCAAGGGGTCCGTCTCCCAGTCGGTGGCCGGCCAGGGGACCGCCGGCAGGGATCCCTGAGCCAGCGAAAGGGTCGGTGCCACGAGCAGGGTCAGCAGCGGCAGGAGTGAGCAGCAAGAAAAGGAGCGACGCAACGCGGGCAATCCCCAGGATGCGAAAGTGGTGGCAAAGCCATCGAAATTGGCCAGCGAAAGTAGCAAAACGACCACCCACCGGCAATACGCCTCCCCCCCGGCCGCGGATCGGTCCCGGCCACAGTTTCCGCCCGCGTCCTGCGGGCCTTCCCAGCCCAGCAAGCATGCTGGCGGCGGTTCGCTGGCAGAACGGGCGGTTGAGCCGCCGGCGTTAAATCCACGCGGCAAACGCGGTTCCCCTGGCAGGGCTCGCGTGCGGGCCGGGATCGGCGTCCCACAGGCCGCTCGGCCTTTGCGGCGTCGATCACGCCCACTTATAATTGCCGGCTTCATTCGCTCCCCAGAGGCCTGGTTCGGCCGGGGGAGGTCAGCACAGCATGGGTGGTAGCGAGCGGATGCGAATTGGCGCGGTCAATTACCTGAACACCAAGCCGTTGGTGTATCAGCTGGACCAGCTAGCACCCGGGGCCGAGATCATTTACGACTATCCCAGCCGGCTGGCCGACGGCCTGGCCGCGGGAAATTTCGACGTGGCCCTGGTCCCCTCGATCGAGCTGTGGACTCACCCCGACTATGAAATCGTCTCGGACGCTTGTATTGGCTGCCGGGGTCCGGTGTTGAGCGTCAAGTTGTTCATGCGGGTTCCGCCCCAGCAGATTCGCAGCCTGGCGCTGGACGAGGGATCGCGGACCAGCATCGCCTTGGCCCTGATCTTGTTGGAACGCGTCTGTGGCGTGCGCCCCGACCTGCAGCCGCTAAGAATCGGCACCGGGTTAAACGAGACGGCGGCCGACGCCCTGTTATTGATTGGGGATCGCGCGATGCATTCGCCCACGGGGCGGTTTCACGAGGTCTGGGATCTGGGCGATCAGTGGTTTCAGTGGACCGGGCTCCCGTTTGTGTTTGCCACCTGGACCAGCCGCGGGGGGGACGGCGTGGCCCCTCTGGCAAAGGTCCTGGGCCAGGCCCGCGACGCCGGGGTCGCTCACCTCCACGAAATCGCCCGTGTCGAAGCGGGCCCGTTGGGGCTGACCGAACCGCAGTGTTACCACTATTTACACGACAATTTGAATTTCCGCTTGGGTCCCGACGAGCGGCGGGGGTTGGAGCTGTTTTTCGAGCACACCTCGGCGTTGGGGCTGGCCGCGGCTACCGCCGACATCGGCCAGGCTGCCGCGCCGGGCGAGCGGTGAAGTACAATACGGCGGCCCGGGCCGGCACGAGCGGGGCCGCGTTCCGGCACCCACACCTTCTGCCGGAACTGCGCGTGGCTTGTTCCGGCCTACCCCTAACCCTTAGCTCCTAACCCCTAGCTCCTAGCCCCTACCCTGCTGTCATGGTCCGTTCCAGCATCGATTCGATTTTGGACAAGGCGGTGGCCGGCCAACGGCTGTCCCCCGCCGAAGGCGTGCAGCTGCTACAGTCGCACGATCTGGCCGCGTTGGGCCGCGCGGCGGACGAAGTGACGCGCCGCTGGCACCCCGAGGACTATCGCACCTACAACATCGACCGCAACATCAACTACACGAATATCTGCAGCGCCGTCTGCGACTTCTGCGCGTTTTACCGCCCCCCCCGCGATCCCGAAGGTTACGTCCTGCCGCGGGACCAGCTGTTGGCCAAGGTCCGCGAGACGGTCCAGCTGGGGGGCGACCAGATCTTGTTGCAGGGCGGCCTGCACCCGCAGTATACGCTGGACTGGTACGAGCAGATGTTGGGGGACATCAAGGCGGAATTTCCACAGGTGAACATCCACGGGTTCAGCCCCCCGGAACTGCACGCCTTTACCAAGGTCTGCAAAATCCCGCTGGACGAAGTCCTCCAGCGTCTGCGGGCGGCCGGGTTGGGGAGTGTCCCCGGCGGGGGGGCCGAGATCCTGGTGGATCGGGTGCGGCGGGAAATCACCCGGGGCAAGGTGTTGACCGACGACTGGCTGAACGTGATGCGGGTCTGGCACCAGTTGGGCGGGCGCAGCACGGCGACGATGATGTTCGGGCACGTGGAAACTTTGTCCGAACGGATCGAACACCTGGAACGGTTGCGTCAATTGCAGGACGAGACGAGCGGTTTTACGGCTTTTATCTGCTGGACGTTTCAGCCGGAACATACGGCGATGGCGCACATCCCGCCGGCGGGCGCTTTTGAGTATTTGAAGACCCAGGCCGTTAGCCGTTTGTACCTCGATAATTTTGCCAACATCCAGTCCAGCTGGGTGACGCAAGGTATGAAAATCGGCCAACTTGCGCTGTTGTACGGGGCCAACGACATGGGCAGCCTCATGATCGAGGAAAACGTCGTGGCCGAGGCCGGGACAGTCCACTACCTGTCGTTGCAGCAGATTCGCGATTGTATTGCCGAACTGGGATATGTCCCTCGGCAGCGGAACGTGTTCTATCAGTTGATCGACCAGCCCCCCGCAAATTCACCGGAAGCGATTTTGGGTGGGGGGGATCACGTGGTATAGTGGAGAGCGAACGGACTATCCTGTCGGCGGCCAGCGGCCGGAGGCCGGATGCCCTCCTCTCCCGACCGCTTCGATCCTCTCGCTTCCGCCCAGTTCCATGATCACTGTCCGCCAGCTGGCGAAACATTACGCCGATTTTCGCGAGGGCCAGCACGTGGCTCTGGCCGGCATCAGCTTTGACGCCAGGCCCGGCGAAATCTTCGGACTGCTGGGCCCCAACGGGGCGGGGAAAACAACCGCCCTGCGGATCCTCAGCACCGTCCTGCAGCCCACCAGCGGCGAGGTGCGGGTGAACGGTTTCGATGTCGTCACCCAGCCGGCTCAGGTGCGGCACCAGATCGGCTTTGTCTCGGCCAGCACCGCCGTCTATGACCGCATGACCGCCTGGGAGATGGTCGAATACTTTGGCCGGCTGTACGACATTCCCGAGGCAGAGTTGCACCAGCGGATGGAAGAGATCTTTGCCCGCCTGCAGATGAACGAGATCCGCGACGTGCTGGGGGGCAAGATGTCGACCGGCATGAAACAGAAAGTGTCTATCGCTCGCGCCATCGTGCACGATCCGCCGGTGGTCATCCTGGACGAAGCCACCTCCGGGCTGGATGTGCTGGTCGCCCGGGCCCTGATGGACACCGTCCATCGCTTGCGCGATCAGGGCAAGTGCATTATTTTTTCGACGCACATCATGCGGGAGGCCGAACGGTTGTGCGATCGCATCGCCATCATGCATCGCGGCCACATCCTGACCGAAGGCACCCTGGATGCCTTGCGCCAGCAACACCACCAGCCGGACTTGGAAGACCTGTTTTTTGAATTGATCTCGGCCGAGGAACAGCGGCGTAGCGAACTGGCGGCGGCCGGGTCGGCCGCCCCGGCGGGAGTGACCGCCTTGTAAAGCGGACCCCGTCCCGCGGGGACCTCAGCCGAGGACGGACCAGCAACCACCATGAATGGGCGTCACATCAAGCTCGTTTTTCGCCGCGAGATGCGCGACCAGCTGCGGGACCGACGCACGCTGTTCCTGATTGCCGTGCTGCCGATTCTGTTCTATCCCTTGCTGGGCATCAGCTTTTTCCAAATCGCTCAGTTTCTCCGCCAGCATCCCAGCAAGATCCTGGTCGTGGGGCACGAAGATACCCGCTCGGATCTGCCGGCCCTGATCGACAAGGGCCAGCTGGCCAGCCACATTCAGGATCCGTCCCAGCCCAGTGTGCTGGACCTGAAATTTCTGCCGCTGCAACAGCTGCATTTCATCCGCCAGGGCAAATGGCCGGTCCAGGGTACCATTTCGGGCGAGGCTCATGCGGAATTGAATGAAGAACTGATCTGGCTGATGCGGCTGCATGCCTGTGATGCCGTGATCTTCTTTCCGCCCGACTTCTTTCGCCAGCTGGAGGATTATTTTCAGCAGTTGCCGACGCATGCCCGCACCGGTACCGGTCCCCCGCCGGCACCCCCCCAGCCCCTGGTGGTGTTTGACAACAGCAGCGAAAAGAAAGGTCTGGCCCATGTGCGGGTCAGCCGAGCTCTGGAGGACTGGTCGGCGGCGGTGGGACAACGCAGTCTGCAACTGGCCAATCTGCCCGTGAATGCCTCGGCCCCCATCGGGTTTGCTCAGTACAACGTCGCGGACGCCGAAGAGCGGATCAATACGACCTTGTGGTCCAAGATCCTCCCCTTCGTGTTGTTGATCTGGGCGGTTACCGGTGCGTTCTACCCGGCCGTGGACTTGTGTGCCGGCGAAAAGGAACGGGGCACCCTGGAAACCCTGCTCAGCAGCCCCGCTCGCCGCAGTGAAATCGTGATGGGGAAACTGCTGACGGTGATGGCCTTCAGCGTTGCGACCGCCGTGCTGAACCTGGTCAGTATCGGGATCACGGGGGCCATCGTTATGAACCGGCTGCAGGGGATCGCCGAGATGGCCGACATCGGCCCTCCCCCCTTCGGCGCCATGATCTGGCTGGCCGTAATCCTGATTCCCGTGGCGGCGATGTTCAGCGCCGTCTGCCTGGCCCTGGCCGCCTTTGCTCGTAGCACCAAGGAGGGACAGTACTACCTGATGCCCGTGGTGATGGTCGCCATGCCCCTGATCCTCCTGCCCATGAAACCGGATGCCGAACTGAACCTCGGTTTCAGCCTGATCCCCGTCAGCGGCATTGTGTTGTTGATGCGGTCGATCATGGAAGGGACGATCCACCAGCTGTGGCCCTACGTGTTTCCCGTGGCCGCCGTGACCTGCGGCTGCTGCTGGCTGTCCGTGCGGTGGGCCATCGATCAGTTTAACAGCGAAGAAGTGCTGTTTCGGGAAGGGGAACGATGGGATGTCACGACCTGGGCGCGGCACCTGATCCACGACCGCCGCCCGTCCCCCACGGTCCCCCTGGCCGTGTTGTGCGGCGTGCTGGTGCTGATCATCAAATTCTTTATGCCCGGGTTTATCGATGCGCCGGAATCGCTGAGCGAGCTGCAGCAGATCACCTTTTCCAAACTGGCTCAAGTCATCTTCATCACGCAACTGGTCATGATCCTGGCCCCCGCCGTGATCCTGGCCCTGCTCACCACCGCTCGACCC
>CAYFZZ010000144.1:0-3767 GCA_964347545.1 uncultured Planctomycetaceae bacterium | reverse complement strand
TAACCGAATACCCTTAACCGAATACCCTTCAACGACCCGCCTATATCCATCCCCCCCGCTACTTATACTTCTTTCCGCGGCGGACGGACCGTAACTGCGACCACCCCTTGAGAAACAGCAATCGCCCCACAGATTCTGCGGAAGAACCATAAAAAATGACAGCCGTTCGATGGCCGCTGGCTGGAGCAGTTCCAGCGCTACGAGTACTCGACACCGGGTGGTGCCATGTCAGTCAGGATTGATCTTCGGTGGGCGGGTCGAGCGGTGGTGGTTTCGTTGGCCTGGCTTCTGATTCTGGCCGGCGGTACCGGTGGGACAGACGGGGCGCCGGAAGGGAAGGCTGCCGGCCAGCAGGTGGCCGCGGAGGTGGCACCGCAGGGCCTGCTGGTGAAGGTACCGCTGCCGATTACGGGCAATGTCGATCGGCGGGTGGTGCAGCAGATTCGTCGAGCCTTGACGGAGTGGAAATCTGCCGACCCGCCCCCCGCCGACGCGAGGCGCCCCGTCCTGATCCTCGAATTCCAGCCGGGGCAGACCGAGTTTGGACGGGGCACGGAATTCGAGGACGCGCTGAAGCTGGCTCGCTTCCTGATCAGCCCCCAGCTGGATGGCGTGAAGACCGTGGCCTACCTGCCACGATCGATCAAGGGTCACGCGGTCCTGGTGGCCGCCGCCTGCGAGCAAATCGGGATGGCTGCCGATGCCGAATTCGGGGATGCCGGTGCCGATCATGACGCGGACCATCCGATCGACGAGACGATTGAGGGCGGTTACCGGCAGATCGCCCGCAGTCGGCGGACCCTTCCGGTCGAGATTGCTTTGGGGATGCTGGACCGGCAGTACCAGGTTTTGCGGGTGGAAACCGAGGATGGCCCGCAGTTGATTTTTGCGGCGGACCTGGAGGCCTTGCGCGAGACGAAAACGATCGACGACGATCAGACGCGCGTCATTTTCGCCGCCGGCGAACCGGGCCTCCTGTCGGGTCGCGAAGCCCGCGAGCTGGGCATCGCGGCTTACCTGGCAGCCGACCGCGGCCAGATCGCTCAACATCTGGGCCTGCCACGCAACGCCCTCCAGGTCGCTCGTTCGTATACCGAACAGCTGCGGGCCAGGCGGATCATGCTGGATCGTCCCCTCGACGCAAAACTGGCCGAAACACGACTGCGGATGATGCAGGATGCGATCCATGGCCAAACGAATTTTTTATGTTTGTGGATCGATGCGCCGGGAGGGGACCTGGAAGCGGCCACGAGGCTGGCGGACTTTATCAGCCAGTTGGACAGCGAGAAGGTGATGACGACGGCCTACGTTCCCAGCCGAGCAACCGGTACCGCAGCCCTGGTCGCCTTGGCCTGCGATGACGTCGTCATGCACCCCGAGGCCCTTTTGGGTGGTGGTGACCAGGACCTTTCCGCTGAGCAACGGCGGGACGTGATTGCCGCCATCGACGACATCATCGCGCCGCGCAAGGCACGCAGCCCGGCCCTGCTGGCCGCCATGTTTCAGGAAGATCTGGTCGTCCATCGTTACAAGAATCGGCGCACGGGCCTGACGCAATATTTTACCGAGCAGGAATTCAAGCAGCAGGAAGATCCTGACCAATGGCAGCAGGAAATCGTCATCTGTGACCTGGGGGAATTCCTGGAGGTGGACGGCAACCAGGCAGAACAATTAGGATTGGCCGCGGCGGTGGTCGATAACTTTGAGGACTTCAAACAGCAGTACGGCCTGGAAGACGACCCCACGCTGGCGAAACCCAACTGGGTGGACAAACTGGTCCGGGCGTTGGCCTCTCCCGGACTGGCGTGGCTGCTGGTCATGATCGGCCTGGCCGCCGTGTACGCAGAGATTCAAATGCCAGGAATCGGCGTGGGCGGATTTGTGGCGGCGGTGGCCTTTACGCTGTTCTTCTGGTCCAACTTTCTGGAAGGAACGGCCGGGGCCCTGGAGGTCGTGCTGTTCCTGGTTGGCCTGGCCTGCCTGGTGATGGAAGTTTTCATCCTTCCCGGTTTCGGCATCTTTGGATTGGGCGGCGGCGTCCTGGTACTCACCTCGCTGGTACTGGCCAGCCAGACATTTGTCCTGCCAGCGACCAGCGGAGAGGTCCGCGAACTACGCGATTCGTTGCTGATCGTGGGCGGCGGGCTGGTCGGGCTGCTGGGCTTTGCCATCTTCATGCGACGCTATCTGCCCGACACACCCCTGTTGAAACGGATCATGCTGCCGGCACCCGAGGACGAAGCATTTCGCCAGGTCTTGCAGCGCGAATCCTTGGTCAACTACCAGCACCTCGTAGGTCGGCGGGGCGTGACCGCCACTCAGTTGACCCCCTCCGGTAAGGCCAGCCTGGATGACCAGCTGGTCGACGTCATTTCCGAAGGCGAACTGGTCGAACGCGGTACGCAAATCGAGGTCGTTCAGGTGCATGGTAACCGAGTGATCGTGCGGCCGCTGGAGTAGCGGGCAGCGGGATCCGAGCGGTGTAGGGCCGCAGTGTGGGCGAACGATCCGGGGTGTGGTGTGCCGCGGGCAACCTGGCACCCCGCTGCCGGGCGGGGCCCCGCCGGCGACCCCGCCGGCGACATGTCCGGCCGCGCTGGCAAGCCGGCTCAGGGCCTGGACAAAGCGGCGGTGGGGGGCCTTTTGCGGTCCGGCCCGCCAGCGGGCGAACGGCAGCGGTCTGCGTGTCGGGACACTGCCGCTCAGCCTTCCCCCCCGCCAGGCGACGACGTTTCGGCTCAAAGAACCTATAATTTTGGTAACAGGTTACCGCATTGCAGGAGACGGAAGGGCACCTCGGTTTGTATGAGCCCCGGCATTTATGCCGGGATGAGGATGCCCAGCACCCCAACGGGAAGGTCCGTTTACGGGCCTTCGGATCGTTGCGGCTTCAGCCCTGGCGATCGCGCGTGGTGCTGTTTGTTGAGTGTTGTTCCGCCGCCAGTCATCCAGGGCTAAAGCCAGGCAGCGGGAAGCCCCGTCAACGGGGCTCGACACATTTTTTTACACGACCTCGACCCCGTGCTAAAGCACGGGGCTATGAGGATGGAACCGAAAAGGCGTGGGGTGCGACGACAACCAGTCACTGCCATCGGCTAAGGTGTTACCATTATTATTTCTTCGCAGAACGTCACGGATCAGGTGTGCTGTGAATCGTGACCTGCATCGGACTTGTTGAACAAGCCCTTGTTAATCCCCCGAATCTGATCGATTGGCCGGGAGAAACCGCCACTGGCTGAAGCAGGCCGCCTGACCGCAGGGCCGGTGATGTTCATCGAGAAGATTCCACACCGTGCCGTCTTCGATCAAGAATCTCCGCCCGCTTTTTGCAATTCTGATGCCCTGGTAATTGCGTATGATCCCGTGCTCGTTGACCTCGGCCAGTAGCCGCGCGCGTTCATTTCGGTGGACAGGCTCGGCCGAGAGGCGTGAAGGCATCCGGGTGCATTCATCCCAGGTTACTTCAAATAATCGAAGCGCCGTCTGGTTGGCATAGTTGAATACCGGGTCCGGATCCGTGTTGTGTGAAACCAGCGCAAACGGCGCCTGAAACAAATAGCGCGCCGCCTCTTCATCGGTCAGGGCCGACCCGGCCAGGTCCGGTCCACCCCAGTATTTCAGGCTGTTGCGGAGAATGGAGGCGTGTTCTGCAAGGAACCCATTCTCAGGGGAAGGGCAGGGGGGCTTCGCATCGGATCCGGGGTCTCTGTCACTCATAGCGCACATTCTGGAATTTTAGTAACAGGTTACCGCATTGCAGGAGACAG